>DBHR01000052.1:0-9556 GCA_002296225.1 Acidobacteria bacterium UBA823 | reverse complement strand
TCCGCTATTGTCGAGCCTTCGTGCGTCGGCACAGCTCATCAGCTTCGAAGTGGCTGTGATAATGACTCTGGTCAGCATGGTCTTGATGGCTGGCACACTGAGCATGGTCGGTATCGTCGAGTCGCAGCGCGAAGCCGGTCTCTGGTTTGCGTTCGCGCAGCCGGTAGCGTTCGTCGTCTTCTTTATTGGCGGTCTGGCAGAAACTAATCGCGCGCCGTTCGACTTGCCGGAAGCCGAGCAAGAGCTAACCGGTGGGTTCCATACCGAGTACAGCGGTATGCGTTTCGCACTGTTCTTTCTCGCTGAGTACGCCAATATGATCGTCATCTCGTGTGTGGCGACCACGCTTTTTCTGGGCGGGTGGCTCAGGCCGTTTCCCAGTGTGGAGGTGCTTGGTTTTCTCGAGTTCGTGCCGTCGTGGATTTGGTTCCTGTTCAAGACATTCGTGTTTCTCTATGTGTTTCTTTGGATCCGGGCCACTTTGCCGCGCTACCGCTACGACCAATTGATGCGGTTGGGCTGGAAAGTGCTCATCCCGATTGCGATCGGCAACGTCGTGGTGACGGGAGTCGCGAAAGTTCTGTTGTAGGCGGTCTGACAACATGGGTGAAGCGATCGTCTTTTATGGCTTGTCGGCCTTCATTTTAGGGTTCGCGGTGCTTGTTATCAGCACCCGTAATACCGTGCACAGTGTGCTGTTTCTGGTGGCGAGCTTTCTCTTCGTGGCGATGTTGTACGTCTTATTGGGTGCGGAGTTTCTAGCGGTTATTCAAGTGCTGGTCTATGCCGGCGGCATCGTCGTGCTGTATCTATTCGTGGTTATGCTCGTCAATCTGAAACGGGCTCCCGAGACACATCAGGATCCGCGCCGGCAGACACGTCTGGGTGTGGCCGTGGCGGGCGCCGTGCTGGCTGAGTTCCTGGCCATAATCGTGTACAGCTCCACTAACCCGTCGGCACCGGCCGTCTTGGCCGCGGGAGAGGTGATCGAGGGTGGCAACGTCGAACAGGTTGGGTGGCTGCTCTACACGAACTATCTGATTCCATTCGAGCTTGCGTCGATCCTGCTGCTCGTAGCGATGGTCGGTGCCATCGTCCTGGCGCAGCGGGAATTGTAAGAGGGTCACAACATCGTGCTCGAGATCACCCCGTCGCATTACATGGTTTTGTCGGCGGCACTTTTCATGATCGGCGTCATCGGAGTGATGGTGCGTCGCAACATCATCATCATCTTCATGTCGATCGAACTGATGTTGAACGCCGTGAACGTCAATCTAGCGGCCTTCTCGCAGCAGTGGCAGCACGTGACGGGGCAAGTCTTCGCCATCTTTGTGATCGCCGTGGCGGCTGCGGAAGCGGCGGTCGGCCTGGGGATCATTCTGGCGTTCTACCGCAACAAGGAAACAGTAAACATTGATGAAATGAACGTGATGCGCTGGTAGCGTCACGCGATAGCGTAAGAATTTCGACTTATGAAAGTCATTTGGCTGATTCCCTTACTGCCTGGCATTGGCGCTGCGGTGACTGGACTCGTTGGGATCCGGTTCTTTTCGAAGGCGCAGACCGCGCTCGTTGCGTGCGGGTCGATGACCCTTGCGGCGTTTTTGTCGATCTACGCATTCATCCAGTTGCTCGCGCTACCGTCGGAGGCCCGCGTGTACGACGTCGTTGTGGCCTCGTGGATCCCGGCCATGCCGCTTGAGACGGCCGGTGGCATGGGCGCCTTCGCTGTGGACTGGGCGTTCCGACTGGACCCACTGTCGGGGATGATGATCCTTGTCGTGAGCGGCATTGGCCTCCTTATCCACGTGTACTCGACGTCGTACATGCACGGGGAATCCGCGGCAGGCTACGCGCGCTTTTTCTGTTACCTGAATCTCTTTTGCTTCTTCATGCTGACGTTGGTACTGGGTGCCAACCTGCTTGTGATGTTCGTCGGGTGGGAGGGCGTCGGCCTGTGCTCCTACTTACTGATCGGGTTCTGGTATCACAAGCAGAGCGCGACCGATGCGGGGAAAAAGGCATTCCTTGTGAACCGAATCGGTGACTGGGGCTTCGTTCTCGGTATCTTCCTGGTGTTTTTTACGTTCGGGACGATTGATTTTCACGAGGTGATGGTTTCCGCTGCGGCAATGCCGATCGAAGCTACTGAGTTCGGCGTGATCTCGCTTATTTGCCTCCTGTTGTTCGTCGGGGCGACGGGGAAGAGCGCTCAGATTCCCCTGCACATCTGGCTGCCCGATGCGATGGAGGGTCCGACGCCGGTGTCGGCACTTATTCACGCTGCGACGATGGTCACCGCTGGCGTCTACATGGTCTGCCGCAACGCCGTACTCTTTACGCACGCACCGATGGTGATGACTATCGTAGCGATCATTGGGGCCCTAACGGCGTTGATGGCAGCGTCGATCGGCTTGCTCCAGACCGACATCAAGCGCGTGCTCGCCTACTCGACAGTGTCGCAGCTGGGCTACATGTTTATGGCCACTGGAGTCGGCGCGTTCGGGGCCGCCGCGTTTCACCTGATGACGCATGCGTTCTTCAAGGCGTTACTCTTTCTGGGCAGTGGCTCGGTCATCCATGCGATGGACGACGAGCAGGACATGCGGCGGATGGGCGGGCTGAAGATGTACATGCCGGTCACGTTCGTCACCATGTTGGTCGGGACGTTGGCGATTGCCGGCATCCCGCCGTTTGCAGGGTTCTTTAGCAAGGACGAGATTCTCTTCCAAACCTTTTTGCACAACCGGGCGCTGTGGGTGGTGGCTGTGGTGACTGCGGGCATGACCGCCTTTTACATGTTCCGGCTGATGGCGATGACTTTCTACGGTGAGTATCGCGGGCCGGCGTGGGAGGACGCGGCGGACCATGGTGGAGCCGAACGTCCCGGCATCGACACTGAAAATGAAGTCGACCGTAGCCGCGGTCACGGTGCGTGGCACGGTCCGCACGAATCTCCGCCGCCGGTGACTGGACCGCTGATGGTGTTGGCGGTTGGCGCGATTGTGGCCGGGTTCGTTGGCATCCCAGCGGCACTGGGTGGGGGTAACGCTATCGAGCATTTCCTCGAGCCGAGTTTTACGGCCGGCGTTGGGCCTGCGGTGGGCGAAGCCAGCGAGGTCGTGGCGATAGAGTCGGCTGCCATCCACAGCAACTCACACGCCACGGAATTAGGCTTGATGGTGCTGTCGATTCTGGTCGCGCTGGGCGGTGTAGCGTTGGCTCATCGCCTGTATCTCAAGCGGCCCGAACTGGCCGAGGCGTGGCGGGCGCGGTGGACCGGAGTTCATCGACTTCTGCTTAACAAGTACTACGTGGACGAGCTGTACCACGGTACGGTTGTTCGTGGCACGATGTCCGGGGGTCGCGGACTGTGGCGCTTCGACGGTCGTGTGGTTGACGGTGCTGTCAACGGCAGCAGCTGGCTCACGATTGTGGCTTCATGGTGCTCAGGGTTGTTTGATCGCTACGTCGTTGACGGTGCAGTGAATCTGGTCGGCTGGTCGGCATCGGAGTCGAGCTTCAGTCTGCGCCGGATTCAGACTGGATTGATTCAAAATTACGCGCTGATCATGCTGTTCGGTGTGTTCGTGTTCGTGAGTATGTATCTATTGATTAGTTGACAAGGGCACGGCCGCGCCGGCGTTCCACCGGCGAGTGGCCCAATGTGATCGCTTTATGAGTAACACAGCTGAATTTCCTCTGTTATCGCTGATCTTGTTCACGCCACTGGTCGGTGCCATCGTCCTGCTGTTTGTGAGGCGCCAGAGCACGGACATGATCCGGTGGATCGCGAACGTTGTTGCGGGAATTGGTTTCTTTGTGTCACTTCCGCTCTGGTTTTGGTACGAGCCACGGGGTACCCAGTGGCAATTCATAGAACGCCTGCCGTGGATCCCATCGATCGGAGCAGACTATTTTCTTGGCGTGGACGGCTTCAGCGCGTTGCTCGTGTTGCTCACGACGATGATGGGTTCAATTGCAATCCTGTCTTCCTGGACCGCCATCACTGAACGTGTGAAGGAGTATTACGTCTTCTTGCTGCTCCTCCAGACGGGCATGATCGGCGCTTTCGTTGCGCTCGATTCCCTTCTGTTCTTCTTGTTCTGGGAGGTCATGCTGGTTCCGATGTACTTCCTTATTGGAATTTGGGGCAGTGACCGCCGATTGTACAGCGCGATCAAGTTCTTTCTGTTCACCCTAGTGGGCAGCGTCGTGATGCTGCTCGGCATCCTTGCGATCTACTTCGAACACCAGGCGGTCACCGGTGTCTACAGTTTCGACATCACGCGCTTTCACGAACTCAGTCTGCCGGTCGATCTGCAATGGTGGGTGTTTCTCGCACTTTTCTTGGGCTTTGCCGTCAAGGTCCCGATGTTCCCGTTTCACACTTGGCTGCCCGATGCGCATACCGACGCGCCGACGGCCGGTTCAGTCATTCTGGCGGCCGTGCTCTTGAAAATGGGCACGTACGGGTTCATCCGCTTTAGTCTGCCGATTCTGCCCGAGGCGACTGTGGAGTTCGTACCGATGATCATCTCGCTCTCGATCATCGGGATCATTTATGGCGCGCTCGTCGCGCTGGCGCAACGCGACTGGAAGCGGCTGGTGGCGTACTCTTCTGTGAGCCACATGGGGTTGGTGATGCTGGGGATGTTCGCGCTGACACCGGTGGGGATCACGGGTAGCCTCATCCAGCAGTTCAATCACGGTATCTCGACTGGCGCACTCTTTCTGATCGTTGGCATCGTGTACGAACGACGGCATACCCGGGAGATCAGTGAGTACGGCGGGCTCTCGAAGGTGATGCCGGTGTATGCCGTGATCTTTCTGATCATGACACTGTCGTCGATCGGGCTGCCGACGCTGAACGGATTCATTGGCGAGATCCTGATTTTGCAGGGTGTGTTCGTGGTGAACAAGATGTGGGCGGCCGTGGCGGCCAGCGGGATTGTGCTGGGAGCGGCCTACATGCTCTGGCTGTACCAGCGCACCATGTTCGGCAACGTTGACAATCCGAAGAATGAGTCGCTGCCCGATCTGAATATGCGCGAGGTGGCTACCTTCGTGCCATTGCTCGTACTCGCGGTCTGGATCGGTCTGTATCCGGCCCCGTTCCTGCGCCGCCTGGAATCGTCGGTGACGCACGTCATGTCGCGAGTCAACTCCGTCTATGCGCCGCGGAACGTAGAGGTCGGCGTCAGCGGGCTGTTGATGAGAGGGCAGTAGACGATGCCAGCTGGGTTTTCTGCGGCGGATTTTTTCTACATCCTGCCTGAGCTGGTGCTCACGGGCGGCGCGTTACTGGTGCTCGTCGTTGACGTTTTGACGTCCCGGCAGCAGCGGCCATTGCTAGGTTGGCTCACGGTCGGTGTGCTCCTAGTGACTACGCTGACGCTCCTCCCGTTTAGTGATGCCAATGTCGTTGTGTCGCGAGGCCTACTTGCTATCGATGGGTTCGCGTTCTTCTTCAAGCTCATCTTCCTGCTGACCGCGATCGTGACGGTCTTGATGTCGTCGTCATACATTGAGGTCGAGGAGTTGCGGGCCGGCGAATACTACTTCCTAATTCTCTGCGCCACGCTCGGCATGATGTTTATGGCGAGCGGCATTGACCTCGTCACGATTTTCATCGGTCTCGAAACGATGGCAGTGGCCTTTTACATCTTGACCGGCCTTCTGAAACCGAACCGTCGGTCCAACGAAGCCGCCGTAAAGTATTTTCTGCTCGGGGCGTTTTCGCTGGGGATCCTGCTGTACGGCATGTCGATGCTTTACGGTCTGTCCGGAACGACGAATCTGCGGGAGTTGGCCACAGTGCTGGCCACGCAGGAGCGTAGTGCACTGTTAATCGTTGCGCTGATCCTGGTCGTGGGCGGCGTTGGATTCAAGATCGCCGCGGTCCCGTTCCACATGTGGGCGCCGGACGTCTACGAAGGCGCGCCGACGCCGGTCACTGCGTTTCTCTCCGTTGGGTCGAAGGCCGCGGCGTTCGCGATGTTATTGCGGATCTTCACGGAGGGTTTGCCATTTCTGGCCGAGGTCTGGCAGCCGATGTTCTGGGTGCTGGCGGTTGTGACGATGACGGTTGGAAACCTCGCGGCGCTCACGCAGAGCAACATCAAACGGATGCTGGCGTATTCCTCAATCGCCCATGCGGGATACGTTCTGATTGGTGTGGTGGCGAATTCGTCGCGGGGTATCACGGCGTTGATGATTTATTTGATGCTGTATGTCTTCATGCAGCTCGGGGCGTTCGCCGTGGTGGTGATGCTCCGTCGCCACGACGTCGTGGGTGACGAACTGAAGGATCTGAGTGGCCTGTACTTTCGATATCCGGTGGCAGCTTGTGCGATGCTGTTCTTTATGCTGTCGCTCGGTGGTATCCCGCCGACGGCCGGCTTCATGGGTAAGTTCTGGCTGTTCAGCGCTGCGATCGAATCGGGTTACATCTGGCTTGCCGTGATTGGCGTGCTCAACAGCGCTATCTCGCTTTACTACTACGTTCGGGTCGTCGTCTTCATGTGGATCAGAGAAGAGGTCCTGGGTTCACCAATTACCGCAAGCCCGGCTATGGTCGTGGCCCTGACCGTTGCGTTGGCCGGAGCTGTCATTTTCGGTGTCTATCCCCGTCCGCTGTTCGAGCTCGCTGAATTGTCGGTCCAGTCGTTTGGCGGAGTGGTTGCTGCGGCGGAAGCGATTTCCTACCGCTGACCGGCGCCTCCATCGCTGTTGCACGGGTTGCCACGCATGTGGCGTTTGGGCGAATCACGCGGACGAACGTTTCGTACGGTTGGTGCGCTGAGCGCCGTGGGGCTGTCATTCGTCCTGGCCGTTGTGATGGGAACCGGTGTTGGCTATGTGGTGGATCGCTGGCTTGGTTCGTCTCCTTGGGGGTTCCTGCTGTTCTTCTTCTTGGGTGTTACTGCCGGCATCCTCAACGTGATCAGGGTATCCGCCGCCTATCTGCATGATGATGAGGGAACGCGACCCGGTCCTTCGCAGGATTGAACGCGATTCCATGGCCGCTTGCGGCCTATTTGCTGCTATTGCAGGGGTCGTGTCGGGACAAATGATGCCGGTGGTCGGAGTGCTGGTCGGCGGTGGCTTGGTGGCACTCAGTTACTGGACGATCAAGGGCAGCGCCGACCGGTTTGCATCATCACCGACCCGGCCGACAGTCGCGATCGGATGGCTCGTGCTGCGTGTCCTCGGCCGTTACGCTTTACTCGCCGGAATTGCGTACGTTACGATTGTCCGCTTGCACCTGCCGCCACTGGGTTTACTGGTGGGGGTGTCGGCAATTGTAGTGGGTACGGCGGTCGAAGGCATTCGAGCGCTGGTCGGGCGTCGAAGTGCTTCGTGACTGCCGCGACCGAGATTCTACAGCATGGAACAGCTCGAACACCCCTTGTGGCTCGTCGACACCGTTAATGCTGTTTTCGGGCCGCCCATTGCCGCACTGCTCGGCCGCCTAGGGTTCGACCTGAGTCACACCGAACAGGTGATTCCGAACTACCTGGTCGTTTCCGCCCTTATTGTCCTCGCCATTGGGTTGGGCTCTGCGCTCATGAAATCACGGTTGAGTATCGAGAATCCTGGCCGTGTTCAGCTCTTGCTCGAGGATGGTCTCAGTGGCCTTTACGGGTTGCTCGAAGAAATCATCGGGCCCAAGGGACCCCGGTATGCGACGCTGGTCGGCACGGTCGGGCTCTTTATTCTCATGAGCAACCTAGCGGGGCTTGTTCCCGGGCTGATGGCTCCCACGAGCAATATCAATGTGACGCTCGGATGCGCCGTTACGGTGTTCGTGTACTATCACTTTCATGGTGTCAAGGAGCAGGGTGTTGCGGCGTATATCAAGCACTTTGCCGCACCGCCAGGGGCGCCCGTGTGGATTGCGCCCATCTATTTTCCAGTCGAGGTCATCAGCCATTGTTCACGTTTGCTCTCGCTAACCGTTCGCTTGTTCGGCAATGTCTTCGGCGAAGAACTGGTGATCATGATTTTGTTTAGTCTGATACCGTTCATCATTCCCTTGCCGATGATGTTGCTCGGCATTGTCACCGGTAGCCTGCAGGCGTTTATTTTTGTCATGCTGACAATGATTTATCTGCAAGGTGCCGTGACCGTCGACCATGACCAGGATCATGGTGGGGAAGACCGCGGGCCCGCGGGTGCGGTGGCAGCGCCCGCGTAAGTACGAACGGTAGGTCCATGGCAGAGTTGAACCACGGTCGATGTCATTGTTTAATGTAAGGAGGCAGTAGTCGTGAATACACGTGCAGTGTGGATGCTGACGTTCGGGATGGTGGCGGTAGGCTTGCTTTCGCCGTTACACGCGCAGGAAGCAGCGGCGAGTGCAGACCCTGAGGTGGTCAAGTGGTCAGTTATTACGGCTGGGTTCGCATTGGCGATCGCAGCCGCTTTCGGGGCATTGGGCCAGGGCATTGGCTTGAGTGCAGCGTGTAATGGGATTGCGCGAAATCCGTCGGCGTCAGCGGATATTCGGTTTTCGTTGATTCTGGGGCTCGTGCTGATTGAGTCGCTGGTGATTTACGTGCTACTCATCGCCCTGATTCTGTTCTTCGTGAAGCCGTTCACTGGATAACCGGCGAGGCGAGCCGGGCGGGTTACACGGCTGACTCGCCCCACCCGCCCATGCCGTTTCGGTTCGGGTCGATCGACGGACTGCTGTTACTCCTAACCCTCTTCTGGGGGAGCAACTTCAGCGTCATCAAGGCTGCCCTCGACGAGTTTCCACCGCTTCCCTTCAACGCGCTTCGCCTGACGCTCGCGTCGTTGATTTTCCTGGGTCTCCTCAGGGGTTCGCGGGTCTCCTCACCTTCCCGCCGCGACTGGCCCGGTATCATCGCGCTCGGCGTAGTGGGGCATTTGCTCTATCAGGTGTGCTTCATGGAGGGTATTTCACGCACGAGTGCAGCGAATAGTTCGCTCATTCTCGGTGCAACGCCCATTGCCGTGACCGTGCTGATGTGGGGTGGCGGCCGGAAGGCTCCCTCGGTAGCACATTGGTTCGGGATCGGGCTGTCCTTGCTCGGCGTCTACTTGGTCGTCGGGCGTGGCGCTCAGATGGGTACCGCGTCGTGGACCGGGGACCTCCTGATGCTAGCCGCGGTCTGGTGTTGGGCGATCTACACGGTGGGTGCGCGGTCGATGCTCGAACGATATTCGCCGTTGGCGGTCACAGCTTGGTCAATGGCAGTCGGCACCGCGCTCTTCGTTCCATTGGGGTTGCCTGGTCTGTTCGTGCTCGATTGGCGTGCCATCAGTCTTGGCGCCTGGGTCGGACTCGTGTACTCGGCTGTCTTCGCGTTGTGCGCCGCTTATCTCATCTGGTACACGGCGGTCCAACGGATCGGCAGTGTCCGCACCTCCGTCTACTCAAATATGGTGCCGGTCGTCGCGATGATAGTGGCGGCGTTGTGGCTTGGAGAGTCGATCAGCGCTGCGCAGGTTGGCGGCGCTGCCAGCATCGTTGCTGGGGTTGCACTTACTGGGGCGTGGCGGTTGACACCCTCAGCGGGACCGAAAG
>DBHR01000096.1 GCA_002296225.1 Acidobacteria bacterium UBA823 | reverse complement strand
AGCTGCCAGGCGGAGTGTGGTGCGCCGTGAGGTTTACGTGCGCGCGCCTCCGCCGGCCAGTCGTCAATCACTGCGTCGAACGTCAGGTGCGCACCCTTACCCTCGAGTAGTATCACGAGGTGTTGCCGGAGATCGGGGTCATTGCCCATTGCCACTCCAGTTACATTATCTTGAGTCTCAGGTCTGGATATCACCATCTAAGACCTGAGACTTAGCTTACATTCCCGGTGGCACGAACCGGCCGTCAGCGGCCGTCCAGCCACCGTCGACAAAGAGTTCCGTGCCTGTCACATAGCTGGCTGCGTCGGAGGCTAGGAAGATTACGGGGCCAACCATTTCGCCGGGTAGTGCCCAGCGGCTGAACACACTCTTCGAGGCGTAGGCTGCGTACCAATCGTCGTTCGCTTTGATCGGA
Source organism: Acidobacteria bacterium UBA823 (assembly GCA_002296225.1). Lineage (GTDB taxonomy): Bacteria > Acidobacteriota > Vicinamibacteria > Vicinamibacterales > UBA823 > UBA823. Next base: position 6,068 of record DBHR01000096.1, on the reverse strand, counting down.
GCGGTGAGCGGGGTCTCGACGATCCCCGGGGCGATTGCGTTGACTCTGATGCCGGACGGGCCGAGCTCGGCCGCTGCCGTGCGTACTAACTGAACGATGCCGGCCTTCGTCGCGGCATATACCGACTGGCCTGGTTCGACCACCTGCGAACGGATCGACGAGAAGAGAATGATACTGCCCCCGCCATGCGCCGTCATTGGCCGGGCTGCCGCGCGGAGCACGTTAAAGCTGCCCTTGAGATTCAGCCCGACAACGGCGTCGAACTCGTCTGACGTGTAGTCGAGGAGCCGCTTGCGCACGTTAATGCTGGGGGTGCAGATCGCAATATCAAGGCGGCCGTGCGCCTGGACGATCCGATCGACGGTTGCGTCCACGGCCACAGCATCGGTGATATCAAGCGTCGCGGCATCGGCGGTCAGGCCCTCGCGTCGCGCCGTGTTGGCTACCCGGTTCGCACCGTCGGCGTTGACATCGAGACAATGCACTGCCGCACCGTGCCGCGCGCATCCCAGCGCAACTGCTTCACCGATACCCGACGCGGCGCCAACGACGACGGCGACTTTGCTTTCCAGTCCGAACATCCGCGTGCCTCGTTTCACGTCTCACTCCTCTTTTGTCCCATCCGGGTTCTGATGGTTCCCACGACGCCCGCCGCAGTCATTGACACGAGTAGTCCCACCATGGCTGGGGTGAGCACTCCGAACGACGTGGTGCTCATTGTCAGTTGGGTTCCTAGGACCGCGGCGACGCCGGCCAAAATTGCGGTGATAATCTCCGGCGTGTCGGTCCACCGAAGATAGAGGCCAGCCATAATTGGGACGAACAGGCTCACGCTCAGCAACGTGTAGAAGATCGTCATCGTATCGACTACCGATTCAGCTATCAGGGCCAGCGCGACGCCCAGCGCACCACCAACGGCCGCTGCCCATCGGGCAACGCGCAGGAGGGTCGCGTCATCGGCATGTGGTGCTAGGTGCCGGCGGTAGAGGTCCTGGCTGAGTGAGGTCGCCAGCATAAACAGAATAGCATCTGCCGAACTCAGCTCAGCCGAAAACAGCGCGACTAGGCCTAGGCTGCCCACAACCGGCGGAACCGATTGCATGAGAAGGGTTGGAAGTGCGAGGTCGGGGTTGTCGAGTCCAGGATGTGCGGCCAGCGTGACCGCTCCGAGCAGCGGCGGGATGAACGCGAAGAACAGCAGGGCTACGGCATTTGCGCCCACGCCGATTCGGACGGCCCGGTCGTCGGCGGCACAATAGACCTTCTGTAGTAGGCCCGGCGACACGATGAAGGCTGGTACGAGCATCGGAACTAAGATCCATCCGCTATTGCGGCCGCTCCAGAAGTTCCAGTACTCACCGTCGGCCGTGCCAGCTACTACGGTGTTCCAACCGCCGACCGAATCCACTGACAGCGGTAGCGCCAGCGCGAAGCCGAATAACAAGACTATGACTTGAATGAGGTTGACACGGGCCGTGGAGGCGATACCACCCGCTGAAAAATAGATCGTCAGGACGAGCCCGCTGATGAGACAGCCGATAGCCTTTGGTAGGCCGATGGCCGCGTTCAGCACCCAGGCCAGCGCAATGAACTGGGCCGCGAGGATGGCGAGTGTGCCAAACCACAGCAGTGTGGCGACGAGTGCGCGAACGCCGGAGCCATAGCGGTACTCCAGAAAATCGCCAACCGTCCGTAGGTCGTGTCGGGCAGCGACTGCGCGGATGCTTGGCCCGACCCAGCCCGCGAGCACTATAGAACCGAGGCCAGCCGACCCGACCCACCACCAGGCGCTGAAGCCGGTGCTGTAGCCGAGACTGGTCGCGCCGACGGTTGAGCCAGCGCCGATGTTTGCGGCGAGCATCGTTGAGAAGAGCAGGCCAGGCCCAAGCGTCCGGCCGGCCACAAAAAAGTCTCTGGCGCCGCGGACGCGACGGGCGTACCAGAGTCCTACGCCGATTAGGCCGGCGGCATAGATGAGCAGGACCGGGAGGTGGAGGCTCACTGGCGCGAGCCGTCAAGATCGCGGGCGGCGGGATACCCGGCCAGGCTGGTTGCCTGCGTAGCCGCGCGGAGGACCGCGTCCGCCATGACCTCTGCAGCGAGCGCGCCGATCGTCAATAGGTTGTCTGTACTGTCCAGTGTACCAGTCGCAACGGCGAAGATTGTGTCGCCGTCGAACGGGGTATGCACTGGCACAATCGCGCGGGCGTAGCCGTCATGGGCCATCTGAGCCATCTTCGTGGCTTGCGCTTGGGTCAGGGTGGCGTTAGTTGCCACGATGCCGATCGTCGTGTTCTCCCCAGCGCGAGCGTCTATGACTTCGCCGGTCCGTAGCAACGTCCTAGCATCGGCGAGCGCAAGCCCATCTTCGGTCCGGACACCCGCGACCACACGACCCGTCGTTGGGTCGACGACGTCGCCTACGGCATTCACCGCAACGAGTGCCGCGACGGTGAGGCCGCTTTGCAGTCGGATGGACGCAGTACCGATCCCAGCTTTCATCGCACGGGCTGAGCCGCGTATTTTTCCAATGGTCGCACCTGCACCGGCACCGACGTTGCCTTCTTCAATTGCGCCGGTAGTTGCTACCATTGCCGCACGATAACCGCAGTCGGCGGTTGGTCGGATTTTCATCGGGCCGCCAAATCCGAGGTCCATGAGGATTGCGGCCGGCACGATAGGGACGTGCGTGGTGCGGGTTTCGACGCCAACACCGCGTTCTTCGAGGTACCGCATGACGCCGGCCGCGGCTTCGAGCCCGAAGGCACTGCCTCCGGCGAGCACGATACCGTGGATTTTCTGGATTGTGTTCACCGGGTCGAGGAGTGAAATCTCACGTGTGCCCGGTGCGCCACCTCGCACGTCCACGCCCGCAACGGCACCACCTTCGGTCAAAACGACCGTGCAACCAGTTGGGCGGTCGGCCAGGGTGTGATGTCCGACGCGCACCCCCTCGACCGCCGTCAACCCGCGCAGGGCTGGTTCGGATTGGGCGTGAGCCTCCGTTAGGGGCATTAGGATGAAGACCACAGCCAGGAACGGAACACTGATTCGTGTCGATGGAATCATTTCGACGATGCGCATGAGGGCCTCTGTCTGGATGATACTCGAAGGGATCAGGCTGAGGAAGGTCAACCCACTGTTAGAATATCCGGTGGCTATGCCGATGGTGCAGCACATGGACCTCGTGCTTCGTGAAGTGGATGCGGCAGCGGACGAACTTGTCGATTTTGCCGCCGCGCTGGTCCGTATTCCTACCGTCAATCCGCCTGGCGAGGCCTACATGGACTGCGCGCAGGCGATCGGTTCGCGACTGCAGGAATGTGGCTTTGACGTCGAGTATATGGCAGCGACGGGCCGCCCCGAGCATACGCGGGCACATCCGAGAGTTAACGTCATCGGTCGACGCCAGGGACGGGCCGACCAACCGCTGCTGCATCTAAATGGGCACTTTGATGTTGTGCCACCAGGCAGCGGCTGGACCGTGGATCCCTTCGGGGGTATTGTCCGCGATGGACGTTTATATGGCCGTGGAAGTGCTGATATGAAAGCCGGTCTCGCGGCTGCGATCTATGCAACAGAAGCGGTGCGGCGCGCCGGCCTTGACCTGGCTGGCACCGTTGAGGTGAGTGGCACCGTCGACGAGGAGAGTGGAGGCCTGGCCGGTGTCGCGTGGCTGGCCGAACAGGGCCGGCTCGCTGCGGATCGGACGGACTTCGTCATCATTCCTGAACCGTTCGGTGTGGAGAGGATCTGTCTTGGCCACCGCGGTGTCTACTGGTTCGATGTTACCACCTACGGCCGTACCGCTCATGGCAGTATGCCGTTTCTTGGTGAGAGCGCTATCGAGTCGATGGGCCACGTTCTGGACGCGGTTCGCGACGAGCTCGCGCCATCGCTCCTACAGCGTGTGACTGCGATGCCGGTCGTCCCTGACGGCGCTCGTCGTCCCACGATCAACGTGAACGGACTAAGTGGCGGCCAAGCTGACGCCGTGTGGCCGACACCGTGCGTTGCGGACCGGTGCACGGCGACGTTCGATCGACGGTTCCTAATCGAGGAGGGTGTCGAGGCTGCGCGTGCAGAGGCGCTTGCCTTGTTGGAACGGGTGGCGGCGCGTGTGCCGGGGTTTCGATATGAGATATCGGATCGACTCGTTGTCCATCCCGTCCAGACTGCAAGTGACGCGCCACTTGTCACTGCGCTGCAGGAGGCGGTGCTCGATGTGACCGGTGGTTTGGCTGAACTCGTGGCTAGCCCAGGAACTTATGATCATAAACACGTAGCACGCCTGGCGCGGGTCAACCAGTGCGTGGCCTACGGCCCCGGCGTTCTGGAGATCGCCCACCAACCTGACGAGTGGTGTGGCATTGATGATCTTGTACGAGCCACCAAGGTGATTGCCTTCGCCATTGTACGTTTGATCGGCTGATCCATCGTCGCGGGGTTGATGTGGCGAACTCGTACGGACTGCTCGCGGATCTCGTGGTCATCGTGCACATGGGGTTTGTACTCTTTGTGGTGCTGGGTGGCGTGTCCGTGCTTTGGTGGCCTAGGCTGGCGTGGATGCATTTACCAGCCGTCCTCTGGGGCATCGGGATTGAGTGGCGGGGTGCGGTCTGTCCGTTGACGCCGCTGGAGACCTGGCTGCGGACGCAGACGGGAGGCACAGGCTATTCGGGAGACTTTATTCAACAGTATCTATTTCCAATACTATATCCGGTGGACCTCACGCGCGAAGCCCAAGTCACGCTGGGTGCCATAGTGCTGGGTGTCAACATCGGTGTCTATGGGTGGCTGTGGCGCCGCTGGCGTTCGGAACCTGTAGGATAATGGGTGAGTCCGTCGGCGGACGTTCCGGCATATTCCTAGTCGGCTAATCGTATGCAACTGAGAATGCGGCTCACTCGTGGTGCGCACGTCGTGCTGCCACTCGTCCTGTGGGTCGCGGTAGCCGCGATGGCCTGTGGCGGAGACCGGGTGCGAAGTACTACACCGGTGGCTGGTCAGGAGCCCCCACTCGCGATTCGATTTGGCGCTGGGCCGGAACTAAACGGAGAGGGTCCGCGTATCGTAGTGCTCGGTGACAGCCTCACGGGTGGTTTGGGGCTGGCGCCTGAAGAAGCATTTCCCGCCCGATTGCAGGCGGTGTTGAGGGAGGCGGGATACCCGCACGAGATTGTTAACGCCGGCGTTTCAGGTGACACGACGGCTGGCGGCCTCCGACGCCTAGAGTGGTCCCTTGACGGGGACGTGCGGGTGTTGGTCGTGGCTCTTGGTGCTAACGACGGCCTACGCGGACTAGCCGTGGCCGAGATGAAAGTAAACTTGGCCGAGATCATAAGGGGCGCCCAGGCCCGTGGCGTGAGGGTGCTATTGACGGGTATGGAGGCGCCGCCGAATCTTGGCTTGGCCTACACGACAGAATTTCGAGATGCATTTCGTGAGTTGGCTGATGTGTACGACGTTGCTTTCGTGCCATTCCTGCTGAATGGCGTGGCCGGTCACGCCGAGTTGAATCAGAGCGATGGGATCCACCCCAACAACAAAGGTGCTGCCATGGTCGCCGACCTGGTATGGTCGATCCTTGAATCGGTGCTGGAGGAAGACGCAACTTCGTGATCGAACTGCGTGGTGTGTCGAAGACTGTGATGAGCGGCGACCAGCCGCTCACGATCCTGCATCCGCTGGATCTGTCTATTCCATCGGGACAGTGTGTTTCGATCGTGGGCCCATCGGGGAGCGGGAAGTCGACGCTGCTCGGCTTGATTGCAGGTCTCGACGCTCCGACGACTGGCGAGATTCTGATTAACGGTGTTGAGATTACCGCTCTTGACGAGAACGCTATGGCCGGCGTGCGCGGCTCGCAGATCGGGTTTGTTTTTCAGTTCTTCCATCTGGTCCCTTCACTCACAGCCTTCGAGAATATTCTCGTGCCACTTGAGATCGCCGGTGTGACCGGCGGGCGAAAGAAGGCGGAGAGACTGCTTGAAGATATGGGACTGGTCGGGCGGGCCCACCATTATCCATCGCAGTTGTCTGGCGGTGAGCAGCAGCGGGTTGCGATC
>DBHR01000043.1:53835-65250 GCA_002296225.1 Acidobacteria bacterium UBA823 | reverse complement strand
TCAGCCATTCCGGTCGCCAACCGCGTCCATGGCTTCTCCTACGCCATCCGGAACATTGTGGCAGAGGCAAAAAAGGTCGAAGCGGCCGGCACGCGCGTCCGGTACTTAAACATCGGCGATCCGATTCTGTTCGATTTCAAGACGCCGCAGCACCTCCTCGACGCGGTCGAACGCGCGATGCGAGAGGGACTCAACGGCTACACGACGTCACCGGGGATCGAGCCAGCGCGTCAAGCAGTCGCCGATGATTTCTCGGCCCGCGGGCTCAGCATTCCGGCCAACCGTGTGCTGCTCACGATGGGAACATCTGAGGGGATCGAACTGGCGCTCACCGCCCTAGTCGACGCGGGCCAGGAAGTGCTCGTGCCAGTCCCCACCTATCCGCTCTACACCGCTGTCCTGGCTAAGCTTGGCGCGAACGCTACCTACTATCGCACCGACCCGAATAACAACTGGATGCCCGACCTCGACCACATTAGGAGTCTGATCGGCCCAAAGACGCGAGCGCTGGTCATGATCAGCCCTAACAACCCGACGGGTGCTGTGTATTCGGATGAGACCAGGCGCGAAATGCTGGCTCTGGCCAGTCGTCACGGCCTGCTCCTGCTCGCGGACGAGGTCTACGCCGATCTCGCCTACGATGGCCCAGTCTCGCCAATTGGCAGCCTTGACCCGAACGCGCCAGTCATTTCATTTTCGTCACTGTCGAAGGCGTATCTAGCGCCCGGGTGGCGCGCCGGCTGGATGGCCGTGGGTACGAGCAACCGACTCGACGATCTTCTGGCTGGAATTAAAAAGCTAGCCGATGGCCGGCTGTGTAGCACCGGCCCGATGCAGGCGGCAATTACGGCAGCCCTGACCCAGGATCGGTCACACCAAGATACCTTCCGCGCTGAGTTGCGCGAGCGCGCCGAATTGACGACCGCGAGGTTGAACGCCATTGACGGCGTATCTTGCGTGGCACCGACCTCGGCGTTCTACGCCGTCCCGCAGGTCACCCTACCGCCGGGCAAGACTGACGAGGACTACGTCCTTGGGTTGCTGCGATCGACCGGCGTGTTGTGCGTCCACGGTTCTGGGTTCGGACTGCCACCGGGCGAGGGCTTCATGCGTGTTGTCTTTCTGGCAAAGCCGAATGAGCTGAGCGAGATTTACGACCTGATTGCCTCGTTCACGTGCGAATTCTTGAGCGCGTGAAGTCCGCAAATCAACGACGGCTGGACTGTCGGAGGCGGTTCGCCCTCAGTTTCTATCGACGACGCGCGCCAACGACCCGAAATCCCGGTTCACGTCGACGCCACGTAGCACCCCGGCCAGTGGCACCCGCGCTTCGGTCACGCGGTCAGTCACGCCAACAACCACGCTCTGTGAGTCACCGGTTGCGTACCGCAGCGTCACGGTGACCGGGACGTCATAGAGTTCCTCAGTCTGCTGCTCGAATCGTAGCCTCACAGCCGACGTACTTGCTGCAGCTGGAGCCGCTTCCAATGTGTAGGTGAACAAAAGGTCAGGCAGGCCAGTCGCGTGGATGTAACGCTCAAAGAAGCGGGTGAGCGGGACATCCGATACCTGTTCGAACGCCAGCCGTAAATCCTCGGTTCCTGCCTTCCGGTATCGTCGGTCGGCGTAGAAGCGGCGCACGCCGCGGAAAAACACGTCGTCCCCCAACAGGCGGTGCAGCATGTGCAGAACCATTGCGCCCTTGTTGTACACAAGCGCACGAAAGACCCTCGTGTCCCCCTTGATGTGCCCGATCCGGTAGCCTAGATAGACGGGGCCTTGTTCGGACTGCTGCATCGCCCATTCGCGCATTTGCCGCACGACCCGCCGGAACACGTCGTCGCCCTCGGCGTGCCGGGTGTACAGCGCGGCGAAATATTGCGCGAAGCCCTCGCTCAGCCACTGCTCGTGGTAGTTGCCCCACCCGACGGCTTGGCCCCACCACTGATGCGCCAGCTCATGGGCAAGAAAAAAGTCAGGCGCATCAGCGAAATAGACCGGGTCGCGGCGCCACAGCAGGTTACTGGCTCGCATCGGCTCATTAATCATCGAGATGTGAGCCGGGCTGTGCCCGCCCGGTAGTTCGCTTTCGACCATCGCAACGGTTAGGTTCCGGTAGGGCACATCACCGACAAGTGACATGTAGAAGCTCAGAATCTCCCGCGCCCGCTCCGACAGCCGACGCGCCTGGCGGCGCTGACGCACATTAGCCTCAACCGACAATGCGATCCGGGGCAGAACCGCTGCGCCAGCGGCCAATTCCCCGTCTATCGCGGGTAGCTGGACCTCGCTCGACCCGACGTGCACGAACTTGCTTAGCAGGGCCGCCAGATATCGGATAGGCTGTTCGGCCTCAAAGTGATACTCCCTGGACCCGTCCGGCATCCCGCCCGATTCCTCACCGTAGAGCTCGCGCGGAGTGCCACTCAACTGCCCGCTGGCCACGCACTCGAAGTCGGGCGGTACGGTAATGCGCAACTTCGCTGGCGCGAAATCGGTCACCGTCGACTGGGGATACCAGAGGCTCCGGCTGCTGTACAGATAGTGCGGCTCGGGCATTGAGCGGATGGTCGGGTGCACGAACCGTGACGAGTCGAGGAACGTCAGATTCCGCGGCACGACCGCTTGGTGATCCACTGCCTCCGCTGGTAGCTCACCCTTGTAATCAACGGTCAACGTGAACGTATCGCCCGCCGCCACTCGCGCCGGCAGGTTAAGGATCATCGTGTTCTGGCCTTGTGTTCGGATCGGAAAGAGTTGGCCGAATGGCTCGGCCGAGACCGCTTCGACCGTAAGCGCGTCGGCGAGGCGAATCGAAAGCAGCGACAGATCACGAACGGCGCGTATGTTCAGTGTCGCGCGTCCTTCGATCCAGTCGCGTCTCGGTAGGAACAGGACGTCGAGGTCGTAGCTTTCGATGTCATAGTCGACCAGGTCGTCCTCGTTGTAGAAACGGCCGCGCGTCGCCAGCTTCTCTTCAGACGCATACACCGAGATGTTGCGCCGGTCTTCACGATCAAAGAACTGAATATCCTCGGCTCGTCGGTTCGCCTTGACGTACGTTAGCCCGCCGTAGTGCGGCGTTTCCAGCTCGACAAGCAGGTCGCCCTGGTTCGGCAGCACCCACCACGCATCGTCGCTCAGATGGCCAATATCGACGAGATACGACTCGGGCGCGTACTTGTCGAAGACTTGCTGGGCTTTCTCATAGTCACGTAGGCCAACGGTGCGCTCCAACAGTGCCTGCTGCGACACTAGTGTGTCGAAGTCGTTCGGGTTCATCCGGATGAACGCGTTTGTGAACGTCGTCCGCAGCGCGTTGTACCCGGAAAAAAGTTTGAGCTGCGCCTGCTCGACGGTCGGCGTTGGCGCGAAGTCCAACTCGCCCTCTCCTTGTAGGACTAAGGCCGTAATCCCCTGTCCGGTATCGGCGACGAACGCTATCCCCTCCGGTAACTTCAGTGTTAAGTCGGTCGCCGAAATCGTGAGATTGCGAACGATGTACTGCCGTTCAGGATGGAGCTCCAGGCGGAATAGGCCGCCCACTTGTGTCAGCCGTTCCTGGCCAACGATCCGCCACTCGGGTCCATCCCGAAACGCCTGATTCGTTACCGGGTCCACGTCTCGGCGTATGTTGAGTAGCCAAGTAGCAACGTTGCCGGCTAGCCGCTGCTCACGGATGATCGTAATCAGCACGGCGTACCCTTGTCCCTCAGGCACGCCCGACAGCGGTAAACGACCTAGTTCATTGACCGTCACGTTGGTCACGCCGGTCACAATGTTTCGCGTGACGAACTGGCGGGTGCCTGGCCGTGCCGCTAGTGAGGGAGACAGCATTCCAAGGTAGGCCACCGCGCGGCCGGAGATGATGGTCCGTTCGAGCTGCTGGTAGAACAGTGTGAGGTCGGTCTCGGGCCGCTCGGGCGTCTGCCCCTGAGCAGCCTGAACGAGTCCGAGTGAGAGGAACAGCACCAGTAAGGTGACGGCGCTGGGAATGGTCCGTAGGAGCATCAACATGGAAGGCCCGTTGCCAACCGGCGGTGTGCCGAAAAAGTCAGGGAAGCCCGTGGATCACCGCAGATGGGCACCCGCGTTAACATTTTACCATCTGATGTCAGGTAACCAGGCCCGAACCTGTCGGAAGACTGCTGAAAAACAGGCCTCGTTTCCACGATGCAGCGGGACAGCTTGCCAATTACTGGTAAAATTGGATGGCTGGACGGTCCCGCGTATCGTCTACCCATAGGCGGGTTTCTTATCCGTGCGCCCGCATCACATGGCTCTGCCATACATCGACGATTGATGAACACGACGCGCATGATCGCGACGACCACCGCGTGGGCGCTCCTCGCCCTGGTGGTGCCGGTGTCCGCACAGGCGCCAACAATCCAGGTCGAGACTCTTCTGGAGACTAACGGCGCAGTTGCGGGAACGGCCATACGCGCCGCTGTCCACGTCCAGCTCGAACCCGGCTTTCACGTGAATTCGGATACGCCTCTTGAGGATTTTCTCATTCCGACCGTGCTGAAGCTGACGCTGCCCAACGGGATCACGGCGACAGAAATCACGTATCCCGAGGCTGGTCTGCTCGAACAGGTTGGCGCAGAGACGCCATTGGCCGTCTTCGAGGAGCGCTTCGCCATCGGTATCGTATTTGCACTGGCCGATGATCTATCGGCGGGGAGCTACGCGGTGCCAGGCGCACTCCGCTACCAAGCCTGCGACGAAACGATGTGCTACATGCCGACCACAGCCACCTTTGAGTGGGCCGTGCAGGTCGTGCCAAAGGATCACCCCGTCACGTCGCAGTATGCAGAGGTTTTCGGCGGTATCGCGTTCGGCGGCGAGTACTCTGTAGAGCCAACCGCGGTGAACGCCCGCTCCGTCGTTCCTGAATTAAATATGCCGTCTGCGAGCGAGACTAGTGCCGCCGACGTCATGCTCAGCGACCTCGATCTTCTCGGTACGACAGGCGGCTACCTCAACTCTGAGGATTTCCTTAGCTTTGTCAGTGCCGCCGAATCCGGTGAGACTCAACTGGGCTGGTTCGAGGGCCGCGGGGTGCTGGCCATTCTGGCACTCGTCCTCATCGGCGGTCTCGCGCTTAACCTAACGCCCTGCGTGCTGCCAATGATTCCGATCAACATCGCCATCATCGGGGCTGGCGTCCAAGCTGGCTCACGAACCCGAGGCCTGCTATTGGGAGGCACCTACGGCGCAGCAATGGCTACAGTCTACGGCGGTCTCGGGCTGCTCGTCATCCTCACCGCTGGCACTTTCGGTACGATCAACGCGTCACCCTGGTTCAACATCGGAATCGCGGTGCTGTTCGTCGTGCTGGCACTCGCCATGTTCGACGTAATCGTCATCGATTTCTCGCGTTTCCAGTCAAGGCTGCAGATCGGCAACAACGAGAAAGGCTCATTCCTGGCCGCGTTCGGAATGGGTGCCGTGGCTGCGTTGCTGGCCGGCGCGTGCGTGGCGCCAGTCGTGATCCAGGTCATCCTGTTCTCAAGCGACCTATATGCCGCTGGCACGACCGTGGCACTGCTGCTGCCGTTTTGCCTCGGCATCGGCATGGCGCTGCCGTGGCCGATGGCGGGAGCTGGTCTCTCGTTCCTGCCAAAGCCTGGCACATGGACAGTCCGGGTCAAGCATGCCTTCGGCTTTTTCATCCTGGCCACCGCAGCCTACTACGGCTACGTCGCCTACGGAATCTTTGAGAACCGCTGGGTCGACGCCGGGGCAGTCGCAAGCAGTGTCGAAGAAAAGCTGGAGGAGGGCTGGTACGCGTCCATGTCCGAAGGGCTCGAGGCCGCACGCGCCGAGGACAAGCTTGTGCTCGTCGACATGTGGGCCACCTGGTGTAAGAACTGCCTCACGATGGATCAGACCACCTTCAAAGATCCGGACGTCGCTGCGAAACTGGATGCCTACGTGAAGATCAAGTTCCAAGCTGAAGATCCGAGCAGTTCGCCGGCCAAGGAAATCATGAATCGCTTCTCCGCCATCGGCCTTCCCACCTACGCGATCCTCCGCACGACCGGTGCCGACCCCGAAACGGCGTCCTCCACGCGGTAGACTGCTGGCTCGCCACTTGGACGAGACGACCCGCTAGAGGTCATCGGTAGTGAAACACGTCGCGCGTTAATCGCGCCGCAGCCGGGTAGACCACCAGCGTCACCGCCCATCCACCCCAAGAGCGTAAAGACGTTTAGTCGACTGTTAGACTGATTAGTAATATTTGCACTTTGGGCACATTTCGTGTGTCAATCAGTCATAATAATGTCCAGAAACTTCATTTTATGTATATTTTATTACCCGTTAGGTCATTTTTATAGTACAGTTGCGCATCGTTGAGATCTCTGTCAGGTCGGCTAGAACGCGTGAAAATGCGGCTACGCATGACACAACCAGCGGAAGGAGCACCCAGTGACCACGGCAGACAGCACAAGCCACGAAACCGAGAAAGCTAGCATTCAGAAAAGGGTAAAACGTGAGAACGTGAAGTTTTTGCGTCTGCAGTTCACTGACATCCTCGGTGCCACTAAGAACGTTGAAGTGCCCGACAGCCAGTTCAACAAGGCACTCGACGCGAAGATCATGTTCGATGGCTCATCAATCGAGGGTTTCGTCCGGATCGAAGAATCCGACATGTATCTGAAGCCTGACCTCGGAACGTTTCAGGTCTTTCCGTGGGAGAGTCCATCCGGTGAGAAGGTCGGGCGCATCATTTGCGACATCTACAAACCCGATGACCGGATGAAAACGCTCGAACCGTTCGAGGGCTGTCCGCGGATAACACTGCGGCGGGTGGTAGAAATGGCAGCGAAACTCGGCTTCGAGATGAAGGCCGGACCCGAACCCGAGTTCTTTCTGTTTCAGACGCTCGACGGCAAACCGACAACCGAAACCCATGACACGGGCGGCTATTTCGACCTCACGCCAGTCGACCTCGGCGAGGACGTACGGCGGCAGATCGTCCTAGCACTTGAGAAAATGGGCTTTCACGTCGAAGCGGCGCACCATGAAGTGGCTACAGGCCAGCATGAGATTGACTTCCGTTACGATGATGTCCTGGCAACGGCCGACAGCATTAGTACCTTTCGGTTCGTCGTGAAGAACGTCGCGACGCAGAACGGTCTACACGCCACGTTTATGCCAAAGCCAATTTATGGCATTAATGGATCAGGTATGCACACACATCAGTCGATGTTCAAAAATGGTACTAATGTCTTTTTCGACAAAAAGGCCAAGCGCCAATTGAGTAAGACGTGCCTTTACTACATTGGGGGCCTCCTTCGGCATGCCAAGGGTTTCTGCGCGGTCACGAATCCGCTCGTCAATTCCTATAAGCGAATGGTCCCGGGCTACGAAGCGCCGACAAATATCGCGTGGTCCGAGAAGAATCGGAGTCCGCTCATTCGCGTGCCAGCATCACGTGGCAACGGAACCCGCGTCGAACTCCGTATGCCGGACCCGGCGTGCAATCCGTACCTTGCTCTAGCGTTAATGCTGCGCGCTGGCCTGGATGGCATCGAAAATATGATCGATCCACCTGCGCCCGTTGACAAGAACATCTACGAAATGAGCCATCGCGCCCGTAAGAAAGCAAAAATTGATGAGCTGCCGGGCGACTTGAGCGGGGCGTTGGATGCGCTGGCAAAAGACCGCCTAATGTGCGATACGCTCGGCAAGCACATTTTCGAGAACTTCATCAAAGCCAAGCGAGCGGAGTGGGACGAGTACATTACGCAGGTCTCGCCTTGGGAGACGCAGCGTTATCTAACCGCGTACTGAGTGGTCGGGCCTAGCCTTTGGTCTCTAGCCAGGCACGAGAATTATCAAGCATCGTAGCTTGGCGACTGACACGAGGTGGGGGGGTCGCCAATTGTACGAGCGTTAGCGGCGTATCGGTTTCAGGATTCGGACTATACTTGAACGACCGCTTACCGTTGCAGCCGGTAACCGCTTCTCAACTCACTGCTAATACCAATCCATTACATGGACCCCCCTCTCACGCTACCGCTCGACTACACAGCAATCGAACGGATCCTTCCACACCGGTATCCCTTCCTGCTGGTCGATCGCATCGTCGAGTTCGAAGAGGACACGCGTATCGTCGGCATCAAGAACGTGTCGCTCAATGAACGCTATCTGGCACGCCGCAAGGGCGAGCAACCGGTGCTCCCACCATCGATTCTCACCGAGGCCGTGGCCCAAGTAGGGGCTATCTTGATTCTGGCCAAGTCGGAGAATCGTGAAAAGCTGATCTACTTCAGGGAAGTCGAACGCGTACGGTACCATCGGCCGGTGCACCCAGGTGACGTCGTGCGGATCGAGGCGTCGGTCGTGCGGCTTCGTAGCCGAGTCGGTCAGTTGAGCGGTGTCGCCCGCGTGGACAGCGAGATCGTCCTCGATGGCCTGATGACCTTCGCCCTCGGACCCTCACCTAAGTCAAAAGGATCGCCAGGCGGGTAACACTAGTCGTTCGACGGCGGCTTGTAGAGGGAACGCTTCAGACGTGGGTGAAACGCGGTAAAATCCTCGTCGCTCTGATCTTTTGTGACATGCTGACGCACTTGGTGGAGCTTCGCGTCGAGGTCGTCAGCCGCCGCTAGGATAAACCCCTCCACGGTCCGCGGCTCAACAGGTGAACCGAACTCTTTCGACCCGTGGTGCGACACAATGAGGTGTTCGAGCTGTGCGCGGAGTGCATCGGGAAAGCCGCCGATGCCGGCGGTCTCGCCGCGGACAAGGACGACTCCGAGTGTAATGTGACCGATTAGATTACCGTCGAGTGAATACCGGGTGGCAACGTCGTAGTTGAGCTCCTGCAATTTGCCAATGTCGTGGAGAATAGCACCGGCGATTACCAAGTCACGGTCGGCCTCATAGGCCTCAGCGAGGAAAATGGCAACATCCGCAACCTTTAGCACATGCTCCAGGAGGCCACCTCGATATGCGTGGTGAACCGTCTGTGCAGCCGGCCAACGCTTAAGCATATCCCCGTTCGTCTCCAGCACCCGCGCGAGCAGCGTACGGATGAATGGATTCGCCACGGTCCCGACGAGGGCCGTTAACGCCTCCCACATCTCATCGATGGAACGTGGCGCCGATGGCACGCAAGCCTCTTCGGTGAAACCCTCCTTTGAATCATGTGACGGATCGATGCGACGGATGTTGTCAATAACCAGTTCGGTGCGGTCTTTGAAGCGATTGCCGCGGCCCTGCACCTTCACGAACTCGCCCGCTTCGAACTCGCTCTGTAGCCGCTCAACGTCCTGAAACACCTTGCCATCGACCTGCCCGGTCACGTCCTGCAGCTGGAGTGCTATGAATGGCCCACTGCGGCCGTTCCGGATTTCTTTCCGCGCACAGAGGAAAAAACCCCACCCTACGGTGTCAGCCTCGATCGCGGAAATCGACGGAATTCTTCTCATGGGTTCGCCTCGAAACGGGCTACCCGGCAGCGCGTGAAGTTTAGCACGCGACCAGTCGAGAACCGACACGAGGCGGGTGTTCGAACGATGATAGAATACCCGCGTGTCTTCAAAAAGATCGCGTAAAGTGGCGGAGCGCCGTGGGGCCGCAGAACGCAAAGCGCCACGCTACCGGGTAGGTCTGATTCTCGGCGTGGTTCTCGTGGCGGCCGTAACCGCGGGATTGTGGACCTCGTCACCGAACGAGGTGCCCGTGGCTTCCGTATCCGCCACCGAAGCACCACTAGCAAACACCAGCTTTCCGCTACGGCCATCCGCCTCGCAAGACCAGGCGCTGCCACGCGGGCCAGTGGCTACCCTTCCGTCATCGAACCTCCCACCGCTCCCAGTGCTGCAATTCGTGCCACCTCGGCCAGTGGAAGTCATCCGAGCCGTGTACGCCTTTGCGGCAAACCACCCTGAGGTGCTCTCGCGTGTACCGTGCTTCTGCGGCTGTGAGAATTTTGGTCACGGCGATAACCATGATTGCTTTGTCGCAGACCGCGATGCGGAAGGGAGAGTGACGTGGGAATCCCACGGCATGGGTTGAGCCATCTGCCTCGATGTCGCGCGTGACGCGATGACCATGCATGAAACAGGGAACTCGTTGGCGGACATCCAAGAGACCATTGACCGAAATTATGGTCCGTACTACATGACTCGGACGCCGACGCCGCCCGTCCGGTAGTCTTTACCGGTAGCTGTAGCGCGGTGGGCCAGACAGCCCGGCGTGCGACCTGAGTTCCGAGCTACCCGTGTCACGGACTCGCCAATCCAAGCCCGCCCGGAAATCCGCTGGCCGCGCCGCGCGCAACCCCCTTGCCGCAGCCATCGCCAGGCTCCGCGAAGCTGGGCACGAGGGCATCTACTTCGGCACATTTGCTGGGGACGCGACGAAAACGAAGAAGGCCGACCCGTGTCTCAAGCTCATGTTCGGCTACCCGGCCGAAACAGCTTCCGCGCGAGTGAAACCGTTCGACGCTGCCCGGTTCGTTGACCCCCGGGCGCGGAAGGCATTTCTGGAGCGACTCGCGCGCGACGGCGCCGTGACCAACTATTCCCTGCGATTGCGCCGGGCTGACCAAACGCTGATATGGGTGGAAGTCACAGCCTACGCAGAAATCGAGCAGGGAAGCGTGTCACGGGTCGAGGCGCTGGTGCGTGACGTCAGTGAACAGAAGAAACTAGAGAGTCAGCAACGTGACCTGCACGACCAACTCCTCCAAAACGAAAAGCTGGCGGCGATCGGCCAGACGACCTCTGGCATCGCTCACGAGCTCAACAACCCGTTGGCAACGATTCTGACCTGGTCAGAGCGGCTAGCCGAACAGCCGGCCGACGACGTAACTCGGCGTGGTCTCGAGACGATTCTGTCCGAATCTGAGCGCGCAGCAAAGATCGTCCGGAATCTCTTGACCGCTGCCAGAAAACGGCAACCCACGCGGGCGATGGTCGATGTCAACCAGGTGGTTCGAGAAACGATCTCACTTCACACCGACGACCGGCGAGTATCGAACGTCGGTTTTGAACACAAACTGGCCACTGGCCTGCCGCAGATTTTCGCCGACTCAGACCAGGTGAAGCAGGTGCTACTCAATCTTGTTAGTAACGCCGAACAGGCGATCCTCGGAGGGCACGGCCGGGGTAAGCTCGTAATTCGCACGTGGCACGACTCAGACAAGGAATCTGTAGTTTTGGAAGTGAACGACGACGGCCCGGGAGTGCCCTCCGAGGTTCAGGGCCGTATCTTCGACCCATTCTTCACGACTAAGCCGGTCGGCGAGGGCACCGGCCTAGGTCTCACCGTGGCCTACGCAATCATGCAGGAACATGACGGGCGGATCGCGTTGACTTCAACGCTGGACCAGGGCGCTACTTTCCGGTTGGAGTTCCCGGCCATGACGGGCAAGACTCGCCAGCCCGCGCCCGCGCC
>DBHR01000043.1:0-53529 GCA_002296225.1 Acidobacteria bacterium UBA823 | reverse complement strand
GCCCGCGCCCGCGCCGAACGTGCAGCCGGAAGACATCGGTGGCGGCGCGGGCGTCTTGCTCGTGGAAGACGAATCGGCTCTAGCAGCCGCATGGGCCGAGAAGCTCATCGACGTGGGTTTCCGTGTCGATCGCGCCGGCAACGGCGAGGAAGCGCTGGGGCGCGTACGCGAGCACCTCTACGACGTCGTGATCTGTGACCTGAAGATGCCACGCCTGGACGGCAAGGCATTCTACCTGGCAGCGGCTGAGATCGCGCCGAGTCTTGGGAAGCGGTTCATCTTCGTGACTGGGGACGTCGCCGACACGGCCACCAAACGGTTCCTCGAAGAAACCGGCTGCCGGTGGCTCCTCAAGCCGTTTCCGCTCGCCGATCTAGTCCGGATTGCCCGAGAAGTGCTGCCCTGAACCAAGGCCGTCCCTATCGTGCCGCTGCGGCGCGCGGCACACTCACCACCACCGCTGCCGATTCAGTCGTCCGGCTTGACTTCGACCTTTGTCGCTTCACATAGGGCAGCACGACGCTTCGCCGCGCACTCACCTTGGTAAGGGAAGCCGTATGAGAGCTCGCTCGCGTCGCGCGCTTTGGCATGTTGACAAGCACTGCGCCAAGTGCGTCCGCGGCCTCGGCATCGGATGCGAACTCTTGTGCAAGCGCCGCCCGCAACCGTTGAATCGCCCGGGCATGAAGTTGCGAGACACGCGATTCGTTTACGCCAATCTCCTCTCCGATCCGCTTCATTGTGACCTCGCGGTAGTAGTACAGCCCAATCACCTTCCGCTCACGTGGCGGTAGAGACGCGATAGCGGCGCGTACTCGGCCCTTGACCTCACCCTGCTCCAAGGCCTGGTCAGGCGATGGTGGTTTTGAAGGCACCATGCCCAGCGGCAGGCTTACCTTATCGACGCTTTCGGACGTCGCCAGCGGCGACGTGGACTCGATTGTGTTAATTCGCACGATGGTCTGTTCGAGGCGGGCTTCATCAAGACCGACCCGCGCGGCCAGATCCGCGAGTGATGGTTCGCAGTCCAACTCGCGTCGGAGGGATTCGCGCGCTTTTTCGAGCTCACGTCGGACACGACGAATGCCGCGCGGCCACGCGTCTCGCCGCAGTGCGTCGATCATCGCTCCACGAACCCGTCGCTCGGCGAAGGTCTCAAACTTGATGCCCCGTCCCACGTCGAACCGGTGCGCGGCATCAATGAGACCGATCATCCCATCCTGCACCAGGTCCCCGACGTCAATCGAATGCGGCATTGACGCCGCGACGCGGCGGGCCAGCGCCTCGACGAACGGCACACCAGCCTCAATTCGCTCTCGCTGACCGGAAGTGACACTCTGCTGCGGCATGTCGTAATCCCTCCACGCCCCAGCGGCACGACTGATACGGCGGCGTTGAAGGATCGGCAGCCGTACATCGACGTCCGTGGCGGCACAGAAAAACACCGCAACAGTGATGCCAACTTAGAAAGCGAATATTTAACGAATAAACAGATCAAGCACAATTGCTCATAACTTCAACCAAAAAAATGGGTTACTGGCCTGATGGAACGTGAAGACCCGTGAAGGTTTGACGAGAATCCGGCAAAAATAGTTTAATTTTTGACTATAATAATGGCCGTTTCGTCAATTCAATGACAATTATTTAATATCACCTGGCGCTCAGAAAGCGGGCTCAAGCGTTACGGCTCGCACAGAAGATGTCAGCTCTACGGCGAGTCGTCGGTGGGAGGCTCCAGCTTGGAGCGAATCTCACGAGCCATCCTGAACGCCTCTACCGCACCCGCAACGACCTGCGTTGCGCGCGATCGGGTCCTTTGATCGGTGGCTTTCTCTTCGAGAAGCTCAGCGTTGGCGAGGATGAGTCCGAGCTGGTTGTACAGCCGGTGCCACAGCCGGCTGCGATCTGTCAGCTCGTCCACAGGCGTCCTTCGTCAGAGATGTGGGTCTGGAGCACGGGCAGGCACTGAGCACGTTGCTCAGGCCTCTTTACGGTCGGGTTCAGGCCAAATCGTGGCCTTCGGTACCCCGGCCGGATCTCGCCAGAGCGTATCGACAAAGATTCGAACCGAGCCGCCAGCCGTTCGAACGTATTTAACTTTTCCGCTGGCGATCCAGTTATAGATCGTTCGCCGGCTGACGCCCACCAGCTCGCAGGCCTTCATGATCGAGATGGTCTTTCGGTCGACAATCATGGTCTTGGTCGCTCGCATGCAGAGGTTTGCAACGTTGGGTTCCAGTCCCGCAACGCCAATCCCCTCGCGGCGCTCTGCCGCGTTCCCAAGGACTATCGGCTTGGCGGCACTGAGTCTGTAGGCAACCCAAACGCTAGCCTTGACCTACCGGCGACGTGTCGTCAAAATACTGCCACCTAGCTAAATGCCTGAAAATGAAAAACATCTACTGATCGTTGAAGACGAGGCAGCTCTGAGGGAGGCCACGGCCGAGCGCCTAGCTGACCACGGCTACGCGGTGACTCAGGCCGAGAATGGCGAGCAAGCGCTCGCGAAACTATCCGAATTCGCCTTCGACGTCTTGATCACGGACTTGAGGCTGCCGGGCGCGGATGGCACGCAGGTGCTGGAAGCGGCAATCGAGCGTTACCCTAAAATCATCGGCATCGTCGTGACTGGCTACGGCACGGTCAAGGGTGCGGTCGAGGCAATCAAAATCGGCGCGGCTGATTACATTCAAAAGCCAATCCATTTCGACGGATTGCTGTTCAGGCTCAAGGCTGCGCTCGAACAGCAGCGACTGAAGAGTGAGAACGTTTACCTCCGCTCGCAACTCGAGGAGCGCTACCGCTTCGAGGGACTGGTCGGCCACAGCCAGGTCATGCGCGAACTCTTCCAGCTTCTCGAAATCGTCTCGCCGACCAATAGCACAGTGCTAATTACCGGCGAGACCGGTACCGGCAAAGAGCTCGTCGCGCGTGCCATTCACCACAACAGTCCGCGCCGAACGCATCGCTTCGCCGCGCTTAATTGCAGCGCAATCCCCGAGACGATGCTCGAAGCGGAATTATTCGGCCATGTACGGGGCGCGTTCACTGGCGCCGTGGAATCCCGGCCAGGTCGCCTCGAGCAGGCGCATAAGGGCACCCTGTTTCTCGACGAGGTCACCACGATGAGCTCGGCGCTCCAGGCTAAGCTCCTCCGCGTCTTGCAGGAGCGCGAGCTGGAGCGAATCGGTGGTACCCGGCAGGTCAAGATCGACGTGCGGATCGTCGCGGCGACTAACTCCGACTTGGCACAGCATGTCGCGGAGGGCACGTTCCGTAAGGACCTATTCTATCGGCTGAACGTCATTCCGATTTCCCTCCCGGCGCTTCGGGATCGCCGCGAAGATATTCCATTCCTCGCGCAGCATTTTCTCGAGCGGTTCAGCCGCAACCTGCACCCGCCGCGGGCACCAGTCGAGCTTTCGCAGGAGGCGACGCGCCAGCTGATGGCCTACGACTGGCCGGGCAACGTCCGACAGCTCGAGAACCTCGTCGAGCGGATGCTCACCTTCAGCCAAGGACGTTCTCAGATCAAGGTAGCCGATCTACCGCCGGAAGTTCGGACAGCCACGAATCCCGTGGTGAACATGCAGGTCAAGTTTCCCGACGATGGGATTGACTTCAGGCGCTACGTTCATGACGTTGAGCGGGAGATCATCCGCCAAGCGCTTCAGAAGTCTGGCGGCAACAAGCGCCAGGCGGCCGACCTCCTCCTCCTTAAGCGTACGACGCTTATCGAAAAGATAAAGCGGCTGCAAGCCTGAAAGTTACCTATATGCCGCCCCGGTACTCTTACTGGACGATTATTCTCAACGGCACCGCAACCTCATTTCGGTCGGCAACTCGTGACGAGCTGATCCCGACCCTGTACCAGCTCAAGAAACTGGACCCCAAGGCCGTACTCAAATGGTTCGCGAGGGGGCGGTTGTGGGAGTCACCGAGCGAGGCTAGGGCAGCGGCCCAGCAACGTCGGTCGCGCACAAGGACGGGTGCGAAGGAAACCTCGCGGGACCGGAACTGGCGGCCTGGAGGGACACACCGCGACCCGAAGGCGAGGACCGCAGAGAGAAAAAAGGTGACGCGCGGCCACAGAACAAATTCCGAAAGGGGAAGGCCAAAAGGCGGGAAGGTCCATTGACTGCCGCACGCAAGACATCGAAATGGTAGAGGCCGCCCCCGCAACCTACCAAACTAGCCGTAATCGAGCATGGGGCGGCCCGGAATCAGGGTGGAGGGGGCGGCACAAGCCGCGAAATCGGTGAGCAGCGTCAGCCAGGGCGAGTCCGGTCGCCCGAGCTGAGACTTCGTCATGCGGCAGCGCGCGGACCGATCGACGCGAAGAAAAAACTCTGGATGATCCGGCGGAGGTCAGCGAGCGACTCCGCCGCATTGATGTCCTGCCGGAGGCGGGAACCATTCTCGAATCCTTTCGTGTACCAAGAGCTGAGGGCCCGAAGCTTGTTGATCACCCACCGATCACGACCGCGGGCTACCGCGGTCGTGCTGGCCGATGGCAGCGTGTGGCGGAACCCTTCCACTTCGTCGACGCCTTCTCCGAGCAGTAAATCCAGATAGTCCAGTAGAAATCGGCCCCGCTCCTCCAAACGGACCTCGCGGAGTGTGTTTCCAGCCACGAGATCAAGGGCTTGAGAAAAAATCCAAGGATTCCGCAGGGCGCCGCGACCAACCAGGACGCCCTTCGCGCCGCTGTTGTCGACGCGGTTGAGGAGGTGCGCCGGTTCAACGCAATCGCCGCTGCCAAAGACCGGGATCTCAACAGAACGCGCGACGGTGCTGATGAGGTCCCAGTCCGACCGACCGGCGTAGGACTGCTTCGCGGTTCGCCCGTGGACCGTCACGCCAGAAGCACCGACATCTTCGACCCGGCGCGCCAACTCCGGTGCATTGATCTCGTTTTCGTTCCAGCCACTCCGCATCTTGACCGTGACGGGTATCTTCACCGCCCGCACCATCGCGCCTACAATGGCCGCAGCGTGCCTAGGATCGCGCATAAGGCTGCAGCCCGCGTGGTGCTTCGCAATCTTCGGGACCGGACAACCCATATTCACGTCCACAATGTCGGCACCCAGAGACTCAAGAATTTGAGCCGACGCTGCCATCTTGGCTAGGTCACCGCCGAAAACCTGAATCGATACCGGACGCTCTTCCTCCGTGTATTCGGCAAATTCGAGTGTGCGGTCAATGCCACGCACGAGCCCTTCTGAACTGACCATCTCGGTCACAACGAGACCGCAACCTGCCTGGCGCTTGACCAAACGGCGGAACGCCGAGTCCGTCATTCCCGCCATCGGCGCCAACCCGAACGGATGCGCTAGAGTCACCTCACCAATCCGTGTCTGCACCTCTTACTCCATCGCGTTAGTACGGACGAACGTCGGCGGCATCCACGTCAACACTCACGGCTTGCTTGATCAGATTCACCGAGAGCATCAGCCGGGCATGGGCGCCCTTGCGCAGCAGCCGACCAACGACACCCGCAAGGGGCCCGTGAACAACTTCCACCATCATCCCCTCGTGAACTAGCGGACACGGGTCGTACTGTAGATCACTTTCTACTAGCTGCCGGAGATCCGAGATTTCCTGATCCGGAATCGGCGCGAGTATTCCGTCAAACGAGACGATGTTCACGACGCCCGGACACTTCAGCACCGTGGCCCGCGCGGTTGAGTCAAACCTAGCGAAACAGTAGCCGGGGAACAGTGGCCAGAGGATTTTTTTCTTCCGGTCCTTCCAACGACTCCAGCGTATGATTGTCGGCAGGAATGCTTCGATCCGCTTCCGTTCGAGTTGCTCGCGCACGGACTGCTCGTGTCGGGACCGGGTCCAGATAGCGTACCAAACCGATTGCGGGGAACGCAAAAACTCTGGGGATGCGTCGGTGACCAGCGTGGCTGTGGAGTCACTCATCGATAGGCAGCAGGTGTCCGCGTCGGGCACTGCACCCCCCCAGACTCAGGAACTCGTGGCCGGTTGGGTGGTTCCCACCTGGGCTTCGTACGCTTCGCGAAGATTATCGTTCCTCCACTCGATGACTGCCTCGGCGTGAAGCCTCTCCATAAACGCCTTGAACTCAACTTCACGACGTTCATTAAAGACTCGGTCAGCAATGTCGGCGCGTACGTCATCAAACGGCTGGCGCGACGCTGGCGTCGCTGATTCGAGCTGAAACAGCTGATACCCGATTGCGGTCCTCACCGGTTCAGTCACATCACCGGAAACAAAATCTTCTACCAACCTCATAACAGTCGGTGCGAGTTCATCCTCGTTTAACGGACCGATCAGCCCACCATTCGCCTTAGACGGCGCGTCTGACACCCTAGCCGCGACGGCGGCGAACGATTCGCCGACCGCCAAGCTCGCCAGCGCATCCATCGCCTCCGCTTCAAGGCCAGCCTCGGCCGCGACGTTCAGCAACCGGTTATCCGCACCCGTCGCCGCCTCCGGCGGCGCTGCAATGAGGATTTCCCGCAGCGTAATCTGGCCCGGTGTGCGGTACTCATCGGGGTTCTCGTTGTAGTACTCGCGCGCCTCAGTATCAGTCACCGCAATTTTTCTGATGACCTCGATCTGCTGGGTAGTCGACATGATGAACTGCCGTTCCATGGCCCGTTCGAGATCTTCCATCGTCATACCATTGGCAGCTAGCTCTTCGGCGAATTCCTCATCGGTTTCGATGTTGTTCCGCTCTTTCACGTTCTCGACGATCTCGTTGAACCGTTCGGTGTCCATCTCAATACCGAGCTCGCGCCCGTGCTGCACGATCAGTAGCTCGTCGATTGCGTCAACGATAAGCTGCGGCGTCATCTGGTTAAGCAGATCTTCGAGAACAGCGTCGGTCGTGTTCTCGTTGATGAAGCCCTGTTGGCGCTGCTCCCGCAGAACCTGGACCTGCCGTTCCTCAAACTCGGTCTGGGTGATAATCGTGCCATTGACCTTGACGAGAATCTGCTCCAGCACGATGTTCTGCGCCATCGCCACGACCGGTGTAGCCAGCACGGCCGCTGCCGAGAGCTGAACCGCCACTGCGCGCATGGCGCTAAGTTGTCTCACAAGCTCCTCAGAATCAATGTGTTAGACCTGTCCATCTTAGTTGAGATCCCCGGCTGGGCTCAACTCGGCCAGAAGGCCACCCAGACGCGAGAAGATGTCGGTGGGGCCGTGCGGATCCGCAGCAGCGTGGCGCGTCATCGAGCGCTGGTCGAATCCCGAAGTGACCTTGCCTGTTGTGGCGCGGGCCGTCCACCACGACTCTGACGCGCTCCGCTGTCTGCCGACACGCCCGCTGGTAGTGCGGAGGTCAATCTTCAGTAGACCAGGAGGGATAAGAGTTATGTCTGATCGCGCCTCTATAACCTCCAGCACACGCGTGGAATCGACGGCTGGATGGGAACGGAACTTCATGATAACCGTATCGTGGTCCCGTTCGATCGATTCAACACCCAACGAATCGGCCCGAATCCGGATCCGGCTATACTCGGCCAGATTGAGCACGGACGTTGGCAATGGACCGTAGCGGTCATGCAACTCGGCTAGAATCTGTTCGAGGTCGGCGTCGCTGTGGGCACCCGCCACACGTCGATACACGGTCACCCGTTGTGCCATGTCCGGCACATACTCCTCATCGATCCGTAGGTCAATTTTCAGATTGACTGGCGTCCGTTCATTCTCCGCAACATCCTCGCCCTTCAATCGACTCACCGTTTCCTCAAGAAGTTTGATGTATAACTCGAAGCCAATCGCTTCGATATAACCACTCTGCTCCCCGCCGAGCAGGTTGCCAGCTCCCCGGATCTCTAGGTCGAGCGCAGCAACCCGGAACCCGCTGCCGAGATCGCTGAACTCCCGAATTGCCGCCAGTCGTTTGCTCGCGGTCGGCGAAAGCGTGTTCACACGCGGTACCAAGAAGTAGGCGTAGGCTCTGCGGTCAGACCGTCCAATCCGACCCCGCAGTTGGTAAAGCTGCGCTAAGCCAAAGTGATCAGCGTGGTTAATGATTAGCGTGTTGGCGTTCGGAATGTCGAGGCCGTTTTCGACAATCGTGGTCGTGACCAGCACGTCGAACTGGTGGTCGACGAAACCAATCATGCACCGCTCAAGGGCGTCCTCGGCCATCTGACCGTGCGCGACTGCTACCTTAGCGTCGGGTACGAGTCGTGTTACCAGATTAGCGATCGAATGGATCGACTCGATCCGGTTGTGCACGAAGTATATCTGTCCGCCGCGCGCTAGTTCATGACGAATCGCCTGTGCAACCACTGCTCGGTCGAACCGGACCACGTTGGTCTGAATGGCCAGTCGATCCTTTGGTGGTGTTTCGATCACCGACATGTCGCGGATCCCGACAAGGGCCATGTTGAGAGTTCTGGGGATCGGCGTCGCGGTCAGTGTCAACACATCGACCCGCCGGCTCAGCTTCTTCAGCCGTTCCTTGTGCGCCACACCGAACCGCTGCTCCTCATCAACGATCAGCAAGCCTAAATCGCGAAATACCACATCCATCGACAGCAGCCGGTGGGTGCCGACGACGATGTCAACCTTCCCTTTCAAGACCTCACCAAGCAGCACCTTCTGGGCTTGCCGGGTCCGAAATCGGCTGAGTAAGTCGATCGTGATAGGAAAGGCCGCGAAACGATCCGTGAGCGTCCGCATGTGCTGGAACGCTAATACGGTTGTAGGCGCCAGCAGCGCGACTTGCTTCCCCTCCATGACTGCCTTGAACGCAGCGCGTACGGCGACTTCCGTCTTCCCGTACCCGACGTCGCCGCACAGAAGACGATCCATCGAGATTGGAGCTTCCATGTCGCGCTTGATGTCGTCCACAGCGGTACGCTGATCGGCAGTCAACTCGTACTCAAAGGCATCCTCGAATTCGTTCTGCCAGTGGGAATCCTTGCCAAAAGCGTGGCCCGGAATGGTCTTACGCGCGGCGGAAAGCTTGAGGAGTTCCTCTGCCATGTGGCGCATCGCCTTCTTGACACGGGTCTTAGCTCGTTCCCACGTAGTTCCGCCCAGTCGGTCGAGCGTCGGCCGACCTCCGCCGGTGTACTTTTGGATCAGGTCGAGGTGCTCAACCGGTACAAATAGTTTCGCGCGTTCTGCGTATCGGAGTTCCATGAACTCCTGCTCGTCGTGGCCGACGTCAAGCTGACGAAGCCCAACAAACACGCCGATGCCGTGGTCCACATGGACGACGTGGTCACTGACCTTGAGGTCGCGGAAATCGGTGAGGAACGCCTGCGGTAAGGAGCGCCGGCGTTCGGGTTTCCGGCGAGGTGCGTCGAACACGTCGGCTTCTGCGTAGACCTGGAGGCCGGCCTCGGGCAGCCGGAATCCGCGAGACAACTGACCCACGGCGACCGTCACAACCGGCCGGACCGGTAGCTCATCACCGCCGGTAATCGCCGCCGGGACTCCGTCCTCGGCCAACAACTCGACGGTACGTTGCAAGGTTCCGTTCGTCGTCGCAACAAACAGCACGGGTTCGTTGCTCGCGCGCGCGCGCCGCACGTCGGCCAGCCAGTCGGTGACACGGCCCCGGAACTCAACCGCCGGCTGACAAGGGACATGCACCACATCACCCGTGCTAGGCACCTTGAGATCGAGTGCGCTGAGACGGACGGCAGCTCGCAGACGACGTGCAATGTCCTCCGGCTCGGCCGCTACCCCCTTGAGGCCCTGCGGCGCCTCGCCGCGCGCCCTCGCGCCCTCGAATGCGGCGGTTAAACGCTCAAACGCCGTGGTCAGCTGCGCAGCGATCTCCTCGGGTTCGGAGGCAAGCAATCGCACCCGGCTTGTTGGCAAATACTCAAAGACCGAGGCGAGTGCCTCTGGCGTATTGGCCCCGTCGGCAGCTTCAAGCCGTTCTCGAACCGGCGTTACCGCCACGTGGTCTATCACCCCTATTGAGCGCTGCGTCGCCTCGTCGTAGCGCCGGATTGACTCCACGTTATCGCCAACGAATTCGAGGCGAACCGGATGATCGTCGCCCGCAGGAAAAAAATCGACGATACCACCACGAACGCAGAACTCACCGTGAGCGTCAACGGGATCCTGGCGGACGAAACCAGCCAGAAGTAGACGGTCGCCTAGTAATGTCGGCGAGGACTCGTCTCCAAGTGTAAGCACGGCAGACGCCTTTCGCATCGCCGGAGGGGAAGTCACACGCGGCAATAGCGCGGCGGCCGAGGCCACGACTATCCGCACCTCGCGCCGCACCAACGCGCAGAGCACACCGGCCCGCGCGGAGGCAACCTCGAAGTGCGGCGCTAATCCGCAATAAGGATCGACCTCCAGTGACGGAAACGGTAAGACGGCGCGCTCGGCGTCGCTTGGCAGGAGCCCCTCAAGCGACGCAAAGAAGAACCGGGTGTCCGATGTCAGCGATTCCACCTCGGCGTCGGTTGATACGACGAGGACGCTAACCATCTCGCGGCGCGCGGTGACCGCCGTGAACAGGGCGCGGGCCGAGCCCGTCAGTCCAGTGATAGCGGTAGCATTCGCGGCGTCGCACTGATCGAACGCAGCCTTAAGCAGGGCCTGCACGGAAAGTGGTAAGGCAGTCGGAGTGGTCACGGTCGCGCCGCCCGTGGCGGCCAAACCCTTGATGTTAGCACGAAGGATTTAGGGAAACAGTGAGCGACCGGCGACTAGAAACAACGCCCAAAGCCAAGGGAACGGATGTGCTCGACGATCGCCGTTGTCGAATAACCTTGCTCGAGCGCGACGCGCACGACCCGTCCACCCCGCGCCTCGACTGTTTCGCGTCCGACGACCTGATCGGCCGGCCAGTCGGCGCCCTTCACGAGCACGTCGGGTTGTAGCCGCGCGATGACCTCGCCGGGCATCGGCTCAGCAAAAATCACGACCGCGTCGACGCAGGCGAGCGCCTCAATTACTTCCGCGCGCTCGGCCGCCGGCACGATGGGCCGACCCGCGCCCTTGTTCGCGCGCACCGACCCGTCGGCATTGAGGCCAACAATCAGTAGGTCACCTTCGGCCGCCGCCGCCTGCAGATACCGCACGTGTCCAGGGTGAACCAAATCGAAGACGCCGTTTGTGAAAACGACACGTCCACCTGCCGAGCGTGTCCGAGCCACCAGGGCGATAGCCTCTTCGTGACTGAGTGGCGCCATGAGAGGTATGACTACTTGAGCGGTCCCGTGAAACGGATGTTGGTCGGGAATTTCCAACGATGGCGCGGCCGGAAAATTCCGACGTCATTCGTGCGCGACTTGACGCGGAACGTGTACAACAGGCGGTGATAATCGTACGGATATCCGTCTCGCTTGTGCACGGCAACGTCTAGTTTGTAAGTACCAGCGACCAAGTCAAGGCTATCGACCGTGAAGATGATCTCTCCCTCGCCGACCATGTGGTCTGAGGTTAAGTCCTCAACCTCCGTATTGGTGCCGTAACAGCACACGCCCTCAACATTGAACAAACCGACCCCGAACACGAAGTCCGATACCGGCTCCCGGGCCCTGGCGCGTACATGGATGGCCATCCTGGAGCCGCTTGGGAAAACATGCGTGGGCTGGTGGTCGTCGCCCACCAGCGTCACCTTGACAATCTCGATCTCGCGCGAGCCCCAACGCCCCTCAGTTGCCTGAAACATGTCGGGTGGTGGATCGTCGCCGGACCCAGCGGTTATCTCCGTTGATTCTCTAACCTTGGCATCCGCATTGGCGATCTGTTTTTCTTCGCCTTCCTCCACGTCGACCAGATACGCGTCAATGACCCGCTTCGGATCGCCAGTGGCCCGTACGCGCCCATCGTCCAACCACACCGCCTCGTCGCAGAGACGCTCCACTAGTCCGAGCGCGTGGGTTACCAACAGGATCGTCTTACCTCGCCGACGGAATTCGGCTAACTTATCGAGGCACTTACGGGTAAAGTTCTGATCACCCACCGCCAGCACCTCGTCGATCAACAGCACGTCTGGGTCAACGTTAATCGCCACGGCAAACCCAAGCCGCATGTACATGCCTGACGAGTAAGTCTTCACCGGCGCCTCAATGAAGTCCTCCAATTCGGCAAATGCGACGATCTCGTCGAACTTTCGGGCGATCTCCTGTTTTGACAGGCCTAGCATAATGCCGTTGATGAAAACGTTCTCACGGCCGCTAATCTCTGGGTGGAAGCCAGCGCCCAGTTCAATGAGCGCCGAGATGCGCCCCTTCACCCAGACCGTGCCGGCCGTCGGCTTGGTGATGCCAGCGATCAGTCTCAGCAGCGTGCTCTTCCCCGATCCATTCGCCCCGATGACCCCGACCGTCCGCCCTTCCGCTACGTCAAGCGACACGTCCTGGAGCGCGGAGAATGTCTCGTGGGGGCGAAGATCGGAGAGAAGGTTACCTGACAGCAGCGCGCTTTTGAGCGTGGCGAACCGGCGGCGGCGGCTGAACCGGCGGTAAACCTTCAACAAACGATCAACTTTAATCGCGTGTGTCACCCTCGGCCTCTTAAACCTCTTCAGCGAACGAGTCGCGGAGTCGGTCGAACAAGAAATACCCGACGAGGAATAGTGCAATAGACGCGCCGCCGAGGGCCAGCAACCATTTCCAATGCCCAAACGGTCCGTCGTAGAACAAGATCTCCTGATAGGAGATCGCCAGGTGCGTGAACGGGTTCAGATCTAGCAGCGCCTTGCCAACCGGCGGCGCCAGCGACATCGGATAAATGATCGGCGTAGCGAAGAACCAGAAGGTCATCAAGTTGCCTAAAATGTCCTTGAGGTCACGAAAATGCACCGTCAGGGACGACACGATCAGTGCCAATCCGAGCGTGAAGAAAAGTTGCACCAGCACGACGACCGGCAGCCAGAGTAATTCCAGCGGGCGGATCGGAATCGCGAAGTACAACAACGCGCCGCCGATTATCGGCAGACCAAGAATAAAATGGACCATGTTCGCGAAGACAGTAACGAACGGTAGTACTTCGGCGGGAAACAGCACCTTCTTGATTAGGTTCCCGCCTGTGATCAACACGTTCGACGCCTCCAGCACGGATGACGAAAACCACGTCCACGGCAGCAAGCCACAGAACATGAACAATGCGTAGGGCTGGATGTCGACCGGCCGGATGCCTGGCAGCACGATGCTGAAAACGAACCAGTAGACTAGTAGGAGCAGGAGCGGGTTGATGAACGACCAAAAGAACCCCAGGACGGAGCCCCTGTAGCGGGCCTTCAACTCGCGAGCCACCAAGCTTTGAATGAGGCTCCGGTGACGGAGTAGGCGGCCTAGGTTCTGGAGCATCGATTTAAGGCACTAGCGTAGTGATTGTGAGGCAACCTGTAGTCGGGTGCGCGACCGGAGCAATGAGAGACGTGCTCGCTCGCCGTCACTGTCCACCGCCCGCTGGGTCAGCCGTTCCTCGGCGCGTTGCCGGGCTAACTGCGCGCGCTCAACGTCGATGTCCTCGGCGCATTCGGCCACTTTGGCAAGGATCGTGACGCGGTCGGGCAGGACCTCAGCAAACCCCAAGGCGATCGACAGAAATGACCGTTGTTGCCCGTTGCGGTACCAGAGTTCGCCGACGTTCATTGTCACCAGCAACGGCGTGTGTCCGGGTAGAACACCGAAATAACCCTCGGCGCCGGGAATCTGCACCTCGTCAACGAGCTGGCTGACCAGCGACCGGTCGGGGGTCACTACCTCAAGCGTGAGTTGTGATGGCAGGGTCATGGGTCTCTGATCCGCGTGCCTGAGCTTAGGCGCTCTTCAATTTCTCGGCCTTCTCGACCGCTTCGGCGACAGTGCCCACAAGATAGAATGCCTGCTCCGGTAACTCGTCATACTTGCCCTCGATGATTGCCTTGAAGTCACGCACGGTATCGGCGATCGACACGTACTTTCCGGACAGACCCGTGAATTGCTCGGCCACAAAAAACGGCTGCGAGAGAAATCGCTGCACTTTCCGCGCGCGTGCGACCGTCAGCTTATCTTCCTCGGACAACTCATCGATGCCGAGGATCGCAATGATGTCCTGCAGGTCCTTGTAGCGTTGCAGAACCTGTTTCACCTGACGCGCGACCGCGTAATGCTCTTCCCCGATGACCCGTGCGTCGAGGATGCGAGACGTTGATGCCAGTGGGTCGACAGCTGGATAGATGCCGAGCTCGGCGATCGACCGTGAGAGGTTTGTGGTCGCGTCGAGGTGCGCGAAGGCCGTTGCCGGTGCCGGGTCGGTATAGTCGTCGGCTGGCACATAGATCGCCTGCACCGACGTGATCGATCCTTTCTGCGTCGAGGTGATCCGCTCCTGCAGCTCACCCATCTCAGTCAGCAGTGTCGGCTGGTAGCCAACGGCCGACGGCATGCGGCCCAATAATGCCGAGACTTCCGATCCAGCTTGGGTAAACCGGAAGATGTTGTCAATGAAGAGCAGGACGTCCTTGTTCTCCATATCTCGGAAGTACTCCGCAACGGTCAATGCGCTTAAGCCAACCCTGAGCCGTGCCCCCGGCGGCTCAGTCATCTGACCGTAGACGAGGGCGGCACGTGATTTATCGGGCTCCTCCGTGTTGATGACACCGCTCTCCTGCATCTCCAGCCAAAGGTCATTCCCCTCGCGCGTCCGCTCGCCGACCCCGCCGAACACCGACACTCCGCCATGCTTCAGTGCGATGTTATGGATGAGCTCCATGATAATGACGGTCTTCCCCACACCGGCGCCGCCAAACAGGCCGATCTTGCCGCCCCGTAAGTACGGTTCAAGGAGGTCGATGACCTTGATGCCCGTTTCGAACATCAGGAGTTCGGTCGACTGGTCCTGGAGGGTTGGTGCCGGCCGATGGATCGGCCACCGTTCGGTCGCCTCAATCGGTCGGTCAGGAAAGTCGACCGGCTCGCCGAGCACGTTCATCACTCGGCCCAAGGTCTTCGGCCCAACCGGCATCGAAATCGGTTCGCCCAGATCGAGCGCCTTCATACCGCGCTGCATCCCGTCGGTCGGCTTCATGGCTATGGCGCGCACCCGGTTCTCTCCGAGATGCTGCTGCACTTCAGTAATCACATCAATTTCCGTTCCATTGACGGCCTGGTCGTCCGACTGAATCCGGACCGCGTTGTAGATCGCCGGCAACTGCCCAGTCTCAAACTCAATGTCAACGACCGGTCCGATGACCTGAACCACCCTGCCATTCTTCTGCGCCACCGTCGATGCTTTCACCATGTGCCTTTATTCCTCTACTGCGCCTCGGCTCCCGAGACGACCTCAATGATCTCGCGCGTAATGGCCGCCTGCCGTACTTTGTTCATGTAGATCGTTAGTTGTTCGATGAGTTCTCCAGAATTCTTCGTCGCCGCTTCCATTGCGGTCATCCGTGCTGCGTGCTCGGCCGCCGCCGACTCCACGAGCGCCCGGTAGACCTGTATCTCCACATGATGCGGGAGCAATTCGTCGAAGATCTGCTGCGGTGCTGGCTCATAGAGGTAGTCAACGGGTGACTCAGCCGCCGCTGCGACTGGCTCCCCCAACTTATCCCACTCCGCCGGGTCGTCAATCGCGAGCCGACCGATGGGCAGTAGCCGCTCGACGACGACACGTTGCTGCAGCACCGACTTAAATTCGTTGTAGACGAGATATCCCGCGTCGACCCGTTCGCTCGTGTACTCATTGATCGCAACCTCAGCGATCGCTTGTGCGTCGTTAAATGAGAGTTTAGCGAAGAGGTTGACGTTCTCATAACGCACGTCGAAGCCGCGCCGGCGAAAGAAATCACGACCCTTACGGCCCACGAGCCCTAGTGCCACCTCCCGACCGGGATCCTCCACCGCGAAGTTGCCAGCTGTCTTGATAATGTTGGTGTTGAAGCTGCCACAGAGCCCCTTGTCGGCCGTGATCACGAACAGTAAGGTGCGACCGGTCCGGATACCGTGTTCCGTCAAGAGCGAATGGGCTGATGGGTCGGCGCGCCACGCCAAGCCGTTGAGCACGCGCAGCATATGCTGCGCGAACGGCCGCGCGCCTAAGACCCGTTCTTGCGCCCTGCGTAGCTTCGACGCCGCGACCATTTTCATGGCCCTGGTGATCTGCTGCGTCGACTTGACGGCAAGAACACGGCGGCGGATATCGAGGAGCGAAGGCATTAATCAGGCCGCCTCAGTTTTCCGGTTGGCAGCGAACTCGGTTGCAAATGCCTTGATGGCAACGGTGAGATCGGCCTTGAGCTGATCGTCCAGCTGCTGTTTCTCCCGGATCGCCACGTAGACTGCCCCGTGGCGGGTCTCAACAAAAAGGTGGAGCTCCCGTTCAAACTTCTGGACATCAGTCACGGCTATCTCGTCAAGCAACCCGGTAGTGCCGGCAAAGATGATCGCAATCTGTCGCTCGACCGCCAGTGGCTCATACTGCGCCTGTTTGAGAAGCTCAACTAGCCGCTCGCCCCGCAACAGCTGAGCCTGAGTTGTCTTATCGAGCTCACTCCCGAACTGCGCGAACGCGGCCAGCTCACGATACTGCGCGAGGTCAAGCCTGAGCGTCCCGGCCACCTGGCGCATCGCCTTGATTTGCGCCGAGCCGCCAACGCGTGACACCGAGTTGCCGACGTTGATGGCCGGGCGCACACCCTGGTGGAATAAATCGCTCTCAAGGAAGATCTGTCCGTCGGTGATCGAGATGACGTTAGTCGGAATGTAAGCCGAAAGATCACCTGCCTGTGTCTCGATAATTGGTAGGGCGGTCAGTGAACCGCCGCCCTGCGCGTCGCCCATATTGGCCGCACGCTCAAGCAACCGCGAGTGCAGATAGAAGACATCGCCCGGATAGGCCTCGCGGCCTGGCGGCCGCCGCAGCAGCAACGAGATCTCGCGGTAGGCCTGGGCATGCTTCGATAGATCGTCATAGACACAGAGCGCGTGTCGACCTGAATCGCGGAAGTACTCGCCGATCGAACACGCCGCGTACGGGCTGGCAAAAAGTAGCGGCGCGGGATCCGCCGCCGCGGCGGCCACGACGATCGTGAAAGCCATGGCACCCGCGTCCTCGAGTGTCTTGACGACCTGGGCAATGGTGGACTGCTTCTGTCCAATCGCGTTGTAGATGCACACTACACCGGTGTCCCGCTGATTAATAATCGTATCGACAGCGATCGCGGTCTTACCAGTCTGCCGGTCACCGATGATTAATTCGCGCTGACCTCGACCGATAGGAATCATGGCGTCAATCGCCTTCAGCCCAGTCTGTAACGGCTCGCGCACAGGTTGGCGGTCAACAACGCCAGGCGCGATCCGCTCTATGGGTAGATACTGGTCATTGAGAATGGGGCCCTTGCCGTCGATCGGCTGGCCCAAAGCATTGATGACGCGGCCCAGCATTGCGTCGCCGACTGGCACCGACATGATCCGGCCGGTCCGTTTTACGGTGTCGCCCTCACCGATCTTGGTGTAGTCGCCAAGTAGAACCGCGCCGACGCTCGACTCTTCTAGGTTGAGCGCAATGCCGAACACCCCGTGAGGAAACTCAAGCATCTCGCCGGCCATACAGCCTTCAACGCCGTGTACCCGTGCGATGCCGTCGCCGATCGCGATCACGGTGCCGACCTCGGTAACGTCGACATCTACCGCGTAATTGCCGATCTGGTCACGTATGATCTTAGAGATTTCCTCAGCTTTAATGTCCATCAGGCTCCACTCTCTAGTTGCTCGCGTAGCCGCTCGAGCTGGCGCGCGACACTGCCGTCGTATACTGTGCTACTGATCTTCGTCACAACGCCACCGATGATCGACGGGTCGACGCGCGCGTCGATCGACACTTGTTTCCCGGTCGCCTCACTAAGTCGTCGCGCGACCGCGTCGTGCTGATCAGCCGATAGCGGTACCGCCGTCGTCACCTCGGCGCGTACGATCCGTAGTCGGTCTTGCACGCGCACTTGAAAAGCAGTGAAAATTTCGGGAAGTAAATGCATCCGGTCACAGCCAGCCAGAAGGCCCAGCAGCCGAG
The DNA here is from genome assembly GCA_002296225.1 of Acidobacteria bacterium UBA823. Classification (GTDB taxonomy): domain Bacteria; phylum Acidobacteriota; class Vicinamibacteria; order Vicinamibacterales; family UBA823; genus UBA823. The sequence continues at coordinate 35,565 of DBHR01000043.1, read as the reverse complement.
TGACCGCCGCCGATACGCCCGCGCTGTGCGCAAGCACCGCCGTCACGGCGGCCTGCTTGCGCGCGGCCGGCACGCTAGGATTCACGAGCGCCTGTTGCAGCGTGGGGTGCGTATCGAAGACAGAAATGAACCCTCCCAGATCGCGTTCGGCGGCCCTAAGATCCTCGGCAGCGTCCTGAACCGCCACCTCGAATAATGCGCGCGCGTAACGTCCTGCGACAGCCCTATCGGTCATCCTCATCTTCCTGGTCCTCGTGTTGAGGTCAGCCTGCAGACCTCAGTCGACCTGCATCTGGTTAACGTAACGATCGACTAACCGCAACTGGTCGGCCTGCGACATGGTGTCGTGGATCCGTTTCGTCGCCACCCGCGTGGCCAACTCGGCTGCAAGCTGTGTCAAATCCCGCTTTGCAAGCCGCAACTCGAGAGTAAACTCTTGCTGGCTCTGCTCGACCAGCCGCTGCCGGGCAATCTCGGTTGAATCCCGCAGCCGCGCATCTTCGGCAGCCATCTCCCCCTGTCCTCGCATCCGCAACGCTTCGAGTTCGTCGGGAAGGACGCGGAGTTGCTCTTTGATCGATTCCAGTTGGCGGGCCGCCTCGACCCGAGTGACCCGCGCCTGCGCAAGACCCTCCCGCACCTGATCGCCGCGGTTACGCAAATAAATGCCGAGCGGCTCTCGTAGCAATACGAACAGACCGCCAGTAAGGATGGCAAAGTTGGTAAGCCTAGCAACCGTCTCCCAGATCGACGCGTGCTCTTCCTCAGCGTGTACGGCGGCGCCTTCGGCCGGCTGCGCGGCCACGGCCGCAACGCCAGCGAACCACTGGGGCGCCGGCAATGACACACCGATGCTAAACCAGGCGAGCAGGGCGCACAGCAGCCAACGACTCGACTGGTCGGACCTGCGAGTGAATGTAACGGTGAGCGAACGGCGGATGCGGTTCAACGATCTCTCGTATAACGAGGCGTCCGGCGCATAATCCGCGCCGGTGTTTAATTTGACGAAATCTTCCGGCCCAGCACCCTTTCGGCCGCAGCAAGGCCGAGCGCCTCGGCATCGCGCTCAAGCTGCGCGCGGGCCTCGGCGGTCTGCGCCTTCAGACGCTCCTTAGCATCGGCAAGATTCGCCTCGGCGTCCCGGCGCGTCTCGTCGAGGATCTCGCCGCGCCGGGCCAGCAGTTCACGGCGATTTTCGTCCATCTGTTGATAGATTTTCGTGCGCACCGCCGCCGTCTTCGTCTCTAACTCAGTTGTCGCTTCCGCAGCTTTCGCGAGTGCTAACTCGGCGAGCTCGCGTGCTGACCGGATTGCGCGCGCGCGCGCCTCCATCACGTTAGTAAGCGGCTTGATGAGCAGACGGTTGAGCATCCATGCCAGAAGCAGCACGAGCCCAATTACCCAGATAACCGTGAGGTCCGGAATCAACGAGAACTCCCGTTTCGCAGCGCAACGACTTGGAGTAGATTCGAGCGCCCGTGCAGAACACTGATTTTAGCATCTGCGACCACGAGCCGACAAGTGCGATCGGTTAAAAAATCGCTCATCCTTCGAGCTTGGCACCGACTAGACAAAGCAGACCGTGGGACCAGAGTCCGCTACGGGTTCGGCGTCACCGACCCTGACGGCCACCGCGCCAGCCAACGCCAGTGCACCCAACGCTCGATCGACCGCAGTGGGCGACACGGCGATCAGCAGCCCACCGGATGTCTGTGGATCGTAGAGCAGGGTCATGACTTCGTCGGTAAGGCTCGCAGCGGACTCTACCCGCTGGCCAAAGTACTGCGCGTTGGCGTCGCCTCCACCAGTACTATTGCGTCGCGCTAGAACGGCGGCGCCTTCAAATAGCGGAACCGTTTTTGATTCGATACGCAAGGTTACGCCGGACGCCGAGGCCATCTCCCAGGCGTGGCCCGCCAGACCGAACCCGGTAACGTCGGTGCAGGCATGGACCTCACCCGGGGATAGTCCGCGCAGCGCGTCGGCCGCCGCACGATTTAGCATCGCCATCGACTCGGTGGCCGCCGCGGCGACATCGTCCGGGGCACGCCGTTTCTTGATCGCGGTCGCAATGACACCCGTGCCGATCGGTTTGGTCAGCAGCAGGGCATCACCGGCCTGAACGCCCGCATTCGACAACAACCGGTCTGGGTCCACGCGGCCGGTCACGGCGTAGCCGAACTTGACTTCAACGTCCTGCACGGTATGCCCCCCAAGTAGTGCCACGCCAGCCTCGCGCAACTTACTCAGCCCACCTTCGAAAATCGACCGCACCACGCTGTGGGGTAATCCCTGGCTCGGAAAACCAGCAACGGCTAACGCGGTGAGCGGCTGCCCGCCCATGGCGTAGATGTCGCTCAGGGAATTCGCCGCAGCAATCTGGCCGTAGGCGAACGGATCGTCCACGACGGGCGTGAGAAAATCGACAGACTGGACCAGCGCTGAACCAGCATCCCACCGGTACACACCGGCATCATCCGAAGTGTGGAAGTCGACCAATACCCGGTCGTTGTCCGGTGACGGCAGATCGCTCAGGACCTGAGCGAGTTCGCCCGCGGCGAGCTTACTCGCTCAACCCCCGCACGCGGCGTAGTCCGTCAGTCGTCGTTTAGTCCAGCGCATACCAAGTGTGTTGTCGCTTCACGCCTCGTCCGGTAGCGTGTCGTGAACGCGATCAGCGATCTGTTAACCGTTCGTAAATCCGTTGCAGCTCTTCCTCAGAGCTGAAGTCGATCTCAATCCGGCCACCCTTTCGTTTCCGGACGACACGTACGCGCGTGCCCAAGGCGAACCGTAACTGTTCTTCGGCGGCACGGACGTGCACGTCGGGTACCGCCGGCTCGACCTTACGTACCCCCTGCTCCGTGAGTTTGCGGATGAACGTTTCGGTCTCGCGAACGGACAACCGCCGCTTCATCACTTCGCGGGCCGCTCGACGCTGGGCCCTCTCGTCGCCTGCCGCCAGCAGCGCCCGAGCGTGGCCAACAGTCAGACCACCGGCCACGAGCTCAGCCTTAACCTCCTCCGGCAACTTTAACAGCCGTAATGCATTGGCAACTGTCGACCGATCTTTCCCAACCGCGATTGCGATCGCGTCGTGCGTTAGTCGGTGCTGTTCTACCAAGCGCTGGTACGCCACAGCCTCCTCGATCGGGTTGAGGTCCTCCCGCTGGAGATTTTCGATGAGCGCGAGCGGCAATAGTTTATCGTCAGGCACATCACGGACGACGACCGGGACACGGAGTAAGCCGGCCCGTTGCGCAGCCCGCCACCGGCGCTCTCCCGCAACGATTTCGTACCCACTCTCGGTCCTCCGTACAACAAGTGGCTGAATGACGCCATTAGACCGGATCGACTCCGCTAATTCGTCCAAGTTCGCCGCATCCACGTCTCTCCGTGGTTGATCGCGATTCGGTGCCAGACGATCGACATCGATCTCGGTGACTGGTGCCTCCCGAGTAAACGACGCATCAGGAATCAGCGCACTCAGCCCGCGACCGAGCGCCTGGCGCTTCTCAGTCATATGTGTTCCTCTGTGTTCCTCAACGTAATTGAATCCCTACCGAGAATTTCTTTAGCAAGCGCGATGTACGCCTCCGCGCCGCGCGATTTGACATCGTAAAGGATCACGGGCAGTCCGTGGCTCGGCGCCTCACCCAGCCGCACGTTCCGGGGAATGATTGTTTTGAACACCTTCTCTTGGAAGAAGTCCCTGATGTCCCGCGAAACCTGCTGCGACAGGTTGGTGCGGCCGTCGTGCATCGTCAGTAGAACACCCTCAATGTCAAGGTCAGGGTTGAGTCCGGCGCGGACGCGTTGTAGCGTCAACACTAGATCGGCCAAACCCTCCAGTGCGAAATACTCGCTGTGTAGTGGGATGAGGACGGTGTGAGCGGCCACGAGACCGTTAAGTGTGAGCAAACCGAGCGACGGCGGTGTGTCAATGAAGATATAGTCATAATGGTCAACGAGCTGCTGCACGAGAGATCGCAGCCGCGTTTCGCGACGATCGAGCGAAACCATCTCGAGTTCCGCACCGGTCAGGTTGCGGTCGGCGGGCACAAGCGACAAGCCGGTAACGTTCGTTTGCAAAACAAACTGGGTGAGGTCGGGAATAGTCGCCGCCGTCAGTGCCTCATATATCGTTCCCGCAACGCCAGCCTGACCCTTCAGGCCTAGGCCGCTAGTTAGGTTTGCTTGTGGATCAATATCGATGGTGATCACACGGCGGTCAGCTAAAGCCAGGGACGCTGCGAGGTTAATCACTGTCGTGGTCTTGCCAACACCGCCCTTCTGGTTGGCGACGGTGATAATCCGAGCAGCCATGGGAAGTTTAGTTAAGGGAAACGTAATATTTAGGTCATTATACCTAAATATATAAACTTATACAATCCTACGCCGTTGGGTTGGAGGCGTCAAGATGTTTCACGTCGAAACAAGTCGGCATCAGGATTAATCTTGGGTTAATTGTTTCACGTGGAACAGTCAGGTAAACTGATCATGGTTTCTCTGGCTGATCAGCTGTCACCTTCTCCAAGATGACTAATCGGCTTCGAAGTGCTTCAACGAGCGGAATCGTTTCCTGCCAGTAAAGCGTTGGACCGAGAGAAACTGGAACGTCGGGACCACTAGGCCCCCTAAAGAGAAGAATCTGGCCGCCAGGGGCCAAGAACGCCTGAAGCCTATTCAGTAACGCCTTGTCTATCCTGACGGCTCTCACGCTGACAAATGCCATGGCTTCGCGGAACTCTTGGCGGAGCAGCAGGTCCTCGCAGCGTTCCGTTTCAACTTTGGCAGTTTGAAGATCGAGGATTCTAACTGCCTCCCTCAGAAATGCGGCTTTTTTTACCTTGGATTCAACCATCGTCAGGCTGAGCCGAGGCCTAGCCAGCTTCAGAGGGATTGACGGTGAGCCCCCTCCTGACCCTACGTCAAGTAAGGAAATATCTCTAGCGGGGATCTTCCTCGCGGCAATTAGTGGCTCGATTAGTAGCCGATTGATGGACAAATCAGGATCGCGAACTGAAGTAAGCTTGATCCTGGTATTCCAATGGATTAAAAGGTCGTAGTAGGTTCGCAGTTTTTCCGAAAGTTGAGGTTCAATCCGGATCTTAGCTCGGGTTGCTAGGCGCTCCAGTCTTTCCAGCGTGCTCATTACACCCACTGCCAGCAGTCATCATATCTCGGTTCGACGAGCCATCGGTTTTGCATCTCTCAGTCCTCCCAAAGAGCCAACTACCAATAATCGCGAGCGCCGCTGGCGTCATACCGGGAATCCGCCGAGCCCGTCCGATGGTCTCTGGCCGTGTTTGGTTCAGCCTCTCGATGACCTCTCGTGACAGACCAGGAATCCCCTCATAGCAAAACATTTCTGGAATCTTGCAGTCGGACTGTTTCTGCATCCGTTCCACCGCAGCTATTTGGCGCTTCAGATACCCCTCGTACTTGAGTTCTGTCTCTGCACTTACTAAATCAATTACTTTCGTATTTTCTTCGACTCTAAGGTTGACTTGGCCGCCTTCCACTAATGCTTCGAGCCTGAGAGTGGGGCGACGCAGGGCTTGCGCGGCCCGTAGGCGGCTGCCATCGGCTAGCGTGACCGTGGTTTGCCTGAGCTTCCTGAGATTCTCGTGGAAACGTTCTCGCCGATCGATAAAGCGTTTCCACCGCCGGTCACCGACGAGCCCAACGTCCCGGCCATGTTGGGTTAGTCGCAGGTCCGCGTTGTCCGTCCGAAGGAGTAGCCGGTGTTCGGCGCGCGAAGTGAACATCCGATACGGTTCAAGACAACCTTGCATTGTCAGATCGTCGACCATCACCGCCAAGTACGCTTCGTCGCGGCGGAGTGTGAGTGGTTCCCGCCCTCTGAGTGCCAGCGCGGCGTTGATTCCAGCGAGCAATCCCTGGCCCGCAGCTTCCTCGTACCCCGACGTTCCGTTTATCTGTCCAGCTAGGTAAAGACCGGCGACGCGTCTTGTTTCCAGCGTCGGCCGCAACTCGGTCGGTTGGACAAAATCGTACTCGACCGCATAGCCAGGCCGCAGCAACGTCGCTGCCTCAAGGCCAGGCATGCTCCGGACAAGTGCTGTTTGGATCTCACGCGGCAGGCTCATCGAGAATCCGTTTACATAGATCTCATCGACGTCGATCCCTTCCGGCTCAAGAAAGATCTGATGGCGTTCGCGTTCAGGAAACCGCACAACTTTATCTTCAAGCGACGGACAGTACCGTGGCCCGATCCCCTTGATCTGCCCGTTGAACAGGGGGGATTCATTGAGGTGCGCACGGACTAGAGCGTGGACTTTCTCGTTGGTGTGCGCGAGGTGGCAGTTAATCTGCGGCCCTTCGATCCGGTCCGTCATATACGAAAACGGCGTCGGGCAATTGTCGCCACGTGCCACCTCGAGCCGAGCCCAGTCGACCGAGTTGCGATGCAGGCGGGGCGGGGTGCCGGTCTTCAGCCGGCCCCAGTGGAACCCAAACCGCTTCAATGATTCGGCGAGCGCAATCGACGGCGGCTCGCCGTACCGCCCTGCTGGACGCTGCTCCGAACCAATGTGAATTAAGCCGTTCAGAAACGTCCCGGTGGTAACCACAACACACCGGCAGTCCAGGAGCTGTCCATCGGCCATCCGCAAACCTTGAACGGCGCCGCTGCGGACGACGATCTCGGCGGCCACACCGATGATCCAATTAATGCCCGGCTCCCGACTGAGCGAAGCGAGCACCCACCTCGAGTATCGCTGTTTGTCGGCTTGAGCCCGGGGTGACCAAACCGCGGGTCCACGACTGCGGTTAAGCAGCTTAAACTGGATTCCGGTCGCGTCGATCGCTTCTCCCATGAGACCACCGAGCGCGTCGATTTCGCGGACCAGATGACCCTTTGCCGTGCCGCCGATCGCCGGATTGCACGGCATCGTCGCCACGCTCTCCCGTGAGAGCGTGCACAGACCGACACGCCGACCCATGCGCGCGGCCGCCCGCGCTGCTTCACAACCCGCATGCCCTGCACCGATGACGATAAGGTCGTAGTTCAACATTAGAGCTGTGGAAACATCGGGCTCGCAGCTCAGATTCTGGTCTCGGGGTTTCAGTTCCTTAGTATTGAACCAGAGACAGAAGGCCCGAGACGAGAAACACCAGCTCCGTCACTACGGGAGCCGCTGTATAGTTTACTTGCCGATACAGAATCGATCGAAGATGTGCCGTAGTAGATCGTCGGTCGTGCGCCGACCTGTGATCTCCTCAAGGGCTGCGCGTGCTTCCTGTAGATCGGCGACGACAAATTCTTCCGACACCTCCGCAGCAATCGCCGGTCCGGCCCGTTCTAGCCCGCCGCGTGCCTGTTCAAGTAGGTCGAGATGCCGCAGGTTCGTGATCGCTACCGGGTCTCGGCTTACTTCCTCCACGCTGAGTGTGGCTGCCAGCGCCTCGCGGAGGGGCTCGAGGCCGCCGTCGGCCGTGGCCGAAGTCTGAACCACCCGACCGGGCGCCGCCACTAGTGGGTCCGACACCCACGCTGACGGTAGATCCCCCTTGTTGACGACGAGTAACCGCCGAGTCGACGAAGTCTCGGCGAGCAACTGGCCGTCGTCGTCCTTAAACGGACGGGAACGGTCGAAGACCAAGAGGGCTAGGTCGGCTACGGTCAGCGCCGCGCGCGCGCGCGTGACGCCCTCGACTTCAACCGCATCGCCAATTTCTCGTAACCCGGCCGTATCCACCAACCGAACGGGCACACCGTTGACGTCAATCGTCTCAGTCACCAGGTCGCGCGTCGTCCCTGGCACATTAGTCACGATTGCGCGACCGGAGCCCACTAGGCCGTTAAAAATACTGGATTTTCCAGTGTTTGGGCTCCCGACGATTACGACCTGCCGGCCTTCGCGGATCACCCGGCCGCGCCGTCCAGCCGACAGCAACGCCTCTAGTCGCTCCGTGATGCTACCGATCGCGGTGGCGGCCTGATCCCGGTCAATGAAGTGGTAGCCCTCGTCAGGAAAGTCGAGCGAGGCCTCAAGCCGGGCTATTAAGTCGAAGAGCGTCGCATCGATCGCACGAATCGCCGTGCTGAGCGTGCCGTCGAGCTGGTCGTAAGCCAGGCGGGCTTGCAATGGCGTGACGGCATTGACCAAATCGGCAACCGCTTCAGCTTGCACGAGATCGATGCGACCGTTGAGGAAGCCGCGAAATGTGAATTCCCCCGGCTCAGCCAACCGAGCACCAGCGCGCATCGCGGCGTCGACTATCCCTTCAAGCACCACAGGGCTCCCATGGGCGCTCAGTTCGACGACATCTTCACCAGTGTACGACGACGGACCGGGGAACGAAGTGGCTAGCACCTGATCAATCCGCTCCGTATCGCCGGCGACGGTTTGCAGCAGCGTTGCGAGCGTTGCCATTCGTGGTTCGAGGCGGGTTCGTCCGAGAAGTACCTCGGCAATCGCCTGCGCCTTCGGTCCGCTCAGACGCACAACGCCAATGCCGCCATGGCCCGGTGGCGTCGCGACGGCGACAATTGTGTCGTCGGTAGCAAACACTAGTTGAGCACGCCCTATGGCGGTCGGTTCGCGGCGGGATGGCTGACCGGTGCTATCCGCGATGCTTCGCCGTGATGATGACCGTTTTGAGCAACGCGTCACCGATGCTTTCGGAAGTCACGTCCGGGTCTTCCGAAACGGCCAAGTGCACTACCCGCCGGGAATAGGCATTCAATGGGCCCAGTTCCTGAGGTTCGCCCGTTTGCTTTGCCCGGTCAGCGAGTAGTCGGGTCGTTTGTCGGAGCTCCTCGTCCTTGCCCAGTCGAAAATCGCGGTAATCGACAACGACGCGGTGATGCTCGGGAAGCTCGCGCCGGAAGATCGCGTTCAGCACATGCTGCAGCGCATCGAGCGCAGCGGCACGTTTCTGCAACAGCACCTCCCCTTCATCACCATTGAGTTGAATCCGCAGACAGTCGGCCTGTTCATTAACCACCGGCTGCAATGGCAGAGCCAAGGCTGACAAGAGCTCTTCGACGAAACCTTCTACGCGCGTCTTCAGTTCTGCCTCTGCGTTCATCTCTTCCCGCCCCGAACTCGATGTCCGTTTTTTCTTTTCTGCTTCAACTTCTTCATCTGGCGCTCAGCAGGTGGCCGCACAGTATGCACCTTCGGTGGACCGATGATCCGATTGGTCACCACCTGTTGTCCGACGCCCCACAAATTACTCACGAACCAGTAAAGCACCAGTCCGCTCGGCGCCCCCAAGAACATGAACGTGAAGACGACCGGCATCACCATCATCACCTTCTGCTGGGTCGCATCCACCGTCGACGGCGTCATCCGCTGTTGCGCCACCATCGTCACGCCCATCAATATCGGCGTCACGTACAACGGATCGGGCTGCGATAAGTCCTGAATCCACAGCACGAACGGTGCATCCCGAATCTCAATAGCGACCGACAGCAATGAGTAGAAAGCAAACAGAACCGGCATCGTCAGCAGCATCGGCAGGCAGCCACCAGCCGGATTCACCCCGCGATCGCGATAAAGGCTCATTACCTCCTGATTCATCTTCTGCTTAGCGGGGTCAGTCGTTTTTAGCCCTTTGTAGCGACCCTGGATGGACTTAATCTCGGGCTGCAACTCCTGCATCTTGCGCATTGACACGACGCTCTTGTGCCGCAAGGGGAACATGGCAGCATTGATCATGATGGTCAGGAGAATGATCGACCACCCGTAGTTCCCGACGTAGCCGTACACCCACTTGAGCGAACGGTGCAACGGGACGACCAGCCACGAGAAGAAGCCGAAGTGCACAGCCTGTGCCAACTCGGTGTCGATGCTGCCGAGAATATCGAAATCCTTTGGACCCATATAAAAGCGGGTGTCAGTTGGCGGCTCCTGAAAGCGAAGCTCGTAGTCGATCAGCACGACCTGGTCGTCACCGGACCCTATCGGCACCGGTCTATAGCTGACCGCCAGTGGAATGGAGTCTGGTATTGCTGCCGAAAGGAAATATTGATCGTCCACGCCGACGAATTGGAATGAACCCTCATAGGTCGGCGTCTCCTCGATATCCGAGCTGTCGAGCCGCGAGACCTCCTCGTCCCGAAAAAAGATTGCCTGCGGGCGCTGACTATAGGTGAACCCGAACCCGCCGCCGGTGCTACTACCGCCCAGCCCGGGGCCCCATCGCACGATGGGATTCATCGAGCCAGCGGTGGTCTTCACGCTGGCGCTAAAGCGAACCACGAACGGCTCGTTTTGGGGATCGAAACGGTACTCCTTCCGAGCTTGCAGTCCGTCGCTGTCTTCGTACTCGAAAATCAAGGACCGCGGTCTTGCTCCAACCTGCAACGACGCTGCGCTTGGCCGGAATAGCGCTTCGCGTAACTTCGCTGTCAATTGTTCGTCATCCGCTACAAGCGTGAAAGGCAGCGGTCCCGAGGTGTCTAGTGATGGCACCAACTCGTACGGGTCACCGGATTCTTCTGCGTACCCTTGCAGCCGCCAGCTCTTTAGAACACCGCCACGGCTTGAAAACACGGCGATCACTTGCTCGGTCTCGACGACGATGTCGCGCGCCACCTCATCAGCAACCACCGCGATGACCTCGGCACCATCCGACACGTCGGTTGCCCGCATCGGTTCAGCAGTAGGCGTCCGTTCAACGGTCGGCTCCATGCGCTGGGCCGGGGGAGTTAAGGTGACCTCGGCTGGCACGGCTTGCTGTTCGGGCACGGGGGTTGGGGGTGCGATCAAGCTCTGGTACACAAACAGCACCAGGAACGAGAGGAAGACCGCGAGGAGAACTCTTTTTTCCATCAATCGTCGATTAGGGCTCGGCCCGCTGTGAAGTCCGTGCCGGAATAGGGTCGTAGCCGCCGTGCGTGAACGGCTGGCACCGCGCCAGCCGCCAACCAGCCAAGAGCGCACCCCGCCACGGCCCATAACGTGTTACGGCTTCGGCCGCATAGGTCGAACACGACGGCGTGAACCGGCAGGAGCCCGCGAAAAGCGGTGAGAGCACCACTTTGTAGGCGCGGAGGAGGCCGAGTGCTAGCGCTGTTAGGGTGCAATTGGCCATGCCGTCATCGTTGCCGACTCGCCTGTCGTGCAAGAGTCGACTGATAGTCGGATTCCAAGCTTATAAAATCTACTTTCAGGAACTCGAGACGCGGTAACACGACGACATCGAATCCAGCGCTCGCCTTCGTCCGTCTGAACAATTCCCGCACGAGACGCTTCGCTCGATTCCGCTGCGTCGCGCCGCCAAGACGCCGAGATGCTATGATCCCCAGTCGGCTCCTTGGTAAATCGTTGGGGGAAATGAGAAGTGTCAAATACCGGCCACGGGTCCGGAAACCCTTCTGGGAGATCCGCTGGTAATCCGGCCGCCGCCGAACCCGTTCGTTAGGTCGAAGCGTCTGCGCCACTACCTCATCTCTCGCGCCGCGCGCAGGCTGCAGATGACCGTGCTGGGGCGACCGGCCGCTCGCTCGGAAAAGGAATCGTGATCTTCAGGAAGGAGCAAGGCGCTTCCGACCTTTAGCGCGACGGTGCTTTAAGATACGGCGTCCGGCTTTCGTGCTCATCCGCACGAGAAATCCGTGAGTCCGCCGGCGGTGGCGGCGATTTGGTTGGAAGGTGCGCTTCATTGATCTCTAATCCTCGATTGCCCTCGCTGAGCAATCAAGAAACCTCAATGCTAGTGGACGCGATCGATTGGTGTCAATGTGCCCAGGGGTGGTTTGGTTGAAAGTTGGAGGGTGATGTTTCCCAACCGTGGCGAAGTTATTGTTTGTGAAAATAATCACCACCGTTTGAAGTCGGTCCCCTGTAAATGGCCTCCCGCTCAAGGAGAGCTTCTAGGCGGAGAAATTCAATGGTTTTGGCAACGGACAGGAAGGACTGTAAAGTTATTGTTTGCAATAAATTAAAGCTTTTTCGCCATTCGGCTTTCCACAGCTGTGGAAAAAAATGTGGAAAAACGTAAGTGTTTTTGGGGGGGGGTGTGGGGGTAGGCTGGACCGACATTCAAGGATGGGGGGCACCCATATACGGAAACGGTGAATAACCAGGGACCTCTTCCCTAGTCCACTGGCCGGATTTTAGCGAAAACCCAAAAACGGTAGCAGTCGCCATCGTCGCGTTGGCTGGTGCCATCGATACTTCTGATTGGTTGAATGGATGAATAGTAGCGTTTGGGACCAAGTGCTCGCGCGTGTAGCGATTAAGATTAATCGACACAGTTTCTACACGTGGTTTAAGCCGACCGTCTTCATTGATGACGATGGTGAGACGATTCGGGTTCAGGTTCCAAACACACTATTTAGCGACTGGTTAACCAAGCACTATAAGGGGGTCATCTCTGAAGCACTGACCGAGGTAAATCGGAGTGGTGCAACTCTGTCATTTATAACAGAGACTGGAGCCCCTAAAGTTGCCGCGCCAACCCCGGAGCCCTTGTCCCAACCCGCTAAAGCTGCCACCGCGCAACCATCCCCAGCCGGCTTGAACCCGCGCTACTTATTCGACACCTTTGTTGTTGGTTCGTCGAACCAATTTGCCCATGCCGCGTGCCGCGCTGTAGCCGAAGCACCCTCCCGATCGTACAATCCTCTTTATATCTATGGTGGGGTTGGGCTTGGTAAAACCCACCTTATGCACGCCATTGGGCAACACCTCCTTAAGCAGGACCCGCAACTAAAACTCACCTACATCTCGTCGGAGCGGTTTATGAACGAGATGATTAATGCTGTGCGCTTCGATCGCATCCTGGAGTTTCGCGAACGCTACCGCAGTGTCGACGTTTTACTTGTCGACGATATCCAATTTATGGCCGGGAAAGAGGGGACGCAAACAGAATTTTTTCATACATTTAACTCACTTTACGACCTCCAAAAGCAAATCGTTATTAATAGTGATTGCCCACCCCATAAAATCCCCTCACTCGAGGAGCGGCTTCGGTCACGATTTGAATGGGGCCTTATCGTCGACATTCAACCACCTGATTTGGAAACCAAGGTTGCGATCCTTAAGAAGAAGGCAGAGGTTGAATCGATACCGCTGCCAGACAATGTAGCGATTTATGTCGCTGGGAAGATTAAATCAAATGTCCGGGAACTTGAGGGGTCGCTTATTCGGTTGATCGCGTATGCCTCGCTCACTGGACGAGAACTTTCCGTCGCACTCGCCCAAGACGTATTGAAAGATGTTTTGGCGCACGCTGATCGCGCTATCACGATTGAGGTTGTCCAGAAAGCCGTCGCCGACTACTATAAGTTAAGAGTGAGCGACCTAAAGTCGAGAAATAGTTCCAAGTCAATTTCTGGGCCTCGACAAATCGCCATGTATTTATGCAAGACCCTCACTAATTCTTCACTTCCAGAAATCGGCAGACATTTTGGTGGGAAACATCACTCAACCGTTATCCATTCGATTAAAAAGGTAAAAGAGAAACAAAAAAGTGATGGGGATTTCAACACCCTTATTGACAACTTCATACAATCATTTCGTTAGTGTTTTTAATAGGTTCCAAGCACTATTCACCGTTACCCGCGAGCCCCGGCGGTGGGTCTTAAGGATTAGCCGTAGGGTGTTTTTTTTGCACAAAAACCGCGTGTGTTTTTTTGATTTTTTCCTGTTTTATTCCACAGTCTAAGTTGTTGAATTTAAGCGGGTAATGTAAATATACATACCTTTCAACATGCCTTCTTTTCTTGATATAATTATATTACTTATCAACTTCATTTCTTTAGAAGACTGGGCTGGTTTTACCGGTTAAGGTTGATGCCATTCAACGCGAGGTTTTCAAGAGCATGGAACTAGTAGTCCACAAGGATGACCTCCTTCCCGAATTGCAATTAATTCAAGGCATCGTGGAACGGAAAAACACCATTCCAATCCTGGCTAATGTTTTGTTTAAAGCTAAAACCAATGATGTGGAGATGCGTGCAACAGACCTCGAAGTTGCGCTGTTTAGTAGTTGTGCAGCGAAGGTAAAGAAAAGCGGCGTCGTAACACTTCCAGCAAAGACGTTATTTGAAGTTGTTCGGGCGTTACCCGAAACCAATATTACAATTAAACAACAAGGCCAAAATACGGTGATGGTTGAGGCGGAAACCACTAAAGGGAAAAAATTTATATCGAGCATGCAAACATTACCCGAAGAAGACTTTCCAACCTTGGCCGAGCCCAAAACCAAACAAGCCGTCAAGCTTCCAGGGCAACCGTTGCGGGAGATGATTGCTAGGACGAAGTTTGCGATTACAGGGGAAGACACGCGGTATTTTCTTAACGGAGCACTGTTTTTCAAAGATGCCAGCGAAATGACGATGGTGGGCACTGACGGGCACCGCCTGGCGCTGGTTTCGATGAAGTCAATAAAAAGTGGGAAATCCCCCAAAAACCCTGATGTGGCGCGGGTGATTTTTCCGAAAAAAACCCTGCAAGAACTTAGTAGTTTACTGACCGACAACGACAAGGAAATTAGTTATCAAGAAGAAGAAAACCACCTTTTTTTCAATGTTGGTGGGCGCACCTTAATCTCACGGAAGGTCGATGCGCAATTCCCGGCTTATGAACGCGTGATCCCCAAGGACAGCGATAAGGCGGTTGAGTTTGAGCGCGACCGCCTGAACCAAGCGATTAAGCGTGTCGCGCTTTTATCCAATGAACGGTCAAGCGCTGTGACGTTTAAGATTAGCAACGACGTCGTTGACATTACTTCAAGCAGGCAAGACGTTGGAGAGGCTAGCGAAAAAATAGAAGTGGAGTATGGTGGCGACAGCGTGCAGATTTGCTTAAACGCCAAGTATGTGCTTGATTTTCTAAGCATTGTCGAGACTGACAACGTCCGCTTGGAATTCAAGAACGAAACAAGCCAGGCGGTTATGCAGCCGGTTGGCGCTGAAGGGTATCAATACACCTACGTGATTATGCCTATGCGCATCTAGCCAACGACACGAACACTTGCCGCCGGCGCGACTCCGCAATTTAACTTCAAACGACCTCATTTCCACGCCACGTCTATGTCAGAGCTTGAACACAACATACCTCACAAGGACCCGATAAAGCCCCTTAGTTCAAGGGCCAAGGACCGGGTTCCTCCCACCACTCCCATTGGACCGACGGGAAATACTGCAACCGATGCTTATGATGCGAAAAAAATCAAGGTCTTGGAGGGCCTTGAAGCAGTGCAAAAGCGGCCCGCTATGTACATCGGCTCAACCGGTGCCACGGGGCTGCACCATCTCGTTTACGAGGTTGTTGACAACTCCATTGACGAAGCGCTGGCTGGGCATTGCCATGAGGTTAGCGTCACGGTGCATTTAGACAACTCGATCACGGTTGTCGACGATGGTCGGGGGATCCCAGTCGACAAGCACGTGAGTGGGAAATCAGCTGCCGAGGTTGTGCTCACAGTCCTGCACGCGGGCGGCAAGTTCGACAATTCTAGCTACAAGGTCTCGGGTGGCTTGCACGGTGTCGGCGTGTCGGTTGTGAATGCGCTGTCGGCGACGCTCGACCTTGAAATACGCCGCAACGGCAATGTCTACCACCAAGCCTACGAACGTGGCGTTGCGACCGGTGGCCTGGAAGTGACGGGCACAACCAAACGCCGCGGGACCAAGGTCACATTCCGACCCGATCCGGAGATCTTTGAGAATGTCGAGTTTAGTTTCGACACGCTGGCACAGCGTCTCCGGGAGCTCGCATTTCTCAATGGCGGACTCACTATTACGCTTGACGACGAGCGATCAGGAAAAAGTCACAAGTTTCTGTATGACGGCGGAATTGTGTCGTTTGTGACGTTCCTGAACAAGAACAAGGCGCCGGTCAACGAGCAGCCGATCCTCATAAAGGGCAATCGCGACGAAAGCGATATTGAGATCGCACTGCAATGGAACGACGGCTATACCGAAGTGGTGTACTCTTTTGCTAACAACATCAACACCCACGAGGGTGGCACACACCTGTCGGGTTTCAGGTCGGCACTTACGCGAACAGTCAATAATTACGCAACCAGGCACAAATTCGCAAAAGATCTATCCGAAAGTATTAGTGGTGACGACATCCGCGAGGGGCTGACCGCAGTTGTTAGCATCAAAATTCCCCAGCCGCAATTTGAGGGGCAGACAAAAACAAAACTCGGCAACACCGAGGTAAAGGGGATTGTTGAGACCGTTCTCAACGACAAACTGGGTTCCTATTTCGAAGAACACCCCGGTGTAGCCAAGCGGGTGCTAACCAAGGCGGTTGAGGCAGCCCGCGCGCGCGCTGCGGCTCGCAAAGCGCGCGATCTCGTCCGGCGGAAGGGCGCGCTCGACAACAGCTCGTTACCTGGAAAGCTGGCCGATTGCCAAGAACGCGACCCGGCGCTCTGCGAACTCTACATTGTTGAAGGGGAGTCAGCGGGTGGGTCGGCCAAACAGGGCCGCGACCGACGGTTCCAGGCGATCCTTCCGATTAAGGGAAAGATCCTTAATGTTGAGAAAGCTCGCTTCGACAAGATGCTCGGCAGCGATGAAATCAAAACAATGATCGCGGCGCTGGGCTGCGAAGGGATCGGCAAGGATTTCAATCTGGGGAGCCTCCGATATCACCGAATTATTATCATGACCGACGCCGATGTCGATGGTTCACACATCCGGACGTTACTCCTGACGTTCTTCTACCGCCAGATGAAAGAACTAATCGACCACGGGTACGTGTTTATTGCGCAGCCACCACTCTACCGGGCGAAGCGCGGCAAGAGCGAGCATTACATCAAGGACGAGCGTGAGCTCGAAACTTGGCTAATTTCCCGTGCGGCCGAATCCCGGGCGTTGCGCGTGCCAGCCCGCTCTTCACTCCTAGTGGGCGCGGAATTGGAGACGCTGCTGAAGAAATTAATCGTTTACCAGAAGTATGTTGAGCTCGTCGAGCGTCGAGGGCCCGAGCGAGCCGTTGTTAAGGCGTTTCTGGATCACGACGCCCGTGACCGAGGGTTCTTTGCCGACAAGGAAGCGCTAGCCGCACTGGCAGCCGAGTTGACAACGGCAACGCGAAAGGTCTCCGTCATTCCCGACGAAGAGCACAACGCTTTTGCTTTGGCAATCGACGATCATTCGAGCGGCTACCGGAAGCGGCAGCTCGTCGGCGTTGATTTTGTCACGACTGGGGAGTATCGAACACTTTTGGCGAGCTACGCCGACGTCCGCGGGCTTGAAGGCCCGATGATAGTTTCGAGCACGAATGGGCACGGCGAGAACGACTCGGCGGAGGGAACGACCGGCACCGCTGACGAGACGCAAATCGGCGGTGCCCCGCTCGACGAGGCAACACGCTTGGCAACCGAGTCGCGCGAGGCAGCTCAGACCGACGGTACCACGCAGATTAACTCGATCGACGACTTGGTCGAGCACTTTATTGCGGCCGGACGCCGGGGAGTTGCCATCAACCGCTACAAGGGGTTGGGCGAAATGAACGCGGAGCAACTGTGGGCGACGACCATGAAACCCGACAGGCGCACACTGCTGCAGGTGCGGGCCGAGGACGACGCTGAAGCCGATCAGATGTTCACAACCCTGATGGGCGATCAAGTAGAGCCCCGCCGGAAATTCATCGAAGACAACGCACTGGATGTAAAGAACCTCGACGTGTGACGCGTGCCCGCTCTGTGGCCCACGCCCGCCGTTTATGCGTTGAGGTTACGTGACCTCGTATGACCGACATCGGCTTGAAAATCCCTGTCCAGATCGAAGACGAAATGAAGCGTTCGTACATGGATTACGCCATGAGCGTGATCATTGGACGAGCGCTACCCGACGTGCGTGACGGGCTGAAGCCCGCTCACCGGCGAGTGCTGTATGGCATGCGTAGCATGGGGCTCGCGTCGAATCGTGGCTATCGGAAGTGCGCGAAGATCGTCGGCGAGGTGATGGGCAACTTCCACCCGCACGGTGATGCCTCCATTTACGACACGCTTGTCCGCATGGCGCAAGACTTCAACATGCGCTACCTGCTCGTCGATTCGCAGGGCAATTTCGGTTCGATCGACGGCGACCCGCCAGCCGCGATGCGATACACCGAAGCCCGGCTGCGAGTGTTCGCCGAACAGCTGATGGCGGATCTTGGCAAGGAAACCGTTGATTTTGTTCCCAACTACGACGAGACGACTGAGGAGCCGACGGTACTTCCCGCGCCGTTCCCAAATTTACTCGTGAACGGATCGGCTGGCATTGCCGTCGGCATGGCGACGAACATCCCGCCACACAACCTCCGAGAGGTCATTGACGGGCTCGTCTGGCT
The DNA here is from genome assembly GCA_002296225.1 of Acidobacteria bacterium UBA823. GTDB lineage: Bacteria > Acidobacteriota > Vicinamibacteria > Vicinamibacterales > UBA823 > UBA823. The sequence continues at coordinate 17,287 of DBHR01000043.1, read as the reverse complement.
GGCTGAGCATCTTAGCGAGACTGAAGAGACAAAACTGGCCCAGTTACTCACCCTCATTCCCGGTCCCGACTTCCCCACGGGCGGCTACATCGTCGGCCGGCGTGGTACCAGGTCGGCGTACGAGCACGGTCGTGGCTCGATCCTGATGCGCGCCAAAACAAACATCGAGATGATACCGAAGCGCGACCGTGTATCGATTGTCGTCACAGAGATTCCATACCAGGTCAACAAGGCTAGGCTCCTCGAGCAGATCGCCGAGCTGGTTCGCGAGAAGGCGATCGCGGGGATTGCGGACCTACGTGACGAATCGGATCGTGACGGCATGCGCGTTGTCATTGAACTGAAGCGAGGTGAAGTGCCGGAGGTCGTGTTGAACAACCTCTACAAGCACACGCCACTCCAGACGACCTTTGGCGTAAACATGCTCGCTATCGTCGGCGGACGCCCGCGCGTGCTCACTCTCGCGAAAGTGCTCGAGCAATTCCTCGAGTTCCGGCGTGAGGTTGTGCGGCGCCGTATGGAGTTTGACCTACGCAAGGCACTAGCACGTGCCCACGTCCTCGAGGGGTTAAAAATCGCACTTGATCATCTCGACGCTGTTATCAAGCTCATTCGCGGATCGAAATCGCCGACCGAGGCACGCACCGGCCTAATGTCCGATTTCACATTAACCCAAGTGCAGGCACAGGCCATTCTCGATATGCAGCTCCAGCGGCTCACCGGCCTAGAACGGCAGAAGATCGTCGACGAAACGACTGAGCTCTTGCGGACGATTGAGCGGCTTCGCGCCGTGCTCGGCAGCGATACCCAGCTGCTGCGGACCATCCTCGATGAGCTCCGGGCCCTCCGCGAGAAGTTTGGCGACGACCGGCGGAGCGAGATCGTGGACGAGACGGGCGAACTTCGCATCGAGGATTTGATTGCCGAAGAGGACATGGCGATCACGGTGACAAACACCGGTTACATCAAGCGGACGGCTCTTACTACCTACCGCAACCAGCGGCGCGGCGGGAAAGGCCGGATCGGCATGCGCATGCGCGATGAGGATTTCGTCTCACAGATCTTCATTGCGTCAAGTCACGCCTACATCCTCATTTTCACGGACCGCGGGCGGGTGTGCTGGCTCAAGGTGCATGAGATTCCCGACGTCGGGCCGTCCGGCAAGGGCAAGGCGATCGCAAACTTGGTCTCGATGTCGGCTGACGAGCGAATCGCCGCGCTGGTCGCCGTACGAGAATGGCCAGAGCACGACGGTGAGAGGTTCCTTGTTATGGGAACGCGGCGTGGCGTGGTAAAGAAGACCGATGTGCGCGCTTTTCGGCATCCGCGGGCCGGTGGCATCATCGCTCAGGCCGTGGGCACCGACGACGCCGTGATCGAAGTGCAGGCAACCGACGGAACCGGAGAGCTCTTTCTGGGCACTCGGAACGGGATGGCGATCAGATTCCCCGAAGCCGCTGTCCGGCCCATGGGCCGGACAGCGGCCGGCGTTCGCGGCATCACCCTCCGAGAGGGCGACGAGGTGGTTGCCATGACCGGGGTTCGGCTTGGTGGCGCGCTGATGACTGTTTGCGAAAATGGTTACGGAAAACGCACCAAATTGGCGGAATATCGCTTACAGTCACGGGGTGGAGTAGGTATTATTAACATCCAGAGTAGCGAGCGGAATGGCAAGGTGGTCGGCGTCACGCACGTGCGGGATGAGGACGAGTTGATGTTGATCACCAAACAAGGCAAAATCCTCCGGATGCTGGCGTGGAGCATCCGCGCAATCGGCCGGGCGACCCAGGGCGTCAGGCTGATCGAGATGGAGGACGATGACTGCGTGGTCTCGATCGCTCGGATTGCCGAGCAGGAACCCGACGAGGCCCATGCCGGCTAGGTAGACGGACGCGACGGAGAGGGCCATCTTTCAAGCTGCAACAGTGGCGACGACTGGTCCTACGGAGCGAGAACGCCGCTCATTGGAAGGAGGCTGACGACATGCATCGGTCACGACCCACGGTGGTGGCGGTTTTTATTCTGGCAGGGACTCTTGCCGGATGTTCTAGCTCGCCCGAGGAGGAGTTAATATCCAACTTCTTCCGCGCGGCACGGATGCGCGACAATACGACGCTCGCCAACATCTCGATGGCGTCGTTTAGCCCCCTCGAGCGGGGGACTGTCCAGAGCTTCGATGTTGAGGGTGTTGCCGAGCAAACGCGCCGGCCAATGCGTGCCCGCGCGCTCGGTGAAGCGCTCGGCGAAGCGCAGGCAGCCGAGACAGAATTCTCCGAGCGCAAGCAGGTGTACCAAGACGAGAATCTCGAGGCGATTGAACGGGTGGTCGAGGCCGAGCGTGAAGGCAACACGCTGCGGCGGCGGGCCGATCGCACGGTTCAAGAGTCCTGGACCCAGTGGCGTGAGGAGATGGCCCAGCATGCCCAAAATGTCTCCGAGGCACGTGCCCAATTGAGTGAAGAGCGCGTCGTGGCCGACGGGAGCACTTTTGACCCGGCGGCGGCGGACATGATCGACGTCACGCAGTATGACGGCGAAATAGCGACCGTGCGCGTCCGCATCCTTGCGCAGGTGCAAACGCCCGACGGACAGGACGCCCAGCAGACGCTCGACGTCGCGATTGAGCGTGCTGAGCTTGTCGGGGACGACGGTACACCGTTAAACGGGCGCTGGTTGATCACGGCTATCGAAGAAGTCGGCTGACCCCAGCGGGCTGCGCCAGCGCTCGTCGGGGTTCTCGATTAAACGGCGCGGCGTTTACGAGTGCGTCGCGCCGGCCCTCACGCTACCCGGGTTCGCAGACGTGGTCGGCGCATCAACTTCCCCTCGGCAGCCCGCGCAGGACCCGTCCGACGACAGACTAATGCGAGAACACACCCCGACCGAAGATCTAGGCCGGGCCGGGCGCGACGCAAGTCGACCGCGTGGTGGCGGTGCGATGCGCGAACTCTGGCTTAGCCTGCCGTTCACCGCCCTACTTTTTGCCTTCTGGCTCGTCCTATCGGGAAGGTTCGACGCGGCTCACCTGCTCGCCGGTGCCGCATGCGCCGGTGCCGTTTCGTTGATGACCGGCCGGCTTCTCCGCCTGCCGCCGGCCCTCGGCCCATCTTCGTCCAATCCGTTAGCTGGGGTGTTCTGGCCTAGGTTTGTGGTGTACCTGCCGTGGCTGACCTGGCAGGTCCTCAAAGCGAATCTCTCTGTGGCTCGAATCGTGCTGCACCCGCGGATGCCGATCAACCCGTGCCTAGTGCGCGTAGAGAACACGGCGCCGTATACGCTTGCTCGCCTCGTGCTGGCGAATTCCATCACCCTGACGCCAGGGACCGTGACGCTTGACGTCGACGCTAAAGGCTATCTCGTGCATGCCTTAACTTCGGGTAATGCGGTCGACCTTGAAAAGGGTGCCACGGTAAGGCATGTTGAGGCGGTGTTCATGCGTGCGACCCCGGAGTCGGCACCGGAGGCTGGCCGATGAACCCGCTGTTGCTTGGCGTTGCCTTCGCACTCGCTGCGGCGATGGCGTTCTCACTCTACCGGGTGCTTGCGGGGCCGACGGTCTTTGATCGGCTCACCGGCTTAGGGCTCATTTCGACCAAGACCATTGTGTTCTTACTGGTGCTCGGATTCCTGACGGATCGAGTGGAGGTCTTCGTCGACATCACGCTCTCGTATACGCTGATTAGCTTCGTGGGTACGCTCGCGCTGGCGAAGTACTTTGAGACCAGGAGAGCCGATCAGCCGTGACTGCCGTTGCTGATCTCGTGTTGCTCTTAGGGCTGTTTTTCATCGCGGCTGGTGTGGTGGGTGTGCTTCGGCTGCCGGACTTCTATTCGCGGTTGCACGCGTTAGGCAAATCCGACACGCTGGGCGTGGCACTGAGCGTCGGCGCCCTGGCGCTGCGCGCCGGCTTTACACTTACCAGCGCGAAGATTCTGCTGATTGTGGTCTTCGTGGTCTTGGCCAATCCGACGGCAACCCACGCGCTTGGCCGAGCGGCTTATCGCGCGGGCATCGCGCCGTGGCGGCGGCAGGCATCCCCGTGACGCTGTCCCTCGAACCACTCGCCGTCGTCTTTCTGACACTGATGATCGCCTGCGCGGTCGCGGTGCTCTCGGTGCGCGACCTTCTAGCCGCCGTTGTTGTTTTCGGTACGTTCAGCTTCTTTTCGGCTACGTATTTTGCGGTCCTTGGAGCGGTCGACGTTGCATTAACTGAGGCGGCCGTTGGTGGTGCAATCACGGCGGTCTTCTTTGTCACGGCGATTTTCCGCACCGACCGAGGCGCCGATTGATGGTTAGGCTGTCACTCATCCCGTTTCTTGCGCTGGGCGCTATTCTCGTGGCAGCGGCAGGTGGGTTGCCGCCGGTCGGCGATCCCGAATCGCCGCCGGCCACACACGTCTCACCGCGTTACATCATGTTTGGGCACGAGGAAACGGGCGCCGCCAATCTCGTCACTGGCGTGCTGGCAGACTATCGGTCCTACGACACGCTGGGCGAGACAACCGTAATCTGCGTGGCGGGTTTGGCGTGCTGGCTCATTCTCGGTTCGCGATCGCGTGGAGACAAGGAGCGGTGAATTTCGCTTTCGGGAGCCCGGCACTCGACGCCGCTAGTCGGCTAATGACGCCGTTCATTTTGATGTTCGGTGCCTACGTCGTCATGCACGGCCACGATAGCCCGGGCGGTGGGTTTCAAGGTGGCGTGATCATTGCAGCCTGCGTCATTCTAGTTAGGCTCGTCCGCGGCCGAGCCGGCGGCTGGAACCTGTCGCCCGAGACCGCACTGGCATTGACATGCGCGGGGGTGGGCATATTTGTCGGTGTTGGGCTGCTCGGTCCTATTTTCGGTGGCAACTTCCTTGACTACGCTGCACTTCCGCTATCGCTCAAGGCCGGCGAGGTTCGCGCTGTCGGTAGTCTGGCAATTGAGATTGGCGTTGCGCTAACCGTGACGGGCGTGCTTACGCTCGTTTTCGACGCGCTGGTCGAGGCGCGGAACGATGGGTGAGATGGCCGAACTCCTGAGCATTGGCACAGTGCAATACCTGCAGGCTGCGGCGCTGCTACTGGTGGGGCTCTATGGCATCGTTGCCCGCCGACACTTGCTACGCAAGTTGATGGCAATGAATATCCTACAGGTGGCGGTCATCGTGTTCTTCATTGCGCTGTCCGCCAAGTCTGGGGCTACGGTGCCCGTGGTGGTCGACGAGGCCGGCGGGATCGACGTCGCTGCCTACGTTAATCCGCTTCCGCATGCCCTGATGCTGACGGCGATCGTCGTGTCAGTCAGCACGACCGGTGTTGCCCTCGCCTTGCTCATCCGGATTCGCCGCCGCTACGGCACGCTCAGTGAGACGGCCCTCCTCGACAAGCTACGGGAATGAGCGCGCACCTGCCGATTCTCATCGTTGTCGTGCCGCTTGTCGCTGCGCTCGTGGTGCCGCTTCTCGGCCGCCGAACGCCGGGTGTTGCACACGCCGTCACGCTCGCCGCCCTGATCTTCGCACTGGTGGCTTCTGGCCTCGTGCTCGCGCGGGTCGTGGTCGACGGGGTGTGGCGGTATCAGCTCGGTGGCTGGGCACCGCCGTGGGGTATTGAATACGTTGTTGACCCGCTAAGCGGCGGCATGATGGTGCTTGTCAGCTTTCTCGCGCTGGCTGCGTCAACCTATGCTTGGTCCTACCTCCTCGCCACTGACCCGGGTCGGATCGGCCTGTTCGATTCGCTGTATCTTCTGCTGGTGACTGGACTCTTGGGAATCGTGGCGACTGGAGACCTCTTTAATCTCTACGTCTTTCTGGAGATCTCTGCAATTGCCGCCTACGCGCTCCTCGCCATGGGTGGTGACCGCGCCACGGTGGCAACGTTCCGCTACCTGCTCATCGGCACGGTAGGATCGTCATGTTACCTATTGGGCACCGGCTATTTTTACGCGTTGACGGGCACGCTGAACATGGCCGACCTCACGGAACGTTTGTCCGGCGTCGGCGAGTCACCGGCCATGGCCGTAGGGATCGGCCTAATCGTCGTCGGCCTGGCCATCAAGGCCGCAGTCTTCCCGTTTCACGGTTGGCAACCCGACGTCTATACCTATGCCCCGCCGCCGGTTACCGGATTCGTGGCTGCGGCCATGACAAAGGTGAGTGCCTATGCCATCTTCCGGGTGCTTTACTTCGTCCTTGGCGGCACTCCGGTGGCCGCCAGCGCGCTCGTGTTTCTCGGGGGGGTGGGCGTGTTAGCGATTCTTGCGGGGTCCTGGCTGGCGCTGGCGCAGACCGACATCCGTCGGATGCTCGCCTACTCTAGTGTCGGCCAGATGGGCTATATCGTCCTCGGTTTCTCAATCGGTTCCCCGATTGCGCTCGTCGGCGCGCTCTTCCACGTGCTGAACCATGCCGTGATGAAGAGCTGTCTGTTTCTCGTGGCGGGCGGCGTACGTTGGCGCACCGGCTTCTCAAGCGTAGCTAGCTTCGTCGGCATGGGCCGGCGGATGCCCCTAAGCATGTTGGCCTTTGCCGTGGCCGCTGTATCGATGGTCGGCCTGCCGCCAACCGTCGGCTTCTTTAGTAAGTGGTACCTCTTGCTCGGTGCATTCGAGGCGCGGGCGTGGCCGGGGGTGGCTGCGCTCGTGGTGAGCAGCGGGCTGAGTGCCGTCTACTTCTTCCGGGTTCTCGAGCGCACGTTCGTCGTAAGCGATGACAGACTGGTGGCCACTGAGTCGCGCGAGCTGCCTGCCGGGATGCTCGGCCCAGTCCTGGTCCTCGCGGCGGCGGGGCTCTTACTGGGCTTGTTCCAGCAGCCGCTTATCACCCATGTAATCCAACGCGCGCTGCCGGCTACCGTTTCGTAAATGGATCTAGCCTCTCGTCCGCTCGCCGCCGTACTCGTTTCGTTGCTCGCTGTGGTGCTGCTGCCGCTGTTTGACCGGCGGCCGACCGTCCGCGAGACCATTACCTTTACCGCTGCGGCATTAAAGCTCGCGCTCGTTGCCTCAATGCTGCCAGCCGTTCTCGCCGGGCAGGTGATCGAAGGTGCGACTCTACCGCTCGTGGCGGGGCTGTCGCTGCATCTTCGGGTCGACGCGTTCGGGCTGCTCTTCGCGCTCACGGCATCGAGTCTCTGGCTGCTGACCTCGGTCTACTCGCTCGGCTATCTCCGAGCTACCGCGTCGACTCACCAGACATCGTATTACGTAAGCTTTGCGGCCTGTTTGTCGGCAACGGTTGGGATCGCATTCGCAGCCAACCTCCTTACCTTCTTCGTGTGCTACGAGGTGTTAACGCTGGCGACCTATCCGCTCGTCGTGCACGCCCGCACGCCCGAGGCGCTGGGCGCGGGCCGCCGGTATCTCGTGTATACGTTGGGTGCTGGCCAGGTGCTGCTCGTCGCGATTGTGTGGGCGCAGAGCATCGCACCAGGCGCTGAGTTCACGCCGGGTGGGTTCCTCGCCGGTCGGGCGTCAACCGCAACGCTCGGGATACTCTTCGCACTCTTTATCGCCGGTTGCGGCGTTAAGGCGGCGATTATGCCGCTACACGGATGGTTGCCTGCAGCAATGGTGGCGCCGACACCGGTGAGTGCACTACTGCACGCGGTGGCCGTCGTGAAGGCGGGCGCCTTTGGCGTCGTGCGGATCGTGGGTTACGTGTTTGGCGTTGACACTCTCCGTGCAACCGGCGCCGACATCGCGTTGATGCTCATCGCGGCGGCAACGATCCTGGTCGCTTCGGTCCGGGCGCTTGGTGAAGACAATCTTAAACGCCGACTGGCCTACTCCACTATCGGCCAGCTCTCCTACATCGTGCTCGGCGCCGCGGTGGGGTCAGTGGCGGCGTTGACCGGCGCGATGTTCCACTTTGCGGGCCACGGGTTCATGAAGATCGCTATGTTCTTTTCTGCGGGCGCGCTGCACACGGAGGCGCATCGCGACGGCGTGCGGGGTCTCGACGGACTCGGTCGGCAGATGCCGATGACGATGACCGCGTTTGCCCTTGGTGCGTGCGGACTGGCCGGCGTGCCGCTGCTGGCCGGTTTCATCGCGAAGTGGAATCTCGGTGTGGGCGCACTGGAGGCCGGTCACGTGGTGCTGGTCGGTGTTCTCGTGACAAGCGGTCTCTTTAACGTCGCCTATTTCTTCCCGATTATTTACGACGCGTTTTTCAAAGCGCCGTCCGGCCAGGTGCGTGAGGCCGGGTGGCCGATGGTATTTCCTCTGGGCGTTACCGGGGCCGCGGCGCTGTGCCTCGGGGTCGCGCCGGACCTTGGGTTCCACTTCTTTACCTTGGCCCGCCTCGCGGCCGAGAGCATCGTAGCCGGCGGAGGGGTGCCGCAATGACGACGTCTCGACTGATCACCGCGATGATGGTGGTCGCAGCTGGCATGCTGGCTGCTGAAGTTACTATCGTCGACGAGGTGCATGGCGGGTGGTGGCACGGCGTGGCGGGGTTTGAGCTGGTGATCGGATTCGCCGGGTGCCTAGCGCTGGTCTGGGGAGCGAAGGTGCTGGGGAAGCTGGGGCTGCAGCGGCCTGAGCATGAACATCCTGAGGACGAGCCTTAGCGATGCTGGTCCCACATCCGGCGCTCGTCCTCGTCACGGCCGTGCCGTTCGTGGCGCTTACCCGCGGCCGAACGCGCCAGGCGCTTCTAGTGACGGCGACCCTGGCCTCACTGATCGCTGCGCTCATGTTGCCAGCTGGCGATCGCGGGATCGTTGAGCTCGCCGGACAAGAACTCGTGCTGCTGCGGGTCGATTCGCTGAGCCGGCTCTTCGGTCTGATCTTCACGGCGATGGGGCTCATCGGCACGGTCTACGGACTTCACGTCAATCGCGGCGGCGAGTATATTGCGACGCTTGTGTATACCGCCGGCGCTCTCGGTGTCATCTACGCGGGTGACTGGATCAGCGCGTTCGCGGGCTTGGAGTTGATGGGCGTTGCCTCGCTTGCGATCATCTGGTTTGGCGGCACGGTGCGCGCGCGAATGGCTGGGTTCCGGTACATCTATGTGCATCTGGCTGGTGGGTCGCTGCTCTTTGCTGGCATCGTACTGCTCTGGTCACGCGTCGGCGAGACCACGCTCGAGCGGATCTCACCAGACGCCGGCCTTGCCTACGTCTTGATTCTCATTGGGGTGCTCGTGAGTGCAGCAGTGCCGCCGCTGCACGCTTGGTTGACCGATGCCTACCCCGAAGCCTCGGTGACAGGAACAGTCTTCCTCAGCGCGTTCACGACGAAGACGGCCGTCTACCTGCTCATCCGGTTGTTTCCCGGTGCCGAAGTGCTGGCTTGGGCCGGCGCGATTATGGCAGTCTACGGCGCCGTGTTCGCCGTACTGGAAAATGACATCCGGCGGCTGCTCTCGTATCACATCATCAGTCAGGTCGGTTACATGGTGGCCGGCGTGGGAATGGGGACGGTGCTGGCTGTTAACGGAGCAGCCGCCCACGCCTTCTCGCATATCCTGTACAAGGCGCTCTTGCTTATGGGCGCGGGCGCGGTCCTGCAAGCCACCGGCCGGCGGAAGCTCACCGAGCTGGGCGGCTTGGCACGCGCGATGCCGATCGTCACGGTGTTCTATCTGATCGGGGCCTGCTCGATCTCAGGCGTGCCGCTGTTTAACGGCTTCGTCAGTAAATCGATGATCACGTCGGCTTCGTCTGAGTATGGTCAGGCGGCGGTTGAGTGGCTATTGGCCGTGGCCAGCGTAGGCACATTTCTTCACACTGGCCTGAAACTCCCCTATTTCACATTCTTTGGCCCGGACCGCGGACTGAAGCCGACCCGGCTGCCTGGGAACATGATGATTGCAATGGGACTGGCGGCGGCGGCCTGCATCGGCATCGGCTTACTGCCCGGGTGGCTGTACGCGCGCCTTCCGGAAACGCCGGTCCACTACGTGCCGTACACGGCCGATCACGTGTTGTCGACCCTGCAACTGCTACTCGGGACCGGTGCGGCGTTCTGGCTGATGCGGCACTCGCTGGGCGGCCAGCCCACGGTGACTCTCGACACGGACCGGTTATGGCGGCGACCGGTTTGGGTAGTGGTCAACGGCCTAGCAAGCGGCACCGCCAGGATCGGACACCGCTGGCAGGTCAGGACGCTCAGCGTTGTTGAGCAGGTCGCCATGACCTTACGTAGCCCGTTCCATGTGGTGTGGCCGGCGTCGCCGCCCTACGACGCGGACCAGTATCGCCTGCCGATCGGTACAACCGTTTTCTGGATCACGGTCGGGCTCGTTGTGCTCGTGCTAGCGATTTGGTTACGGATCGGCGCGTGACCTCACCAGCGATTACGCCGGCGTCAGCTTGGCGTACTTCGCCAAGAGCTTCTTCTGCCCGACCGTCTTGAATTTCACCGTCAGCTTGGCGTCATCGGGCAACGGCTCGACCGCGACGATTGTGCCGACGCCGAACCGTGGATGTCGGACCTGGGCGCCTAGGCCGATAGCGCTCAGCGACTGGTCTTCGTCTTCAGGGGCGTAGGTCGACCGGAACGTCTCGTCCGTGGGCTGTGACCACCGTGACCGGCTGGACCAGGAGGATTTCGGGCTCCGCGTGGTGCCGAGTCGCGTGCTCCGAGACGATGGCAGCGACAGTGACTCGAGACGGTCGACAAGTTCGGCGGGCACTTCGTCGATAAACCGTGAGGCTTCGCTCGGCTGATATTCGCCGAACACCCGGCGCCTGGCCGCGCTGGTGAGCACGAGCCGTTCCTGCGCACGGGTCATGCCTACGTAGCAGAGTCGCCGTTCCTCCTCTAGCTCCTCGTCGTCCTCGCGCGAACGGGAATGAGGAAAGAGTCCTTCCTCGAGGCCGGCCATGACGACCGTCGGGAACTCCAGCCCCTTGGCGGCGTGCAGCGTCATGAGCGATACGCGCGCGCGCTCGTCGCCTGTGACCGCGTCGGTCTCCGATAGCAACGATAACCGATCGACGAAACCGCCAAGCGACGGCTCGGCGTCCCGTATTTCATATTCGCGCGCGGCCGACACGAGCTCCTGCAGGTTCTCGATCCGCGCTTGGGCTTCCTCGCTCCGTTCGTCCTGTAAATCCTGGAGATAGCCGGATTGATCGAGCAAAGTTTCGATGGTGGCCGAGGCTGACGCCTGCCGCGCGACCGTGCCGATGTGCTCGATAAGCTTACGAAATACTGACAGGCTCTTCAGCGCTCGGCTTGGGACGAGCTGGTCATCCACCGCGCGGCCAACCCGGTTCCACAGCGACGTTGGCAACGTTTCACCCGCCGGCGCGTCCGGCGCCGGTTCGTCGTCACTTCCCAATGGCTCGACCCGGCCCAGCGCGCCCATCACGCCCTTGCCGATCCCGCGGGGGGGAACGTTAATCACCCGGCGCAGACTGACGTCGTCGTGCGGGTTGATCGCCAGCTTTAGATAGGCCAGTGCGTCCTTGATCTCCTTCCGCTCGTAGAAACGCACGCCGCCGACGACCTGATAGACGACCCCGAGCCGGAGCAGCGCGTCCTCGATGGCACGAGACTGCGCGTTGGTGCGGTAGAGAACGGCAAGTCCGGCGTCAGTGCCCTCCTCGGTCGCACCGCCCGCCGTGACGGCGATGAAATCGGCCTCCTCCAATTCGTCGCCACCCCGATAGTAGGTAATTCGTGCGCCGCCTTCTTGCTCGGTCCACAGCCGTTTCTCCTTCCGGTTACGGTTTTGGCGGATGACGGCTGACGCCGCGTCGAGAATAACCTGCGTTGAACGGTAATTGCGCTCGAGGCGCACGACCTTCGTCTCGGGGAAGTCTTCCTCGAAGTCCATAATGTTGCGGAGGTCGGCGCCACGCCATCTGTAGATAGACTGGTCGGGGTCGCCCACGACGCACAGGTTGCGGTGACGTTCGGCCAACCAGCGGATCAGCAAATACTGCGGACGATTGGTGTCCTGATATTCGTCGACCAGGATGTAACGGAACTGCTCGGTGTACTTCGTTCGCACCCGCTTGGACGTCTCCATCAGCTCAACTGTTTTGAGTAGGAGGTCGTCGAAATCGAGCGCACCCGCGTCAGCCAACGCGCGCGTGTAGCGGGTATAAATCTGGCTCACGCGATCCTCGAACGGCCCCCACCCGCTCGCCGCCAGTTCTTCAGGTCCCTGCATCAAATTCTTGGCCGAGCTGATTCGTCCGAGCGCAGTCTTCGGCGCGACCAGCTTGTCGTTGAAGCCCAGGTCGCGGATCGCTTGCTTGACAACCGCGAGTTGATCGGTTGAATCGTAGATGACGAAGTTGCGCGACAGGCCGAGCTCCGGAGCCTCACGGCGTAGCAAACGGGCGCAGAGCGAATGGAACGTCGAAATCCACAATCGCTGGCACTCGGATTCGAGCAATCGCTCGACCCGTTCACGCATCTCAGTGGCCGCCTTGTTCGTGAACGTCACGGCCAGGACGTGCTCCGCATCGGTGTGGCAGTCGCCGATCAGGTAGGCGATGCGGGAGGCGATGACGCGAGTCTTACCGGAACCGGCGCCCGCGAGAATCAGCAGCGGCCCGCTTGTTTGTAGTACGGCCTCGCGTTGCTCTGGGTTGAGCTGCGAGAGAAAGTCCGTCATTCGACCGTTGCGGAGTGTTTTTGAAATGTTATTGAGTTTTTCTCTTTTGTGTTCATTAGAAGAATGGGATTTGCTTATGACTAGACAAGAGAATTTGCTGCCGGCACTTTAAAATATACAAACCAGAAGCCCATCAGGCCAACCAAGCCCACAAGAATTCTTATTTCTGTGATTTGAATAGCAAAAAACACAGCGTAACCAACGAAAATGACGATCAGAGTTAGTGCCGTGACTTTGGCTTTGAGAGGAATCCCTTTTCCTTCACGATAATCTTTCAAATATGGCCCGAAGGTTTTATTCGTAATCAGCCAATCGTAAAGTTTTTGGGAAGACCTAATGAAGCAAGCAGCAGCCAGGACTAAGAATATAGTTGTTGGCATGCCAGGCACGACTGCTCCGACAGCCCCCAGTCCGACAAAAAGACAACCCAAGGATATCCAAATAATTTTGAATAAAGGGTTCTTAGTTATTCTTGCGAGATGGACGTCTTGATCTGTTCCCATTTTCGTTGTTGGATAACCCCGGCTAAAATTTAAATCCTATGTTTGTCTGCTATTGAGGACATTTCTTGATTCTCTAAAACTGGAGACGAACTCAAGGCTACTCTACTGTTACCGAATTGTTTACAAGAGTGAATAAGGTTGGTTAATTTTTTCTTAGTCTTTTTTATCTTTTTGACTATCCAAACCCACGCAATTGCTGTTATGGCAATCGTTAATACCAACCAAATGAAAAAATCATCTCCACTGTGCTCTCCTGCGGTTCATTCACTATTGTAAACTACTCCACGGTAACGCTTTTTGCGAGGTTACGAGGCTGGTCAACGTTGCAGCCACGACGGACCGCGATGTGGTAGGCAAGCAGTTGGAGCGGTACGACCATCAGCACGGGTGTCAGCAGCGGGTGTGTAGCGGGGATTGTTAGGATATGGTCGTTCGATCGATCGAGCATCTGACCGAGGACGCCTGGGTCGCCGTCAGTCAAGGCAAGCACCGTGGCGCCGCGAGCCTTGGCCTCGGCTAGGTTACTCGCCATTTTCTCAAAAACGTGGTCGTGCGGTGCCAGCGCGACGACCGGCAGGTTCTCTTCGATGAGCGCAATTGGTCCGTGTTTCATCTCACCCGCCGGGTAGCCTTCGGCGTGGATGTAAGAGACCTCCTTTAGCTTAAGCGCGCCCTCAAGGGCGATCGGGTAATTAATGCCTCGGCCGATATAGAGGAAGTCCGATCGATCGTAGAATCGGCCCGCCAGCTGCTCAATGATCGGGTTCAGCTTCAGCGTCTCTTTGACGAGTCGGGGCAGCTGGGAAAGCGCTTTAAGGTGCGGGAGCGCGGCGTTTGGCGCCAGTGTGCCGCGCAGGCGCGCAATATACAGCGCTAACAAATGCAGTGCGACTAGTTGTGATGTGAAGGCCTTAGTCGAGGCCACGCCAATCTCGGGGCCGGCGTGAGTGTATACCGTGCCTTCGGCCTCGCGCGTCACCATGCTGCCGACCACGTTACAAATCGCGATGGCGCACGCACCCTTGTCTTTGGCCGCGCGGAGTGCAGCCAGCGTGTCGGCCGTTTCACCCGATTGGGTAATCACGACGGTCAAGCTCCGGCTGTCAATGATCGGGTCGCGATAGCGGGACTCCGAGCCGTAGTCGACGTCGACGGGTAAACGCGCGAGCTCTTCGAAGAGGAACTTGCCAACGAGACCCGCGTGCCAGGATGTGCCGCAGGCCACGATCGCGACCCGATCTACGGTTCGGAGCATCTCGTCGGAAACGCCGATCTTGCCAGGAAAGACATCCCCAGTTTCTAGGGAGATCCGACCGAGTAAGGTCTCCTGGATCGCGTCTGGCTGTTCGAAGATCTCCTTCTGCATGAAGTGTTCGTAGCCAGCTTTTTCGGCCATCACGGCGTCCCAAGCGACATGCTGCGGCTTAAGTATGCGCGGCACGCCCTCAAAGTCCGTGAAGGTCGCACCGTCACGTCGCACGACCGCCATCTCGCGGTCGCCCAAGAAAATCACGTTACGGGTGTGGCTGAGCACCCCAGGAATGTCCGACGCCACTAGGTATTCCCCGTCGCCCACGCCGATGACGATCGGTGGGCCACTGCGCGCGGCAACTATTGTGCCGGGATCGTCGACCGAGACGAGCACCAGAGCAAACAGACCGCGCAGCGCTGAGAGTGCTCGCCGCACCGCACCCGCGAGGCCGTCGTCGCGCATTTCGCGCTCCACTAGGTGCGCAATCGTCTCGGTGTCGGTCTCGCTGACGAACGTGTGCCCGTCCCGCTCCAGGTCCCGCTTCAGCTCGAGGTAGTTTTCGATGATGCCGTTGTGGACGACTACGAGTCGGTTTTTGCAGTCGACATGCGGATGGGCATTTTCCTCAGTCGGTCGCCCATGAGTTGCCCACCGCGTATGGCCTAGGCCGTAATCCCCGTCGGCAGGCTGCAGGTCGAGCGTCTCTTGGAACTGCGCTAACTTTCCAGCCGCGCGCCTCCGCTCAAGGCCGCCCTTACGAACCAATGCGATACCCGCGGAGTCGTAGCCGCGGTACTCGAGCCGTCGCAGCCCGTCGAGAATCACAGGGATCGCTGGTTTCCCGCCAACGTAGCCGATGATGCCGCACATGGGAGGTGTCTTGGGTTTACAGTGTCAAGGGCGGCGCTTCCGTTCCGCCCAGCCCTTCTTGATGCTCTGCCGCACCCGTGCCACTGCAAGTGACCCGGGCGGTACGTCATCCGTAATCGATGATCCCGATGCAATGTAGGCACCCTTCCCCACTGTCACCGGCGCGATAAGTTGGGTGTCGCTGCCGATGAACGCGCCGTCCTCGATTACGGTCTGGTGTTTGGCGACGCCGTCGTAGTTACAGATAATCGTGCCGGCGCCAATGTTGACGTCCTCCCCTATAGTGGCATCGCCTAGGTAGGCCAGATGATTAGCCTTTGAACGACGGCCTACTACGGCCTTCTTGACCTCAACAAAATTCCCGATCTTAGCCTCGTGTCGGATGTCGGCGTCCGGCCGAAGATGCGCGAATGGACCGACACGTGCACCGGTAGCCACGTGGGCTTTGGTGATCACACAGTGATTGTTGATCGTGACACCGTCCTCGATCGTTGAATCGACGATCCGAACGCCGCTGTGAATCTCACACGCCGCGCCGATCACTGTCCGGCCTTCAAGGGTGATGCCTGGGTGCAGCACCGTATCGGGGCCGACGGTCACATCAGTGTCGACATAAGTCGTCGCTGGATCTTCGATCGTCACGCCCGCCGCCATCAATTCTTCGTTTTTTCCTTGTCTCAAAATGGCCCCTACCTCTGCCAGTTCGGTCCGGCTGTTGATGCCGTGGATTTCCTCGGCTTGCTCGACGGGCACGGTTTCAACGAGTAACTTCTGCCGCCGATAGATTGACACGAGATCGGTCAGGTAGTACTCGCCTTGTACATTCTCCGCGGCGACTTGTCGCAGCGCGTCGAACAGCGGCGCCAACTCCAAAGCGTAGACACCGCTATTGATTTCCTTGATGTTGCGCTGGTCCGGTGTCGCATCGCACTCCTCGATGATACGCGCAATTCGCCCGCGCGCCCGCATGATCCGGCCGTAGCCGAACGGCCGCGGGACAGTCGCAGTGAGCACGGTGGCAGCGGCGCCGGCGTTCCGGTGCGTCGCCACGAGGGTCCGCAGCGTGGCGGTACTGAGCAGCGGTATGTCGCCGGCCAAGAGGACGAGGGTTCCTTTGGCACCGGTGAACACCGATTCGGCCTGCATGAGTGCGTGGGCGGTCCCGAGTTGAGGCTCTTGATTTACGAACCGCACATCGGCACACTCCGACGCCGCTGTTCGCACTAGTTTGCCATCGTAGCCCACGACGATCGTGGTCGACGTGACATTAAGCGGGGCAATCGCGCGAAGCGCGTACTCGATCATCGGCAGACCGGCCACACGATGCAGCACCTTAGGGGCTACCGATTTCATGCGTGTGCCTTTACCCGCGGCTAGGATCACAACGTGCGTGTTAGCCATCGCTCACAAAAATTGTAATGCACCGGATCGTCGGACAGGCGGTCCGACGACATAGCGGTGCTATCGCGACGCCCGCCGAGCGCGGCGGCGTTTAGCCACCGGCGGTTTCAGCAGTTGCTGTACCTGTTCGGTTTCGCGTAGTGATTCGAAGTCGGGCTCCTGTCGTGCCAGTGTACGGTTTTCCGGCTCGAGATCCACGGCGCGTTCCAGGTGGGATATCGCCAGGTCAGGGCGGTCGGCTTGGGCGTGGACGACGGCGAGCATGTAGTGTGCGCATTCGTCGTCGGGATTCTGGCCGATGGCCTGTTGCAGGTGGCGCAGCGATTCATCTTGGGCTGCATTATTGAGGGCCACCGTCGCGGCATAGACCAGTTCCTCGGGAGTCTTCGGTTTTGCCGCCGCCGGGGTCATCTGCCGGTCACATACCCGCAGGTGGGTACGGGACCGCTCGTGCAGATCGCGCTCGTCATGAAACTCCTCCAGTACGGCCCTAAAAGCCGCGGCAGCCGACGGAAAGTCGCGTTTCTGGAGCGCCTCCAGGCCGCGTTGGTAGGTCCCGATGGCCTCTCGCCGCCGAGCCATTCGGGCCTCAAGGTCTGCCTTCTCTTTGGGACTGACGGCCGAAGGGGAAGGGACTCGACCTGGTGTTACCCGCGTCTTCTTACGGGTCTTCTTACGGGTCTTCTTACGG
>DBHR01000003.1:1084-6220 GCA_002296225.1 Acidobacteria bacterium UBA823 | reverse complement strand
CGGGCCAGGACCAACACCAAGCTCACTACGAATCCGGTGGCGCTCCTCATCCGCCACGGCGCGAAAAACCTTCGCTACCGGGGCGTGGATGACGGTCGATGGGTCGACCGCCAGCCCGAGCGAGCGTGCATGCACCAGCAATGCGCGACTGAAAAAGATGCGATGCGCGGCTCCTGTGACCACCTCGGCGAACCTTCGGTGCACCGCCGGGTCATGGTGCCAGATGTCAGTGCCATAGAGCGTAACGATGTCCGGAGCCTTACGCCATCGCCCCAGCAGCGACGCGACCTCCACAAGAAGCCCATTACTGTGGAGGTGGACGAGATCAGCACCGCGCAGTGCTTCACGTAGTCCCATCACGATTCGAACGCCGGCCAGCATGGCTCCAGCGCGGCTACGGTGAAACGGGCCGCGGCCACGACGTGGGACCAATGTGATCGACGTCTCGCCTGCCACTACCGGACCGGCGGTTGGATGGGACACGAAGGAACCTTCGACTCCGCGTTCCTGGAGCTCGCGGATCAACAACTCTGGAAGCAGAGAGTTCGCAGCCTGCACCGGCGGCGCGACCGGACTGACCATGCACACACGCATGACGAGAGGCCTCTATGACTGATTCAACCTCGCTCCATTCGAGCCCAGCCGCGGTCGGTTGGCGGTTGCGAGGCAATGCATTATGGCTCAACCCCGAGGGCTACGCCGAGTGGCACCCGCATGGCACTCGTGGCGGTCCGCTTCTGAGAAGATGCAGCTTGCCACTATAATCCGCCTACATGTTCGACAATGTTCGTCGAATATCCAGCCATCTGCTCGTCTACGGCTCGGCCGACGTCGCGATTCTCGCGACCACCTTTCTCCTCCTGCCGGTCTACACGCGCGTGCTGTCGCCGTCAGATTATGGCGTGCTGGCACTTGTCCTCGTGCTTGAAGCGGTGCTCAAGCCCTTATACCGATGGGGCCTGGACACTTCCTTTCTCCGACTCTACTACGATTGTCGCAACGACGCGGAGCGCCGCACGCTCGCCGGCACGATCATCCTCTTTCTCCTCGGTGCGAACGGCGGGCTGACACTCCTGCTCTTGGCGTTCGCACCGGCGATCAGCAGCGCACTGTTCGGCGTCCACGATCACGTGACAATACTCTCGCTGTTGTTCGCGAACGGCTTCATCGCCAGCTTTATTTTCCCTGCGTTGACTCGACTTCAAATCCAGGAAAAGTCACGCGCGTATGCCACACTCAACTTCGTCCGATCTCTTGGCACGATCGTCCTGCGTTTGGTATTTGTCGTCGGCTTGCGGTGGAACGTCACCGGCATCGTTCTGGCCGACGTCATAGTATCGACCCTGATGGTTGCTGGTCTAAGCCCGACCATTCACGCGATGACGACCTGGCGGTTCTCTCGCTCGGTGGCGCGGGAGATGCTGCAGTTCGGCTTTCCGCGTGTACCGCAAGGCGTCATGCACCAAGGCATGATGATGAGCGACCGGTTTTTCCTCGCGCTGTATCTCCCGCTAGAACAAGTTGGCGTGTACTTGATCGGCATCAGCATCGCCTCGGTGGTCAAGCTGTACCCCGCGGCATTTACTACGGCTTGGATGCCATTCGCGTTCGACTCAATGCGGCGTGCGGATGCACCACGATTATTCGGTCGTCTCGCCAGCTATGCCTTCACCGTTCTAAGTTTCCTCACCCTGGCGCTGGCCTGCCTCGCCGGACCGGTAGTCGAACTGATGACACCCCACACCTTCCATGCTTCGGCACGGATCGTACCGTTTCTGGCCCTGGGAATGGCCATCCAATCGACCTCTGACTTTTTGTCGACGTCGATCAACGTCGCTAAACGCACCCACGCCTATCCGATCGCCACCGCAGTCGCCGGGTTTGTAAGCCTTAGCGGGTATTTTCTGCTGATTCCACGCTGGGGGCTCTTTGGCGCAGCGGCTTCCCTCGTTGCCGGACAGATCGTATTCGTTGCAACGTTGAGCTACTTCGCCCAGCGGTATTTCCCCATTCGCTACGAATGGGGACGACTCGGGATGACTGCAGGAGTGGCTGCGGCGCTCTATGGGATAATGGTCACGGCGTCACCGACATCGAACGCCGAAGCGCTAAGCATTGCTATCGCGCTGCTGGTGGCGTATCCGGTCGGTTTGATCGGACTCGGGTTCTTTAAGACGAGCGAACTTCGAGAGATCCGGCAATTATGGACCTCTTTCCGAGGCGCCCCTGCCTCGGACAAACCGGCACCCTCCGCACCTGCGGAGTTCGGTGACCGGACGTAGACGCGCTTTCACAACTAGCACGATGCGGATCGTCAACCAAGAGGCCATCGAACGGCACGGCGCTGAGCGCTTTCGCTCGGAGTTCCATTACGCCAGGTTCGAATATTGGCGCTCGGCCAAGGTGCTGCGTTATTTAGCAAATGCGGGCATCACGGACCTCGGCAGGGTGCTTGATGATGGCTGTGGCGGCGGCGGCATGAGCGTCTCATTTGCTGAAGAGTCGGAATTGGCCGTTGCCATCGACCTCGAGGACCGGTTCATGGACGCTGGCACACGACTGGCCGCGGAGCAAGGTGGCCCTGGGCCGAGGTTCTCAAGAGCGGATGGAATGGCACTGCCGTTTCGTGACGGTAGCTTTGACTTGGTCATTTCCCATGCTGTTATTGAGCACGTCAGGAACCCCAGCGCCTATCTGCGGGAAGTACGCCGAGTCCTCAGACCGGGTGGGCGTATGTTTCTCGAAACGGCGCCTTATCTGTCGCCGAGTGGAGTTCACCTTCCGCGGTTACGGTTCCCAATTCCGCCGCATCTGATGCTCGGACGCCGGCTCGCTTTTCAACTGAGTTGGTGGCTCGCACGCCACGCACCGGGAACTTTCCGTGAGCCGGTGCACAGTGATTTGTTCCTCACGCAGGCCCAACGAGGCGAAACGATGATTGACGACCTCCATTATCTCGTCACGCTCAAAAACTTGCGTCAGCGCATCACCGAAGCCGGATTCACGCTAATTCGCGAGGACCTGGAGATCAGCAAGCTAGCGCGCCGCACCTTACCAAAATGGCTCGTCAAGAGAATCCCGCGTATCCCAATCGGCCGCGACGTCCTGATCACAAACATGGAATACGTACTGACCTGCTAGGCGTCACGGCCATGAAACTAATCCTCACCGTTGACACCGAAGCGGATAATCAATGGAACGTCGGGGCAGAGTTGACGACCGACAATCTCAGCTACGTGCCGAGGTTCCAGGCGCTCTGTGAGCATTTTGAATTTCCGCCGACTTACCTTTGCACGTACGAAGTCGTCACGAGTGCCCTGTTTAAGGGGACGCTGGGACAACCGGCCCGCGATGGGCACGCCGAGATCGGTGCGCACCTGCATCCCTGGTCGACACCGCCGTTCGACGCCACGTGGGACGATGTCGACCGGGGTCACCCCTACCCATCCGAACTACCCACCGAACTACTCCAATCGAAGCTACGCACTCTGACAGCAACGCTTGGCGATCGGCTCGGTCAGGCGCCGACGAGCTACCGCGCCGGCCGATGGGGCTTCTCGCCCGCACAAGTGTTATCGCTGGTCAGGCTCGGGTACTTGGTGGACTGCTCAATCACGCCGTTGGTGTCGTGGGTTGCTGACATTGGCCTGCGCGGGGGCGGACCGGACTTCCGGAAGGCTCCGCTCGCGCCTTACGGTCTCTCACAGAGAGATGTGTGCCAAACCGGAAACTCTGGGCTCCTAGAAGTTCCAGTCACCATTCTGCATACCAGCGCGCTTATGCGGCGATCGCACCTGGTCCGCTCAATGTTTCGTCGCCATCGACGGTCGATCCCCATGCGGGCGGCTGATAGATTCCTTCGGCTTGCACCTCAGTGGTTTCGCCCATATCCGGGAATGTCCGCAGAGCGCCTGATTACCGTCTACGAGGCTGCCAACGCGTTCGGCCTGCCAGCCGTCGAGATGATGCTGCATTCGTCTGAACTCATGCCGGGCGCCTCGCCCTATAACCGCACGCCAGCCGCCGTAGACGATCTGTTCCATCGGCTTGAGAGAACGTTCGCGCACCTCGTCTCGCGTGGGGTCGAGGGCATGACCCTGACCGAGTTCGCCCGCTCGCACTCACCCATCGGGCCACGGGAAAGCAAACCACTTCTGTGAGACTGAGGCTTCGATACCAGTCGGACGGAGGCATACCGGGTATCACCAAACACGAACTCAAATTCACCGCCGAGATCGAATACGAAAATAATCCGTTCGATCAGAACAATGGGTAGGCGCTAACCCCATTCATACCAATAAGTTAGCCTTGACTTCCTGCTACGACGAAGAGTAGGCTGAGGCGATTGACTATCACACTTAATGGCAAGGCGTTCGAGCTAGACGCACCCATGCAGGTGACGCAACTACTTGACTACCTCAAGATCGACGCCCGGCGCGTGGCAGTCGAGCACAACCTTGCCGTGCTGAAACGTGCGGTATTCGATTCAACGATGGTTAACGACGGGGATCAGATCGAGATCGTAAATTTCGTGGGCGGGGGTGCGCGATGAGCGATACGCCGCTCGTGATTGCCGGCAAATCGTTCCGCTCTCGCCTGCTCGTCGGCACGGGAAAGTACCCATCCAATGAAGTAATGGTACGGGCCCACGAAGCGTCCGGTGCCGAAATCATTACCGTCGCTGTGCGGCGGGTCAACATCGATGACCGCAGCAAGGAGTCGTTGCTGGATTATATCGATACGTCGAGGTATAGCCTGCTCCCGAATACGGCGGGCTGCTATACAGCAGAGGATGCCATTCGGACGGCAAGGCTCGGACGGGAAGCTGGACTGTCCAACTGGCTCAAGCTCGAAGTGATCGGAGATGAACGCACTCTGTTTCCTGACAACGAAGCACTCATCACGGCAACGCGTGAGCTCGTCAAGGAAGACTTCGTTGTGCTGCCCTATACGAATGACGACCCGGTGGCCTGCCGAAAGCTCGAGGAAGCTGGCGCGGCCGCTGTTATGCCGCTCGGCGCGCCGATCGGTTCAGGCCTTGGCATCCAAAACCCCAACAACCTCGAGATTATTCGAGAAGCGTCTGGCATACCGGTGATCGTGGACGCTGGTGTCGGCACCGCCTCGGATGCCGCA
>DBHR01000003.1:556-809 GCA_002296225.1 Acidobacteria bacterium UBA823 | reverse complement strand
GGTGATCGTGGACGCTGGTGTCGGTACCGCCTCAGATGCTGCGTTTGCCATGGAGCTTGGCGTCGATGGCGTTCTCATGAATACGGGCATTGCTGAAGCCACCGACCCAGTCGCCATGGCCGAGGCGATGAAGCTGGCCGTGCGATCCGGTCGACTCGCGTATCAGGCCGGCCGCATACCGCGAAAGCGGTATGCGTCGGCGAGCAGCCCGCTAGAAGGAGTCGTGGGAAGGTGAGGGGAGGTTGGGTCGGGT
>DBHR01000003.1:0-263 GCA_002296225.1 Acidobacteria bacterium UBA823 | reverse complement strand
AGGTGAGGGGAGGTTGGGTCGGGTAGTCCCGACACACCGGGTAAGTGGCCAGGCTAAATGGGTCAGGTTGATTAGGAGATGGCTTCGCCTCACATTTTCCTCAATTACTACGTCGACCCTGTCCGGCGAAGCCTGCACTGCAACCTATTAGCACGGGACCGTGGCTCAACGGGGTGCGTCGCGACGGACACACTGTTGCCTACCAACGCACCGCGCGTGACGGGTCGCCTCGCGCTTCTCCCACTCGACACGACGTTTACACG
>DBHR01000077.1 GCA_002296225.1 Acidobacteria bacterium UBA823 | reverse complement strand
CCGGACGGTAGCGATTACTTGAACACGCTTATTGAGACCCGCCGACACCTTCCTCCAGAAAGGCGACCAATGGAGGCACCACGATGTCCGGGGCTTCCAGGTGTGGGACGTGGCCCAGTCCTGGCAACAGCAGTACCCGGCCGTTGCCGTTTGGGACGGTGTTGGCTAGCACATGCATGCGCTCTTGGAATTCGGCGGCGGGACCTAGCAGTAAGTCCTCTGCGCCCCCGAACGCCAGCGTCGGCACGTGGATATGCGCCCAGTCATACACGACAGGGTCACCGTAAAGCATCTGGCTGATGAGTGCCTGCACAAGAGCCAGCCGCGGCCAGTCCGCGCTGAGTGTCCACGAATAGCGGATGCGCGTGTAGGTCTCGAATTCGTCATTCCACGCTGTGGGGTCGTGGCCGACGTAGCGGCTCAGGCTCCTGCGGGTGCTCTGATAGTCGGTCTGGAGAATCCGCTCGTAAATCTGGTCGACCGGCGCCATCGGACGCCTGAACCGGCCGTCACTGAGACCGATCGGGTTGTAGACGACCAGCCGCTCTACCGACTCCGGATACTGCGTGGTGAAACGCGTCGCCAGCATGCCGCCCATCGAGTGTCCCACGACCATCACCTTCTCGACCTGCTCGGCTTGCAAAATGAGCCAGGTGTTACGCGCCTGCGAGTTGAAGTTATACGGCGCAATCGGTTTTGACGATTTGCCATAGCCGATCTGGTCAGGCACGATGACACGGAATCCGGCGGCGGTCAGGCCGTCGATGATCGCCTTGAAATAAAACCCTCCAAAGTTGTTCCCATGTAGCAGCAACACGGTATGACCGTTAACCGTGC
Organism: Acidobacteria bacterium UBA823; assembly: GCA_002296225.1. GTDB lineage: Bacteria > Acidobacteriota > Vicinamibacteria > Vicinamibacterales > UBA823 > UBA823. The sequence goes on along the minus strand of DBHR01000077.1, from coordinate 1,671 downwards.
TTGTTGGGCCGACGTCCATATACGAGATACGCACATCTTGGTTGTACACGCTGATATCGAGATACGTGCTCGGATAGGGATACGGGCACTCATCGCACGTGATGCTCCCTGGTGTCACGTCGGTGGGTGTCGGGACAGGTGGCAGGATGTTTTGACTTTTCGCATCGGCGGAGGCCGGTACGCCAAGCAGTAAGAGTGATAGGCAAAGGACTTTCAAGTGTAGAGGCATGCGCCTAGCTTAACTCGGTTGGAGCAAGCTGCGAACCCTCAAACCACTCGGCATGACCCGTCTTTGGGTAGGGCGCTCTTAAGTTGGGAGCCGAGGCTCTCCAACGCGGCCGGAGTCATCTCCCGTTGCATCGTCTCGAACAGCACCCGCTCTTCGTGCCGGACGTGCGCTTCCAGCAGGCGACCCAGCGCGGGTAACCGGACGGTGAGCGCCGTTGTGGAGTTCCGCTCCAACTCACGAACCTGAGCACGAATCGCATCATGTTCGTCGAGCAACTGAGCGACTAGGTCGGCTTCACCGGGCAGATGTGCGAGCACCGTTGGGAAGAGATGTGCCTCTTCGACCTCGAAGTGCGACCGTAGCGTATGCGTGAAGAAGGCGATCACCCGGTTCACCTGCGTCCGTCGGTCGGTCGGCCAATCCGAGCGCGCGGCCGGTGACTGCCCCAGGATGAGGGCCTGCGCTACCACCAGCGCGTCGTGGTGATCATGCGAGAGGGGGATGAGGGCAGGGTGTCGCTTCATCGGATGACCGTTGTGCGGTGACCTTGTTCAACAAATTTACACATGAGTTACACANNCGAATCGCATCATGTTCGTCAAGCAACTGAGCGACTAGGTCGGCTTCACCGGGCAGATGTGCGAGCACCGTCGGGAAGAGATGTGTCTCTTCGACCTCGAAGTGCCTCCGTAGCGTATGCGTGAAGAAGGTGATCACCCGGTTTACCTGCGTCCGTCGGTCGGTCGGCCAATCCGAGCGCGCGGCCGGTGACTGCCCCAGGATGAGGGCCTGCGCTACCACCAGCGCGTCGTGGTGATCATGCGAGAGGGGGATGAGGGCAGGGTGTCGCTTCATCGGATGACGGCGTGTGGTGACCTTGTTCGACCAATTTACACATGAGCTACACAAAGTGACCGACGTTTCACCGTCGCTTATTAGCACGGGTCGAGCGCTTCTGTCTTACTGACGCAAACTCTTTCTCCATTGTTCCATTGCTTCAAGCCTGTAGTTCAGCTCACTGTATAACCTCCGAAGTTCTCCGGTGCGGTTATGGAGCCTTCGAATATAGAAGGTCGCCAAGACAATCCAACCGAGAACGGCCCAAAACAATATGTCCTTCAACTCTGACAAATCCATGTGCCCTCCAGACAACCTAGACTAATCGATAATTATCGATGGTAGACGTCGTATTATGATCATCGGAAGGTTCGTCGTTTTTCATTGATCATTGTCGTGAGTTTGCGTGGTCGCAATGTCAAAAAAGGCCTGGTTAAAGATCGGGGTGGGGGCGGTGCTGGTTATTGGCGTGCCTTGGTTGTTTTTGCGAACGATACAGAACACCATTGCGGAACCATATTCTGTTGATGCAGCTGCACTCACTGAGTGGACGCTGCAGATCCACGAGCCGCATACTCCGCGCCCAGCGTTGATGACGTTGGTGC
>DBHR01000030.1 GCA_002296225.1 Acidobacteria bacterium UBA823 | reverse complement strand
TTCAAATCCGGGCGGCGCCTCCACCTTTCTCTAATGATTTTTCACCGAATTCCGGCATAATCTACTGAGAGTGTCCAAGATGGCCGCCGGTGATCGCACTGGCATCGACGGCGTAGATTCATGCTGAGCTCCCTTCACGAATTGCTGGTCCCACCGGGTCTAACCGAACAGACCGCCGCGATGCTGACGATATTGCTCGACATCGTTGTGGTCCTCGCGGTGGCGTTGGTTGCCGACCTCATAGCCAAGCGGGTCATCGTTCGCGCAGTTGTGACCCTGGCGGCACGGACGTCGACCCACTGGGACGATGCCGTGCTGCGGCGTCGGGTGGTGCATCGTCTGGCGCATCTGGCGCCGGCAATCGTTATCTATCACTTCGCGGTGCCGGCACTCGACGGCTATGAGACATGGAGCGCGGCTATCCAGCAGGGGTGTCTCCTGTACATGCTATTTGTGACGGTGCTGGTGGTCGATGGCGTGCTCAACGCGGCCGTCGACATTCTGAGCTCGTCGGAACTGTCACGTAGCGTCCCGTTCACGAGCATCGTGCAGGTCGTCAAGCTGGTCATCTACTGCGTCGCCGCGATTGCCGCGCTGTCGCTCGTCCTGGGCAAGTCGCCGGTCCTGCTCTTGAGCGGACTCGGTGCGATGACCGCTGTGCTCATGTTGGTCTTCAAAGATCCGATCCTCGGCTTCATCGGGGGGATTCAGCTGTCTGCCAACCAGATGGTCGCGCCGGGTGATTGGATCGAGATGCCGGCGTACGGCGCCGACGGCGACGTGCTTGAGGTGGGGCTGACGTCGGTGAAGATCCGTAACTTCGATAACACGATCACGACGATTCCAACCTACGGGCTCATCAGCGGATCGTTTAAGAACTGGCGAGGGATGTCGGAGTCGGGTGGACGGCGGATCAAGCGGGCGATCCACATCGACATGAATTCGGTCCACTTCTGCGACGACGAGACATTGGTACGGCTCGCGAAGATTCCGCACATGGCGGCGTATCTGGAGCGCAAGCAGCATGAGCTTGTCCGCTGGAAGGCCGAGCACGATGCTGATGCCAACCGACCCAGCAACCTTCGGCGGCTCACCAACGTGGGAACGTTCCGCGCCTACATCGTCGCGTACCTACGGAACCATTCAATGATTCGCCAGGAGATGACGTTCTTGGTTCGGCACCTTGCGCCGAGCGCCCAGGGATTGCCGATCGAGATCTACGTGTTCAGCCGTGATACGGACTGGGTTCGATATGAAGACCTCCAAGCGGACATCTTCGACCACATACTGGCGATGGCGCCAGAGTTCGGCCTCAGCGTGTATCAAAGCCCGTCCGGGAGGGATGTCCAGGACACGGTGCAGATGATGCGAGGCAGGGGTAAGCTGCGATGAGCTTTCGACGATGGACGCTCGTGTTCGCGATGGCCGGGCTGGCGGTGGTTCCCGTCAGCGGGCAGGAAACTGGCCAGCCGGCCAGCGACGTGCTGCTGCAGTTCGACCCGTGGGGTAACCCCACTCCCCGCGGTGGTGTGACCAACAACGGACCCAACGCCCACAGCGTGTGGTGACCGGGGTCTGTGGCGCTGGATCGCGTCAATCACCGCATGTTCATCCCGGAGCCAGGCAACATCCGGATCCTCGTCTACCAGCTGGATGAAGACGGCCGGCACATTCGTCACACGGCCGACCACGTTATTGGGCACCGCAGTTTGCTCGGCCGGCGGCGACAATCGGTCACGAATCGCACCGACGGTGCTGGCGGTGCCGAGACGGGCCTGGCGGTGGACAATGTTCATCAGCGGCTCTTCGTGCGAGACCGCAGCCGGATCCTCGTCTTTGACGTCCATCCCGACCGAATGCAGGACTACCCGGAAGCGACACACGTCATCGGTCAGCCCGACTTCGACACGATGGTCCAGGGCGGTGGCCGGAAGAAGTTCAGCGGCGCTGAGATCATCGTGGATGAACAGTCTCAGCGGTTGTTCGTTGAGGATGGTTCGCGCATCCTGATTTTCGACGTCGACCCGAGGCGTCTGACGAATTACCCTGACGCGGCTCTGGTGATTGGCCAGCCAGACTTCGATAGCCGCGAGCGCGGACTCGGACCGGGTCGGCTCACACGCGCACACGGTATTGCGCTCGACCCTGATGAGCAGCGGCTCTTTGTGTCGGACCAGGGGAATAACCGCATCCTTGTCTTCGACGTGCATCCCAGTCGGTTGCGTAACGGTCCACATGCAATCGCTGTTCTGGGTCAGCCGGATTTCTTCACCAATGCACCGCGGTTCGCTGGTGCCCGGGTGCGCCCGGACGCACGCCGCGGCCTGCGGTCGATTACGCCCGGCGGGCTGGACTACGATCGCCTACACAAACGGTTGTTCGTGAGTCAGTTACCCGACAACCGGATCCTCGTGTTTGAGGCGGCGCCTGACAAACTCCAAGACAACCTGGAGGCGTTTGCTGTTGTTGGTCAACCTGATTTTTCAACCTTTGACCCGGTGATTTCTCAGACGCAGTTTGCTTTTCCAAAGGATCCGTCGGTGGATTCGGAAAAGCAGATGCTCTACGTCTCCGAGGGCTTTCCTGGCGGCAACCGCGTCATGGCGTTCGATATCCGTCCCGAGGTATTACGCAGTGGACTGGCGGCGATTGATGTCATTGGTCACGTGGACGATAACGGCCAGGATGACTTCGATCGCCGAATGGCCAACGACCGACTGGACGGACGAACGACCACTTTGGCGCGGGCCGTCGCGCTTGATAGCCGGCACCACCGGCTTTGGGTGGCCGACGAATATAACAACCGCGTACTCGGCTTCCAACTTGATCGCGACAACCGAGTGCTTGACCGGGAGGCACGGTGGGTGTTCGGACAAGCGAACTTTCGGACAGCCCGGGCCACGCGTTCAATCACCGGTATGAACGTACCGCTGGCGGTCGCTTACGACGAGGTGGACGAGCGTCTCTATGTTGGTGATGGGTGGAACGACCGTGTGTTGATTTACGATGTTGCTCCTGCACGATTGTTCCCCGGAGGCAATCACCCGGCCGAGGTCGTACTCGGACAACCCGATTTCGAGGCTCAGGACTCTAATGTAGGGCGTGACCGCTTCGATTTCGCCGTCGATGTTGGACGTGGCATTGCATCCAGCATGTTGCCGGTGGGGATCGCTTTGGATGTCGAGCGGCGCCGGGCGTTTATATCCGACGGTGGCAATCACCGTATCCTCGTGTTTGACATCCGTCGCGACCGGCTGGTGAGTGGCGCCTCAGCCATGGCGGTTCTTGGTCAGCCTGATTTCACGTTGAAGGAGCCTGGCCTGGCGGCCGATGGCTTGAGGTCACCGGGACACTTAGCGTACGACGCCGTTCATGACCGTTTATTCGCGGTCGACAACCAGAATCATCGGGTAGTGGTCTTTGATGTGATGCCGGGCCAGATGCAGAACGGTATGGCTGCGCGGTGGGTCATCGGTCAACCGGACTTCACGACGACGACGCCAGTAGCTGAACAGCGGGGGGCCGGCGAAATTATTAACGCGAAACGATTTGTTTCTCCGAACGGTGTGGCCTACGACGCAGCGCTAGAGCGCCTCTATGTTTCCGACCAGGGCAACGACCGCGTGATGGTGTTTGATGTGGCGCCGGAGCGCTTGGTGAACCAGCCTGTGGCGGTGGCCGTGCTCGGTCAGGCTGACACGGTGAGTCAGTCCGGACAGGTGCTTAGAGACGTTTCGGCTCAAGACCAGTTATACGACCCGCGCGGACTGGCGTTCGATAGCGTCAACCAGCGACTTTACGTGGCGGATTCGCACTGGGCGCGGCTCATGGTGTTCACCTTCCCCGAGAACCGATATGCCGTGGCCTCTCCGTCCAATGGGGTGGTGGGATTCAGCTCGCTGGATCCGGTGCTGGCGCTCCGCTCGGCGGAGCGAGTGTCGGGCTACGGTATTGTGCGTCAGGCTGCGGGTGCCGTTTGGATGCGTACACGGACCCGGGTCCAAATGGAGATGCAAACCGAGCAGGAAAGCCGCATCCTGATTAGCCAGTCGGCGACACGTATTGTGCCGCCGACGACGCGAGCGTTGGTGTTTGTCGACCGCCGCGACAGTGCGCAGACGCTGGTGACTGTCACAAATCCGACTGATGTCGCGCAGGGCGTTCAATTCAAGTTCCGTCAGGAAACAGGCTCGGCGGCTGTGTTGAGGACAGTCCCGCCCCGCGAGCGGCTGACGCTTGATGTGAGCGAGGTGGCGGACACATTGCGGGGTGCCGGGGCACTAGATGTTGAGAGCGCAGCGCCCTTGTCAGTCGCGGCGTGGAGCGTTGCGGATAACCGGCATGGCGACGCGCTGGTCACGGTGTTACCGGTGGTGCACGGAGTTCCGACTCAACCCGCGACGGTGCTACCCAACGTAACGGTCGGGGGCGGATACCGAACCGACGTCATACTGCTCAACCCACACGACGAGCTGGCGCTTGGTGAGTTGTCCGTCAGGGACGACAGCGGGCGCGAGATCGAGCGTGAACGCTACTCGCTGGAACCGCGCACGGCGTTTGTCTGGCGGCCGGCAGGCGACGGACTGATCCCACGAACGCACTATGTTGTCATGTATCCGATTTCCACGGTCACGCCCTCGATGGCATCTCTGGTGTCGCGGTGGGATGAGGGGTTAATCACGATGAGCGCTCTCGAGCCGGTCTCCGGCGTCTTGCAGGCACGGGTGCCGGTCAACACGATGCCCGATCTGATTCGCCATGGCCGCCGGACGCAGTTCCATTTGGTGCTTGCCAACGCTGCCGGTCATGGTGCGTCGGTGCGGCTGATTCTCAGGGACCTCGACGGACAAGAAGTCGATCGGGCTGAGCGGTTAATCCTAGCCGGCGCGCAAACTGATTTTTCGCTCGGCGATCTGTTTGACCGCGTGCAGGTTAGCGGCTCACTGAGCGTCGGGTCCGACGTGCCTATCGCGGTCGCAGCGCGCCAACTGACGACGAATCTCCGTGGGGACGAAATCTTGACCGAAGTCCCTGTCTTGGCGGACAGTACGACTGTGGCAACACAATTATTTCCCTATACCGATGGCAGCGGTGACTCAACCCAGGTCATGGTGCTTGCGGGGCCAATGGCTCCGGTCGAGTCGAGCCTTGAATTCGTAGGCGTTGACGGTCGGCCGCTCGACGTGATCTTGAGGTGACTGAGGTTTCAGCATGAACTTTGGAGTCATCCTCGGCGCGATTAGACATATGTCCCGCGATTGGTGGCTCGTTGTTGCCGGATTCCTCAGCATCGTCTTCACTTTCGGCGTGCCCACGTTGATGATGCCGGTAATCTATGGGCCGGTTATCGACGAGTTTGGCTGGACGCGCGCGCAGGTAACGCTCGTTGTAACGCTGAAATTCGGTGCCGGCGCGGTGTTCGGCATTTTTTTCGGCGCGCTCATCGACCGATTTAGTGTCCGGCGCATTGTTACGATCGCTTCCATCACATCGGCGATTGCGATGGCGAGTTTCCTTCTCGTGCAGTCGCTCTGGCAGTTCTACGCTGCTGGCCTGGTGCTCGGGTTGGGTTCGATCACGGTGATGATCGCAGTGAAGGTTATTGTTTCGAAGCGTTTCATGCAGAATCAG
>DBHR01000036.1 GCA_002296225.1 Acidobacteria bacterium UBA823 | reverse complement strand
ATGCGATTCATCAATCTCCCAAGGCGCATACCACTTTGGTTCTTCCCAGCGCATACCGGTGTAGCTCTCATAATTACTCATCGCTAGGAGAACAGTTGTGTCAGCCGCGTCGGCGCGGATGAAGGCCTCCCGTATCTCGCCAAACAGCGACTCCTGCGTCTCGCCAAGCAGTAGCCGGCGCTCATAGGTAGCCCGGCATCCGCTTGGAACAACCGAGTGAGCAGGATACGGCACAGAGATTAGGTCGGTTAGGCACATCACACCCCGGCCGACAAACGGATGGGTCGGCATCGGAAGCGTTTCGATCTCGGCGATCACGTCTCGCATGAGGTGTACGGCGTTGAGTCCACGGTCAGGCGTCGATGCGTGGGACGGGCGGCCATGGGTCTCGACAATGAGTTCGGCGCGTCCGCGGCCGGCACGAACTAACTGGAGTTCAGAGGCCTCTCCGATGACGACATAATCGGGCTGTACAGCCTGCATGACGTGGCGGAGCGCCGCGCCTTCGATCAGTTCCTCGCCGACCGATCCTGAAACAACGGCGCGTCCCGCAATCACCTCGCGGTCCAGACCGGCGACACCATGAATCATCGCCGCAAGTGCCCCTTTCATATCCGAACTACCACGCCCGTAAATCCGATTGGTTTCGAGATCTCCTCCGAAGGGATCACACGTCCACCCGTCCCGGGGTAAAACGTCGACAGTGTCCATGTGCGCATCGAAGAGCAGCGTCGGCCCGTCGTGGCGACCCTCGACGATGCCGACGACGTTCCCAGCTTCGTCAATCCTCACTTGGTCGAATCCAAGCCGCTCCATCTCTTCGCGGACGCGCGCGGCCATCGCCTGCTCGTGGCCCAACACGCTGGGAATCCGCACAAGAGCTCGCGTGAATTCGATAAGCACCTGTTCCTGAACAACAGCCATCACGGTATCTCCGTCGTCGACCGGGTCGAGCCATCCTGCAGATAGACACGGTCCGTGACCCGAGAGGTTCCGGCGTGTGCTCAGGGCTTCCCCATAGTCGGACCGCCGGTGTCAAACTGCGATGGGATGCGGTCGGCCACGACCGGCAGGGGCGGTACTGCACCATGGGGCTCCACCTGATACCAGTAGGCCACCGTATAGAAATTATCGGACCGATGGTTCCCATGACCGTGCTCGATCGTCACTTTAATTGAATCTTCGAAGGTAATCGGCGACTCCGTGTGCAACCGGTAGACCATCCATTTAGCCCCGCGGTCATCGCCGCCGTTCATCGGATTACCGTACTGCTGGAAAGCGAAGGTTGGCCGCGCATTACCAAACGGGCTAATACCACATCCACCGTAACACCAGGCACCGAGATAGTAGTCCTCTGAACCGGTGCCGATGATCTGCGGACTCGTTGCACCGTCGATGAAAATCATCTCGTCACCCTCACCCCACCAGTCACCCTGATTCTGGAGGATGCTGTGGGTCACTCCCACGTAGTGGCCCCGACCGCGAGCGTTCAGCAGGACGTAATTGTCGGCCCCCTCGGGGTTGCGATGCTGGACAGCAAGATCGTCGCCGTTCAGCATCCAGTCCGTTGTCCAGCCAGGATTCGGCGTGCCCTGACGATACTGCGCATGGAAGTACCCGAGATCGTCCGGTAAGCGGTCGTGTCGCTCATAGTCAATGTTGTAATAGAACGCGCTAATTGCTTGATCGCCCTCGTGGGTTACGGTAATCCGGGCCGATTGGCGGAATGGCATCGGAAAGAAACTGTTCAAAGCCTTCTGGGAACCGACGGACAGCGCAGCCGATTCATAGAGGAAATACTCTCCAAGGCCCAACCCAAAGAAATCGCCGATGGGCGTCTCGACGCTCGGGGTCGACTCTCCGTCCCAGAACATCCGTAACACGATCTTTTTCAGATGGTGTTTCTCCGGAGTCGAAATAGTGATCCAGATGTGACTGATGATCCCCGGACCATCGATCTCGGCGATCGTGCGAGTTTCGCCCACCTGAATCGGATTCTGCCAGTTACCGTCGTCGTTCGCCCCGGTTCGGTCATGGCTCGACACCCGGTGGTTCGTGTAATTCCGCAGGACGGGCAGCGTACTCAGTGCGGACGACCCCGATTGCGAAGACGTCGGCGTGACTGAGGTCGCTTCCGTGACCTGAGCAGCATCAAATGGCGGCGCCTGTTCGGACGCGGGCGCGCAGGCGCTCAGAAGCACGAGGGCGGCAACGAACGTACGAGATGTCATCTAAATCTCCTAGCTTGGAACAAATAACAGCGCAGCATTCGCCTGAGGCGAGCCAAGCAGATGTGAAGATACAGCCGCCTTCCACAGCGGCTTCGCCACGAACATCATCGCGATCATCATAAGTCATCAGAGGCTCGCGCATGGAAGAGAGGCGCGGGCGCTATCATCACCTCCCGGCCGGTGATCCAGCAAGCACGATCCAGGTCGGATGAGAAAGCGCGCTAACGGGCGGTCACGAGCTCAACCCATTGACAACGCACTACCCGCCGTCGTCCGTGAGGATGGACATGAGCGATAAGGGATCGACGCGCGCCATGTTCAGCCGCACGGTCCAGTGCAGATGCGGCCCCGTCACGCGCCCAGTCGCGCCAACGTCGCCGATAAGGTCGCCAGGGGCTACCGCATCGCCCTCCGCCACGCCAATTCGCGAGAGATGGGCGAAGAACGAGTAGAGACCGAGGCCATGGTCGATGATGACGCAGTTGCCCGAGAAATAAAGGTCGCTAGCCAGAACGACCGTGCCAAAATTCGGCGCTTTAACGGGTGTGCCATGGCCAGCTCGAAAATCCGCTCCACTGTGCGGGCTCCGCGCCTGACCATTGAAAACACTCCGGCGACCGAAGGCACTCGTCGCGTCACCGGGAACCGGGCGGAGGAACCCACCGCGCCAGTGCGCGACCGGCGTCTGGGTATTGAACAGCTTCGTCGTGCGTGCCGCCTCTCGTTGAATTCGTTCAATCACATCATCGGGGGGTGTCACGTATTCAGGAGCGACGGTGAGGTGGCGCGTTGCGAATTCCTTGGACACGACCGCCAAGGGGTGCTGCGTTCGCACAGTAGCACCATCGGTTGCAGTGCCAACAATCGTTACGAAATGTTCTCTGAACTCAACGTCCAGATCGATTCCGACTAGCCCTTCCCAGATTCGCCGATCGCCCGTGGGCTGGAAGGGTACGACGCGATCGAACGCGCTGGCGCGAACGGCACTCACCGGACGGGAAAACGTCGCGGTCACCTGTACGACTTCACCGGGTTGGAGCGACCGCGCGTGATGCGCCACCCCTACCGCCAACGGTAGGCTCTGAAGAGCCGCGCTCCACATCGGCGCGGCGACTACCACTAAGGCGATCGCCACGAATCCCTCCGAGATCCGCATACAATGCGTATCGGCGCACCGGCCGAGCCGCTGTATAACACCGGTCCCGCATGCCCAACTCACCGCACGTCCTATCCCTTGCTAGGTGCAGTGCAGATGTCCCCCAAAAAGCACTGCAGCGGCACGCTGCAACCAATGCACCCTTCCACCGGTTGCAATGCTCTCATATCTGCATGAATATGGTGCAGTGCGCCTCGTCGTTTTCAAGCGGTCGCAATGGCTAAGGAGTCCTTGATGAGTCGCTCTCCGTCAAGAAATACGGGTCTATCAAAAAGCCGCCGACGGTTTCTTCAGTTAAGCGCAGCCCTCAGCAGCGCGCTGGTCGCCTGCCGCCCGTCGTCGCCTTTACCCAAAGAACAGCAGTCCTTTCTCGGCGGGCCAGTGAGTAATTACGGGACGAGGTCTCCGTTAGAACGCGCTAGGCGTACGTTCAGAAATTCGCTGAGCCGTGAGAATGCGTCGAGTCGGACGCCACTACACGAACTTGAGGGGATGATCACCCCAGCGTCGCTCCACTTCGAGCGACATCACGCCGGAGTCCCTGCGATCGACTCAACAACCCACGAGTTGCTAATCCACGGCCTGGTCAACCGGCCGATGATCTTTACGATGGACGAACTCAAGCGGTTCCCGTCGCATTCCCAAATTCATTTCGTCGAGTGCTCTGGAAACGGAGGCACACACTGGCGGCAGGTGCCAGACGTTTCGGTTCAGAATCTACACGGGTTGACAAGCTGCAGCGAATGGACGGGAGTGCGTCTATCGGTGTTACTCGGTCAGACCGGACTGCAGAAGGGTGCGACATGGCTCGTGGCGGAAGGCGCCGATGCCTGCAAGATGGCCCGTAGCATCCCGATGGAGAAAGCGCTTGATGACGTCATGGTCGCCTACGCTCAGAACGGCGAAGCACTTCGGCCGGAGCAGGGCTATCCCATCCGGCTGTTCGTTCCGGGATGGGAAGGGAACATCCACGTCAAGTGGCTCAGACGGCTCAAGATTGTGGATCAGCCCTACATGACGAAGGACGAAACCTCGAAGTACACGGACATACTCGCCGACGGCAAAGCGCGGCAGTTCAGCTTTATGATGGACGCCAAGTCGCTCATTACGCGACCTTCGGGCGGCATGACCCTGAGTGGTCCTGGCTATCAGGAGGTCACCGGCATCGCCTGGTCGGGACGCGGCAAAATCACGCACGTGGAAATCAGCACGGACGCGGGCACGACCTGGCAGGATGCAGCACTTCAGGACCCAGTGCTACCAATTGCCCACACCAGATTCCGATACGGCTGGAACTGGACCGGAGAGTCCACAGTGTTGCAGTCGCGCTGCACTGACGAAACGGGCTACGTGCAACCAACACGTCACGCGCTGATCGCCGCGCGTGGCCTGAGCTACTACCACTACAACGGCATTCAGAGTTGGGCGATTCACTCGGACGGAAGTGTGCACAATGTTCATCTCTAAGCCTGCGCTCGCAGTGCTCGGGCTCAGCCTCATGTTCGCCGGCAGCGCCCACGTGCATACACAGTCACAGCAGTACGACCTCGGCCGCATCGCAACGGCCGAGGAAATCGCTGCGTACGACATTAGTATTGCGCCAGACGGCGAAGGGCTGCCGCCCGGCGGGGGAACAGCAGCCGAGGGACAAAACATCTACGCCATCCGCTGTGCGGAATGCCACGGCGCCACCGGACGCGAGGGGCCGAACGACATCCTGGTCGGCGGGCAGG
>DBHR01000106.1:59633-59863 GCA_002296225.1 Acidobacteria bacterium UBA823 | reverse complement strand
GAACGCTGGCTCGCCCCGACTATTTAAGAGCCTTGGCTCGATCGTATTCTCCTTAATCCGCTTGAGCCCCTCAAGACCTGCATCCTTTGGATGCATACCTCGGCGAAGGTACTCGACGATCAGAAATGAGGTGAGATTGAATAGATTCGCCTCACCCCGGCCGGTCGAACCCGCCGCACCGTAGGTGCCATCGACATACAATCCCGCACCAAGGATCGGTGAGTCGCCGA
>DBHR01000106.1:46826-59334 GCA_002296225.1 Acidobacteria bacterium UBA823 | reverse complement strand
CGGTGAGTCGCCGACTCGGCCTGGAATCTTCCACGCCAGGCCACTCGTCGTCGTCACCCCGCATATTTCGCCGTCCGCGTTGATTCCGTCACAGTTAATCGTCCCAAAGAAATCATGCTCATCAATTAAGCCGTCAGCCATCATGCCAAGTCCGGCTTCATAACCAGCCCATGCCCGTTTCTTGGGATCCAGGTAGTGTCCGGGGTCAATCCGCCGTTTCCACTCAAGCCAGCGCTCCCGTGATCGGTCAGTGTTTAGGTCGTCGTGAATGGTAAAACCCATGTTCCGGGCGAAATCCCTGGCATCATGGCCAACCAGTAGATGATGGTCCGTGTGCTCCATGACCGCATGGGCGACGAGCGACGGCGTCTTCACGCCTTCAATGGCAGCCACGCCCCCGGCTCGCTTCCTAGGCCCGTGCATGCAGCACGAGTCGAGTTGCACAATTCCGTCCGCGTTTGGCGACCCACCAAAGCCAACACCGCCTTCCTGGGGATCCAACTCGTTTAGGTTGACGCCGGCGATGAGCGATTCCAGTACATCGGCTCCACCCGTCATCATCCTGTATGCCGTTTCAACGCACGTTTCCGATCCTCCGTTCCGAATCCGATGGCCGTTACCCGAGGCGATGACGACCGGGCTGACGCTAGACGTCTGGACCGCAGGCGCCCGGCCGAACGCCGTTCGTGACGTTGCTGCCGCGAAACCCGTGACCGCAGCGCCGGTTCGAATAAAATCACGACGGTTAATCCTGCTGCTCATGAGGTGCCCTCCTGCCATCTTGTCGGTTCCGGCCCTAGCGACCACACTCGACTGGCTATTGGATTATACCGACCAAAAGACAAGGAAAGATGTCAATTCTGTTCGGGCGTTCTCTGAGGCCCAACAGCCATAGTGGTGTTGCTGGTGTATAATTTTTGCTGATATCCATCAGCGTTTTCGGTGCGAACTTATCGAACGCACCAGCCCACTCCGCCGACGCAAGCACTCCCGGATGCTGCGCGCCTGACTGAGAGGTTCCGTCATGATTCAAGGCCACATAGTCGCTGTTCTTCTTGCCAGCACGATGGTTAACAGCGCGGCGATAAGGATTCAGGCTGAGACTCAAAACGGTCCAACGGGCGACCAGGCCCACCTTAACGCACTGGCGGACCCACTCAAAACCCTCGCGCACCGGGTCGCGTTACAACAGACCAAGCAGCACTTGTCGGATAACTCCTCGGGCGATCAGGTAATGGCCGGTCTGGCACAGTCGAAGACCCCGTCGGTTACCCGAGCACTAGACAATCCGTTGGTTGACGAAAGCAATCTTCCGCCTTTTTCCTTTACCTGTCCGATGCATCCGGAAATTCACGAAACCCATAACGGTCCGTGCCCCATTTGTAATATGAACCTCGTCGAGACCCGGCGCGCGGAGGCCTGGACCTGTCCGGTGCATTCGATCATTCTGGACGCCAAAGGTGGCAACTGCCCCATAGGCGGCCGGCAGCTAATCCCGGTCCGCCTCGCGCTTACCTGGACCTGCCCAGACCATCCCCACGTCAGTTCCCTTGAGCCGGGGATGTGCCCGATCGATGGTGGCCAACAAATGGTGCAGCAACTCGGGTCCTTACCCCATGAAGATCACACGCCCAAACACGGCGGGACGTTCTTTATGGCACCCGACAATTGGCACCATCTCGAAGGCACGTATCCCGCATCGGATCGCTTTGTGCTCCACCTGTACGATAACTATTCGCAACCGATGGTCGTCGGCAGCGCCAAGGGACGCGCAGTGCTCCGGGAAACCTACGACGTAGACACGGACGAGATGTTTGAACTTGCAGCGCAGCCGCTCGTCGCTTCACCAGATGGAACATTTCTTGAAGCCAACATCGGAAGCGACAACCTGCCAAGGGAAATCTCGGTCAAAATACGATTCGATCCTACTGGCCCCGAGGAGCGGTTCGATTTCACTTTCACCGAAACAACCAGAACTCCTTCGCCTAACCCAACAGCAACAGCACCTGGGGCCTTCCCCGCTGGCGCAGCCGCGACCATCGGTACGCTGATGGTGAATATCCCAGACCGGCCAGGCGAGATTGCAGCGGAGGTCTCGGCCCGTGACGCCCATGTGCAGAACTTGCTGCGGGACGGCGCCTTTACGGAAATCTGGATCCCTGCGCTTGAAGCCAAGGACCTCGCGTTGGCTCTGACGCCACACCTCCGCCACCTACCAGCCGAGAGGCAACTCTCGGTCAGGCTTGCGGTCAAAGAACTCGTCCGTGCTGCCTGGCTCCTCGACTGGTACGGCGACCTCGGCAACCGGCAACGCGTCGAGTCTGCATATGCGGTCTTCGGTCAAGCCGCCGCGGCTATCGCCACCGCGTATTCGGAGCGTTAAATGCCTGGCGATGGTCCCATGCATCGAGGCCTGCTGTTATCCGTTGCCATAATCGCAACGATCCTACTGGTCAGTGGCTCTACAACCAACGCCCATAAGCCGATTACGTCGAAATACATGTACCACCAGGACGTCTATCCAATTTTCTTGGCTCAGTGCGGCGGCTGCCACGCGCCTGGCGCCGTCGCACCAATGTCCCTTCTCAGTTACGGCGATGCCTATCCATGGGCACAGTCAATCAAGGAGGAACTCGTCAATCTCACGATGCCACCGTGGCAGCCCGAAGACGGGTTTGGTAGGTTCAAGCACGGCGGCTCATTAACCGCCCAACAGCTCGACATCGTCGTGGAATGGGCCAACGGCGGTACGCCAGAAGGCGTGCCCGTTGACCACCCCGTGGCCAACGTAAAACCATCTTGGCCACTCGGTGAACCCACAGCCATTTTTGAGATGCCCGAGATATTTACCCTCACCGCCGACGTCCATGAGGCTACCAGGTACTTCGTCATACCGAGTGGGTTTGAACGGGAGACCCTGATCCGCGCGGTGGACTTTCGCCCTGGTGCGCCGGCCATTGTTCGGTCCGCGATCCTTTTCGTCGACACGTCCAATAAAGCAGCGGTATACGATGCGGCCGACCCCAACCCTGGTTTCGGCGTTGAGGATGTCTCTGAGTTCGACACCGAACAGATTCTCGCGGCGTGGCTTCCCGGACAAGAAGCAATCGCCCTCGATGGGGCCGCGTATGCCGTGCCAGCTGACGCTGATCTCGTTCTGCGCGTGACCTATAAAAAAACCTGGACATACGAAGGACTGGCAGTTGAAGACCGCAGCGCTGTTGCCCTCTACGTGGCGACCCGAGACGTCCCTAAGGTCGAAACAATGACCCTTCAGTCTCCGTCACGCCTTAACACCGGCAACGACCAGGTCGTCACGTTCACGACGGACCTGGCCCGGGACGTGGACCTGTTGGCGATCTTGCCAAACCTCGCGACTGACGCTCTAGCGGTTCAAATAGAAGCACTCACCCGCGATGGACGCCGAACACCAATAGTCCGCCTGGCGAGCCCACGGCCTCAGTGGCGAACGAGGTATTGGCTGGAGGAGCCGCTGACCCTCGCTCGCGGCACCACGCTGGAAGTGCAAGCCATATTCAAATCTGACCAGACTGACGGGAATTTACCGGTACGTTTCACCCTGGATTTGGTTAGCACCCCGCCGGTTAACGTTGCCAAAATCGGGCAGGCTCCGGTCGAACGTAACCCTTAGCCGTCTGTACCGGACGTTTCGATTAAGCCGGCGCCATCGTCCACGGTTTGGTCTCGAGGGGCGGGAATGTCGTGGGTGACCCAGCGATCAGCGAAGTCCAACGCGTCCTGGACCGCCTGCACGTAGGAGCCGAACTCACCGGCCGCCCGCTGCGTCTCAGCACTGAGCCCCATCCGCGACATTCGATACCTGAACCCTTCCAAGGCATCATCCTCACGCGAGATGTGCCAAGCCTCGCGTACCTGATATAAGCGGTGTTGAGCAGCCCACGCGGGATCCGACAAGACCTTACGTTTATAGGCAAGAATCTCAGCAAGCACAAAGTCGTCGTAAGTCCCGACGATTTCGAGCGTCGGTACCTGGACATGGCCCGAGGTATCACGCGCTCGCACCTGTTCCACGAAACCGGGTCGGTCGGCGTAGGACGCTATACGGAACTGCTCGAGTTCCGTCGCCGACAGCCCCTCAAGTCCGTTACTTGCCAGCATCTGCTGGAGATTGGCCCTTGACGAGGACGCGCCAATAAACGGCCAAAGAGCTCTCGCCTCCACGGGGGTTCCCGACCCATCCGCGGAGTAAGCCAAAACCAGAGGATCCTCGTCCTTCACCTCGGGATGCTCTCGCGGATCGATCTTGGGCCACAGCGCGACCCGCCGGGCCAACCTGTCAACTTGGGTGACCGCATCACCCGCAGCGCCGGCTACGATGATGACGCTGTCAAAGAGCGTCTCGGGATCCTCGGACGCATAACGGGCGATTCCGCCACCCATGGACAATCCGACCAGATACATCAACTCCACATCGCGACCGAGTGCATCAGCCACACGGCCACGAGCCAACGCCGCGAATTCGTTCACAAGCGCCAACCCTTGGTGCGTCCCGCCGACGCCGTTTCGGTCGACGCTCGCATACGCGAATCCCTGCGCGACCGCGTATTCGCCGATTAAATCGTCCAGCGAGGTTTCACCCGTGCCGATCTGCGTACCGTCCGCTGAAAGGGATGGCCCACCGGTTCCGCCGTGCGCCGCTACCAATAACCGACTGTTCCAGTCTTTGTCATTCTGCGGATAACGCAGAATGAACCTCTTCTCCTCATCGGCCGAAGCCAAGACGATCAACCCAGCTTCCTCAGCTACGGTTTTGGGTCCCGTGACCGTAGTAGACTCCTCCGAAGTTTGCGGCCCAGCACACGCCGCAACGGTGCACAACGCTACGAAGCACATTCGACTTCGACTCATCAGTTTTATAGGCCTCCTCGCCCGGTTGCGGACCCGCATCCCGTCGCCGGGGACAGCAGAAATGTCCGCGACAGTTCCAGTAACGCTCGCTTCCTCGGCAGATCTGCAACCAGAGGTAACTGGGCGATCCCGATTAGGCGCCGCATGATCTCTGCGCCCGCAAAGCTCGACACGAGTTCTTGACTCTTCCCTGTCTGCGGTACCGACAAACCATCAGCATAGGCAGCCAGAGCCCGTTGGACCAGGCCTATCGGCTGGTTGGCTAAGTATAGGTGGGCAATCATGACTCCGACATCAAACTCCGGCGGGCCCACGAAGCTGAATTCCGGGTCAATCACCCTGGGTCCGTTTTTCGTACGCAACCAACTCCCCGGGAAAAAATCTCCATGCACCAGCGTCCCGGGGCTTCGCAGATACAGCTCCCCTAGCGCCGATACCGCCTTCGTGTAGTCGGCATCGCGACGCAATTCGGCTGCGGCCTCCGAAAGGCCAGGGTTAATAGCGTTCAGGTCTAACCCGTTTTCGGAATCCAGTGGAAATTCGAAGATGTGTAGATGATTCAACTCTCGCATGGCCTGATTCGCAAACCGGCCGTCGCCCTCAGAATTTGAAAACGTCCGATGTAGGGACCCTAGAAATGCCACCAGGGCATCCAGATCCCGCGGGTCCAACGTGTGCCCCGCATATAAGTTGGTGTAGTCGGAAGTGGGTCCGAGGTCTTCCAGCATTAGGAGCTTCGCCTCTGGGTCGCAGCCAAGTAGTCGAGGCATCCGGTCTTGCAACACCGAATGGGGCCCGATCGCTTCATAAAAGCGCCCTTCAACCAATGCCCGCTCCGATGGCGCCGGGATCTCGTCATACTGTTCAACCCACGGTCGAGCCTGTTTCATGATGACCCGGCGCTCTGTGGTTTCCAGACGGAGCGTGCAGTTCATGTTGCCGTGGCCGGCCTTTGTAGCCGCTCTGATTGATTCCCCTACCACAAGCCATCCACGCGCTCGCATGTAGGCCTCCAGGCCAACCAAATCGTGTTCGTCAAGGAAGAACACGCCAGGATGACGGGCCCTAAACCTAGTTCGCTTCGTCACGGCCGCCCCGTTCCTGTGGAAACCCGGGCCCAGCACACCGGCTGGGTTATAAAGACGCTGCGTAGCCCATCGGCTTCTCGTTCCCGAAATCCCATCCTACCTGAAATTCAACGACGGCCATGGCCGGAGGAGTACAATATCCATTAGGCACCCATGAGATACGGAGCCACCTTTCGTTGCATCGCCGGCTGCCAAGGTCAGCACTCGCTGTGGCAGCCGATTTATCGCTGCCCCACTTGTGGCGATTTACTGGAGGTTGTGCACGATTTAGACGCGCTGCGTCACCGGTCGCCTGCCGCTTGGATGAAACTCTTCGACGAACGCTACAAGCGAACCGTTTGGCCGTACGGGTCCGCGGTCTGGGGAAAGAAGGAGTGGGTCTGCCCCGATCTCGCGGACGACAATGTCGTTTCGATGGACGAAGGCGGCACAAACCTGCTCTGGGCGGAGCGCTTCGGTCGCGAGATCGGTCTCGAAGATCTTTGGCTCAAACTCTGCGGAAACTCACACACCGGCTCATTCAAGGACCTCGGCATGACCGTGCTGGTCTCCGTCGTCAAGCAGATGATATCGGCGGGCCGTTCGATCCCGGCAGTCGCCTGCGCCTCCACGGGCGACACGTCAGCTGCCCTATCGGCTTACGCCGCTGCGGCTGCCATCCCGGCCTTTGTCATCCTTCCACGAGGAAAGGTGTCTGAAGCGCAGCTATTGCAGCCACTAGCGAACGGCGCGACCGTGCTTGCACTCGACACTGATTTCGACGGATGCATGGCGATTGTCCAGCGCCTCGCCGAGGAGGAGCGCATTTATCTCGCGAACTCGATGAACAGCCTTCGGCTCGAAGGTCAGAAAACCGTGGCCATCGAAATCGCTCAGCAGTTCGATTGGGAATTACCTGACGTCCTGATCATTCCCGGTGGCAACCTGGGAAATGTAAGCGCGCTCGGAGCCGGGTTAGACATGATGGAGGCTCTTGGCTTGACGCGGAAGCGGCCCCGGATCGTAGTCGCCCAAGCGGCGAAGGCCAATCCTCTGTATCGTGCCTATCAGAAGGACTGGCATTTCGAGCCAGTCCGCGCTGAATCGACGCAGGCGTCGGCCATTCAAATTGGAAATCCGGTGTCAATCAAGAAGGCGATCGCCACACTCCAGCGGTATGACGGCATCGTCGAGCAAGCTAGCGAAAGCGAACTCGCTGACGCCGCGGCGCATGCGGACCTTACCGGTATGTTCAACTGCCCTCACACTGGCGTGGCGCTTGCCGCGCTACTCAAGCTCAGAAAACGCGGTCAGATCACGGCAACGCAACGCGTCGTCGTCATTTCGACAGCCAACGGCCTAAAGTTCACCGATTTCAAACGCGGCTACCATAAGCGTGCTCTGCCGGATGTCGATTCGACCCACGCCCGGCTCCCCGTTGACCTGCCCAACGATTACACTGCCGTTTGCGATGCCGTTGCGCGAGCCTCAGAGAGCCCCTCCGCCAACTCAACCGGGCCTTAAGACAGGAATAACGAATAGGCCGCGTTGTCGGCCTCAGGGTGGTATGGGTAACCTAGATTGTCCAGAAAGGCTCCGAACGCCGCCCGCTCGGATTCTGGCACCTCAAAAGCCGCCAGGACGCGGCCGAAATCGGCACCATGGTTACGATAATGGAACAGGCTGATATTCCACCGCCCGCCGAGCCGTTCCAGGAACTGCATTAGCGCGCCCGGCCGTTCCGGAAACTCAAATCGATAGAGCGATTCCCGATCCACGTCCGGTGCCCGGCCGCCCACCATATGCCGCACGTGCAGCTTGGCAACTTCGTTGTCCGATAAGTCGACCGTGTTGTAGCCATTTTTGTTCAGCCCCTTAGCCAACCCTTGCGCGTCAGCCTTCGACCGTGTCGCCACACCAACGAAGATGCGGGCTTGCGACCGGTCGCTCAAACGATAATTAAACTCCGTGATCACCCGCCGACCAATCGCTGCGCAGAATTCCCTGAATGCTCCAGGCCGCTCAGGGATCGTCACTGCGAACACGGCCTCCCTTGCCTCACCCAACTCTGCTCGTTCAGCCACAAACCGTAACCGGTCGAAATTCATATTCGCGCCACTCAACACAGCGACCAGGTTCTGGTTCCGCAGGCCCTCACGAGCTACGTATCGCTTCAAACCGGCTACTCCGAGCGCACCCGCCGGTTCCATGACACTCCCCGTGTCGTCGAAAATGTCCTTCAGGGCTGCGCAGATCTCGTCATTCGACACACGGACGACCTCATCCACTGTCGCCTTCACAATCGGCAACGTGTACTCACCCACCTCTCGCACCGCGACGCCGTCCGCAAAAATACCAACTGAGTCCAGAGTTACCCGCTTACCCGCCGCGATCGACTGGAACATGGCGTCAGCCTCAAAAGGCTCCACCCCCACGACCTTGCTGTCGGGGCACCGGGTTTTGATGTAGGCCGCGATTCCGGCGATCAACCCTCCGCCACCGACGGGGACGAAGGTGATGTTTGGCGCGCCTTGGCTCTGTCGCACGATCTCATCGCCGATCGTTCCCTGGCCCGCCACCACGAGGGGATCGTCGAACGGGTGGACAAATACGAGGTCCCTCTCCGCCCTGAGCGTGTCGCAACGCGCTTTCGCTTCGCTGAAGGTATCCCCCTCAAGAATGACCTCCGCTCCCATTTCCGAAACCGCTTCGACCTTGATCGCCGGTGTCGTCTCCGGCATCACAATGACCGCATGGATTTGAAGACGCTGCGCGGCAAATGCCACTCCCTGGGCGTGATTGCCGGCGCTGGCCGTAATGACGCCCTTCGACCGTTCCCTGCTCGTTAGCTGTGAAATCTTGTTGTAGGCGCCACGAAGCTTGAAGCTAAAGATCGGCTGGAGGTCTTCCCGTTTTAGGTGCACCTGATTATCCAGGCGCACAGACAGCTTTGCTGCGACGTCAAGCGGGGTTTCCCGCGCCACGTCATAGACCCGGCTCGCTAGGATCTGGCGAAGGACCTCTTCGACCAGAGCGGCCTCCGTTGCGGCGGCCTGGGAATCATCAGACGAAGGATTAGACATGGGTCACCAGGCCCTTACCGCACGACTGCCAGATCGGTTGCGCCGGCGAGGCCAACCACGATGGATGTTGAGACGAACGTAATCAGTAGCACTCAGATGTATCCAGGTAATCTTAAGACGGTTACACTTCGTCACTTACACTCCACAGACGGCAATCCTTGATGATAGAAGGCGCCCCTTCACGGGTCAACCACGCTGGGGCGAAAACCCGGGAGGCTATGCTAACCTGAGAAAAGGGTCGAGCGCCGTCAAGAATCGAGCTTAGTATGAAGACTACCTCGGACGTCGTCATCATCGGCGGTGGGTGTATGGGTGCCAGCACGGCCTACCACCTGACCCAGTATGGCGTTCACGATGTGGTTTTGATCGAACGTGAGAGCCAACTGGCAACCGGGTCAACCGGCCGCAACGCCGGTGGAGTCCGTCATCAATTCTCCACCCCCCAGAACATTCAGCTTTCCATCGAGTCCATCCGGCTCATCGAACGCTTTCAAGATGCGGTCGGCTACCCAATGGATTTTCATCAGGACGGATATCTCTTCCTCCTTTCGACGCCGTCTTCGGTTGAAACCTTTCAACGAAACATCGACCTGCAACGAAGTTTGGGCATCGACGTGAATCTTGTAACCCCCGACGACGCGTCCCGCCTCGCACCAGGTCTCAAACTCGACGGCGTCGTGGCAGCGAGTTACTGCGCACGGGATGGTATTGCGGATCCAAATGGGCTGACGATGGGCTTTGCCCGTGCGGCCCAGGCGGCGGGGGTCCAGATTGAGCGGGGAACCGACGTCACGGGTATCACACTTGACGGAGACACGATTACCGGAGTGACAACCACGCGAGGGGCGATTGCAACGCCGGTCGTCGTCAATGCAGCCGGTCCGCATGCAGCGCGGGTGGCCGCCCTAGCCGGTCTCGAGTTGCCGATTGAACCGCTACGTAGAAATATCTTCATCGCTCAGCCACCAGCTCACGCCACCGCGGGAGTTGATTTCCCTGATAACCACATCATGGTTATCGACTCCGCGACGTCGTTCTACTATCACCGAGAGGGCGCCAATATCCTCTTCGGAATGGGCGACCCGGACGAAACTCCAGGGTTCGACATGACCGTTCGGTGGGATTTTCTCGACTCGGTCGTCGAGGTCGCCCTGTCCCGCCTGCCAATCTTGGCAGAGGGAAGCGTGTCACACGCCTGGGCGGGGCTCTACGCCATGACACCAGACGCCAACGCGATCATTGGCTCCGCTGACTCGGTCGTCGGCCTGTATTTAATCAACGGTTTTAGCGGTCACGGCTTCCAGCATTCGCCAGCCGCCGGACGACTGGTCGCTGCACAAATCGCTGGCCAGGACCTCGACTTCGACCTCTCACCTTTTGCACTCAACCGTTTCAAAACAGGCGCTGCTGCTCCGGAAGCCAATTTTGTTTAGTTCACGAAATCAGCTCGGCCATCGGCCGGGCTGCTAAGCTAGCAACTCGTGCACGACACGCGCCGGCTCCTCCACCCCAGTCAGCCGCGCATCTAATCCTTGATGCTTAAAGGTGAAGCGTTCGTGGTCGATTCCGAAGAGATGCAGGATTGTAGCCTGGAGGTCCCGAATGTGTACGGGGTTCTCAACTATGTTGTAGGAAAACTCGTCCGTCGCACCATAGACCACACCGCCTTGGACCCCACCCCCCGCCATCCAAAGCGAAAAACACCGCGGATGATGGTCGCGACCATAGTCAGTTGGTGTCAGCTTACCTTGCGAGTAGATTGTTCGGCCAAACTCCCCACCCCAAATCACTAACGTTTCATCAAAGAGGCCGCGTTCTTTTAAATCTTGGATGAGTGCCCACGACGCGCGATCTACGTCCTTCGCCTGCGCGCGAAGTACTTCTGGTGCATCATTATGGACATCCCAGCCGCGGTGGTAAATCTGAACGAATCGCACATCTCGTTCGACTAGCCGACGAGCCATCAACGCGGCATTTTGGAACTTGCCTTGCTGCTTCGCCTCCTCACCCCAGCGTTCGAATGTGCTCGCTGGCTCACTTGAGAGGTCCGCCATTTCAGGCACAGCCATTTGCATTCGGAACGCCATTTCGTATTGCTGAATACGAGCCAGCGTTTCGGGACTGCCTAGTTGTTCATGCTGAATGCGATTCAGCTCGCCGAGGCCGTCTAGCATTTTGCGCCGAACGTCGAGTGATACACCTTCCGGGTTCTGCAGGTACAGAACCGGGTTCGTGCCACCGCGCAACCCAACACCAGCATATTCTGGCGAGAGAAAACCCGAACTCCACATTTTTGCAGAGATCGCCTGGACCCCACTTTTCGGGTGGCTCTTCTCGGCGTTCATCACGACGAAAGTCGGCAGATCCCGATTCATACTCCCCAGACCGTAAGCGAACCACGCACCTACACACGGTTGACCCGGAATTTGCCGACCTGTCTGAATGAACGTAATGGCTGGTTCATGATTGATCGCTTCGGTGTGCATCGAACGCACAATCGCGAGGTCGTCGGCCATCTTCGCCGTATGTGGCAACAACTCTGAAATCCATGCCCCACTTTGTCCGTGTTGGTTGAATTTAAAGATCGACGGTGCAATTGGGAAACGGGCCTGCCCTGAAGTCATAGTCGTCAGGCGCTGCCCTTGACGAATCGACTCAGGAAGGTCCTTGTCATACCAACTCTGCATTTTCGGTTTATAGTCGAGCAAATCCATCTGTGGCGGTGCCCCCATCATGTGGAGATAAATACACCGCTTTGCTTTTGGAGCGAAATGAGGCAATGACGGTAAGCCGCCGAACGACTGGGTGTCCTGCTTAAGTGCAAGCAGGTCGTCGGCCATGAGGTTGGACAAAGCGAGTCCACCAATTCCCTTCGCGACCTGACCAAAGAATTGTCGACGGGTTTCGTTAAGAATGGCTTGCTTGACTGGATGCATCGGGGAACCTGTCATTGTTATAGAGGCCCTTCTATTTGTTCAGCACCTCATCTAAATTCATTAACTGGTTTACCAACATAGTCCAGGCGGCGGATTCGGCCACCGGCAACGTCGTATCCCATTCCGAATCGCCAACGTTTAGCAGCCGTGTCGCCTCATCGACGTCCGCTCGATACATTGCGAGTAATTCGCGATGAGTTTGTAGGGCTACGGTGCGCTCATTCTCCGTGAACGAGCGAGCCAGGAGGCGCAGCGTGACAAAACCGAGTCGCTGCCTGAACTCATCGCCAGCCTCTCGCAGCGCACGTTGTGCAAGATGGCGAGACGCCTCAATGAATTGCGAACCATTCATCGTAACCAGCGCTTGAAGTGGAGTGTTCGTTCTCTCACGTCGCACTGTCGAATGTTCCCGCGAGGGCGCATTGAAGATTTGCATCGACGCCGGTGGGGCCGCACGCTTCCAGAACGTATAGAGACTCCTACGATAAAGCTTGTCTCCGGCGTCGGCTTGATACAGGCCTGTGTTGCTTTG
>DBHR01000106.1:31691-46437 GCA_002296225.1 Acidobacteria bacterium UBA823 | reverse complement strand
ACTAAGAGTCCGCTGGAGGCTAGTGCATAATCACGCACCATCTCGGCATCCATGCGAAACCTTGGTCCCCGCGAAAATAGTCGGTTGCCTGGATCTTGCCCGAGCTTTTCCTCCGTTACGTGAGCCGATTGGCGATAGGTCGCCGAGGTCACGAGGATATGAAACAATTTCTTCGTATCCCAGCCCGAGTCCCTGAACTCATCCGCTAACCAATTAAGTAGCGCCGGATGGGAGGGTGCATCCCCTTGTGCGCCAAAGTTTTCACTCGTACGAACAAGGCCAGTCCCAAACACTTCTTGCCAGTAGCGATTCACCGTTACGCGACTCATTAGAGGGTTTTCGGGAGCGACGAGCCAGCGTGCAAGCCCTAACCGATTCCGCGGTAGGGACTCGGCCATCGGCGGAAGGGCTGCCGGCACGTCGGCCGTCACGCGCTCACGCGGGTCGTCATACATGCCGCGATTCAACACATACGCTTCGGGTTCAGTATCGGGTCGTTCGTTCATTACATGAGTCACGCCGCCACGCCGACGAATCTCTCGCCACTCCTGTTCAATTGCCCATCTTCGAGCCACCAGCGTCCGATACGCATCGTCTTTTACGCTGAGATAGAAGTGTTGAAGCGCCTCTCGCTCCTGCGAATTAAGCTGGAGGGGTTCCTTGCTCCGCGCCTGCCGAAGTGTGGGCCAGACCGACAACACCTTGGCATCTTGCACTGTGAGGACACGGTTAAATACCCGGAGATCGGCGATTCCACCATCTGCAAAATAGCCCGCCTCTGGTGAATCAGGAGATGAGTCAACCGACAGTAATCGTTTGCCCAACACAAATGGTTCGGTCGTCCGAATGCTGCCTTCAACATCCGCAAAAAATTCGCTGCCTTCCGTTTCGACAACCTCACCGTCAGGGTAGATTTGCAGTCCACTTCTTTCACCAGAACCGTCGTAGGTGAATACAACATGAGTCCACTCACCCGCCGGCATCCGTTTCATATTGGTCGGGAATAGATGAATTGCCTTGCGGTCCATGTCACCCGTACTGTCCTCGCCAACCATATGTATTTGAATCTGGCGTGCCGCGATTACAACCCGCCATCCCCGTGACTCATCGAGCGCATCAGTCTGACCGCCTACCTGAAAATTACCTTCATCCTCAGGTGTATAGACCCACATTGCCAACGAAAATGGCGTGTCACTGTCCAGCGGCAGAGACGGTAACTCAGCCCATGACTCCTCGCCGAACGTCAGCGCGAGCTCGCCTTGCGGGCCCGGTCCGACTGTTGCACCGGAGTGGAGCGTAATCTCGTGGCGTCGCCCCCCGTACTCAACAGCCGGCGTCTCGGCGTCATCGAGGACCAAGGTCATCAACTGCGCTGATTGTTCAAGCGGAGTCTGCAGTGTGCGGTATTCCTCAGTCGCGAGCCATTCCCCAAACATGTCGCCGACGGATATCTCATGCTTGGCAATCTCAGCATCAATCAGCCCCGCTTCCGTACGCAGTGATTGCCAGAGTCCACGGTCCTCGTCCTCCGGCACCACCAAAATGGGCGGTGTATCGGACACATTCCCATCCATCGCATATTGCGTCGTGTTCCGGAAGAACGCCGTCATGGCATAGAACTCGCTCTGAGCAATCGGGTCGAACTTATGGTCGTGGCAAGTAGCGCAACCCACCGTTAATCCGAGAAACACGCTGCCTGTCGTTTCAGCGCGGTCCTTGGCATAAATTGCTTCGTATTCCTCAAGAATAGCTCCACCCTCATTGGTTGTGATGTTGTTACGCTGAAAACCACTCGCTATCAACTGGTCGAGTGAAGGATTAGGTAATAGATCGCCGGCGACCTGCTCAACCGTGAACTCATTAAACGGCTTATTTTCATTAAAGGCTTGAATTACCCAATCGCGATAGGGATACATTTCCCGATAGTTATCGATGTGAATCCCGTGCGTATCGGCATAGCGTGCAGCGTCGAGCCAATAGCGTGCCCGGTGCTCGCCCCAATGCTCTGACTCGAGCAATCGATTAACCAGCTTTTCGTACGCCTCCTCTGACTGATCATCAAGGAAGCGTTCCAGTATCACCGGATCTGGCGGTAAACCCGTCAGATCGAGGGTCAGTCGACGGGCAAGAGTCCGCTTATCTGCCTCTGGATTTGGTGTGAGCCCAACCGACTCGAGCCGAGCGAGCACGAAACGATCAACCGAATTCCGAGTCCATCCCTCATTGATCACTGCCGGGAGGGCAGGACGTTCAATGGGCTTGAAGGACCAATGTTGATCCCAGGAAGCACCTTCTTCGATCCATCGCCGCATCACATCAATCTGCTCGCCTGATAATGTCTTATTCGACACCATGGGCGGCATCCTTCGGCGTGGGTTTTCATGGGTTATGCGTTGGTACAATAAGCTGCCTAGTAAATCACCTGGCACGATCGCGAAACCGTCAGGACGATTCGCGAAGGCTCCCTCTTCAGTATCGAGCCGGAAATCAGCTTTTCGAGTACTTTGGTCAGGACCATGACACTGAAAACAGTTGTCCGCCAAAATGGGACGGACGTCGCGTTGAAAATCGACGCCTCCAGATGCCGAAGTCTGCGCCCCAACTACTGTCGCAAAAGAACAAAGCACGGTGGCACAAATAAGCAGGCCGCGAGACACATGCCGGTGAGAAACGGGGCTTCCGGACGATATGCGCCCCAAGGCTAGAATGAAGTTCATCATCTCCTTGTCTGGCATAAAGTTAACCTCTTTTTAGCCGGAACCTGAAGTAGAGTCAATGACCAAGCGAACAATGGCCGGTCCCAGACACCGAGCAAAAACCGAATTCCTATCCTCATCACTTGAGCCAATATCATGTTTGTCGTGATGAAACGGTTCGCGAAACAATAAAGTCACTGTGAGACCTCATTGATGCTGGCACGCATGCCTAGCCTGATTCGGTCAGCGATCGCCTCCAGAGCCGGAAGCGCCTTCGTAGTGCTGGGAACCGCCCTGGGGCTGGCCGCATGCATGCCCGTAAAATCCGACCGCCCGAACATCCTATTCCTGTTCGCTGACGACCAGCGGGCCGACACCATTGGGTCCTGGGGTAATCCTCACATTCGAACGCCCAACATTGATCGGTTGGCTCGCGAGGGGTTCAGTTTTCGGACCAACTACAACATGGGCGGGAACAGCGGCGCTGTCTGCATTCCAAGCCGGGCAATGGTCAACACGGGCAAGAGCTACTTTCGTGTGCGGAGTGACCTAAGTGATGCGGTGCTGCTACCAGAGATGCTGGGTCTGCACGGCTACACTACCTTCGCGACCGGCAAATGGCATAACGGGCCCTCGGCTTGGCTTCGAGGATTTCAGCGCGGCCGGGCCGTGTTCTTCGGTGGCATGAGCGACCACACGAACGTGCCTCTGCAAGACCTTCAATCAGATGGTCGATTGGGCAACGATCGAGAGGAGGGATTCTCCAGCGTCGTCTTTGCCGATGCCGCCATCGAGTTTTTGCAGACCTACAACGAGGAGGCGCCTTTTTACGCTTACGTGGCCTTTACGGCCCCGCACGATCCCCGACAACCGCCCCTGCCGTATCGCGAGATGTATTACGAGAATCGACCTCCGCTCCCACCTAATTTCCTACCGCAACACCCTTTCGAGAATGGCGATATGCGAGTACGCGATGAGCAGCTAGCGGCTTGGCCGCGTGCTCGAGGGGTGATTAGCGACCAACTCGCCGAGTACTACGGACTCATCACCCATCTCGACGAACAAGTCGGGCGCATCCTTACCGCGCTGCAGGACAGCGGGCACGCAGATGACACCTACGTTATTTACGCGGCAGACCATGGGCTCGCACTGGGCTCGCACGGCCTCCTCGGGAAGCAGTCGGTCTACGAGCATAGCCAAAGGGCTCCACTGATCATCGCGGGGCCGGGGGTTCCTCACGGCGAAACGACTGCGCTCACCTATCTGTTGGACCTCTTTCCGACCGTAACGGCTCTCGCGGATATCTCTGTCCCTACAGACATCGACGGGCGGGACCTTTCGGTTCTCTGGAGCGGCGAACAGGACACTATCCGAGACTCGCTCTTTCTCGCCTTCATGGACGTCGCTCGTTCAGTGCGAAATGAACAGTACAAACTCATTCGGTACCCACAGATTAATCGCACTCAACTCTTTAATCTTCGGGTTGATCCACATGAACTCGATAATTTGGCCGAGGAGCCCGCGCATGAAGACCTAGTCAAGGACCTGACCGCGTCACTTGAAGACTGGCAGCACCGTCTCGGCGACACGCAACCATTGACGATCGAAAATCCACGCCCGGCGGAACTCGACCTTTATGGCTCGGAACGAATTCCTGACCGCTGGCAACCTGAATGGATCGTGCGGAAATACTTTTAAGAGAGACTCGCTCAGACCCGGCGTTATGAAGGACCGAATGTTCCGTAGGCCGACACGGAGACGTTTTCTAACGCTTGGAGCGGCAACCGGACTGGTGCCTGCCTGGCCGTTTGCCTGCTCGAGTCAATCGTCAGGAACAGCCTGGAACCGACTTAGACTCGTGGACGGTATTGGCACCGTTCTCAGTCGAGCGACATTAACGGACGTCTCCGCGCTACTCGGCCGCGCGCTGAAAAACGAAGTCAGTTTCCACGAATTCGATAACTTACTGGACCATAACGACCTGTTGCTGGTCTCGAATGCCACCCCAAACCTAGACCCCTCCTGGCGGTGTGTGAGTGCGAACCCGGGCGCATACCGATTCCATGCCCCGCCAAGTCAAATCCCCGGTTTCGTTATCTGCGGGTCCGACCCGGAGGGCGCCCGTAACGGCGTCTACGCCTGGCTTGAGTCGAGTGGGTTTGGATTCTTTCGGGATAGCGAGACCGTGCCTCGCCTGCCGCGGATGATCCCAGACCAGGCATTTCAGGAACGCGAGGTGGTACCGGCCTTTCGCTGGCGGGGCGACATGGTCTGGGACAACTACCTTGGACCACGCCGATATTGTGCCTCGGCTTGGAACATCGATGACTGGGAGTCCGCCCTGCTCTATCTAGCTCGCAACGGACTCAATTTCCTGGAATTCTATCCCCCGATGGAAACCATATTTCAGCGCGTCTTTCCAAACGCTGAAGGGTTAACTCAGGGCGCCGTCTGGACCGCAGAGGCCAAGGAGAACCTGGCGCATCAGGTGCTGCTGCGCGGCCGTGAACTGGGAATCCACTTCATGTATGTCGTCACCTACGGCGCCTTTCCTAGCCAGGTCCGCGACCTATATCCCAACCTCGAATGGCGCAATGGGTTTCTCTGTGCCCACCAACCGGAGTTACCGAGCTTTACGGGTCAAGTGTGGCAAGAACTAATTACCACATTTGACACGGATCACCTCTACGCGATTCGCCATCGCGGCGAAGAAGGGCAATCCTACAGCGACCCGTGTCAATCCGTGACCAAAGCCCAAGGATTTAATCAGGCTTTACGAGTGCTCAAGGACATCGACCCTAACGCGACGCCCACCGTGTGGACCTGGGCAGAGGCCCCAGACCTTTTCGATGCCTTCCCCGCCAGCGTTCGCGCCGCGCATATCCGCCACGGCATGGGGGGAATGTTCGACGCTATCGGCGCCGGTCGGGAACAGTCGGACGGGCGCCCTGCGCTACCATCGACCCAACCCTGGTTGTCGGGCCAATTCACCGTCTTTAGTGGAGCCGACACGCTTTTGCAAACCGCGTGGAGCGACGGCCGAAGTCTGGCCCGAGACGCTCGCGCAGCAGCCAGTGACAAGCAGTGTGAAGGGTATTTCCAATGGCCCGAGTGGTCCAACACATCGCCCTGGTTATCCGAAGTTATCCGCCAACTCGCTTGGAATCCCAGTGATTTCGTGCAAGACGTGGTCCTTGCTCGTTACGCCGCCGTGCGGCATGGCTCCGCAGCCGACGCATTCCTTGCAGGATTTCGGCCACTGCTCAACGCTGGCAACGCCCGGTTCATGGCGACACCAAGAAAACGGTTACTCGTTCCCTACTTTCTCAACCCAAACGAACATGCATTATTGTCAGACGTCCGAGCTGGTCTCGCGGAAATGGGCCGCGGACAGTCCCAGGCCCGTAAGCCAGCACTGTTTGCTCGCGATTTAACCGACTTACTCGCGTGGACGGGTGTTCGGCAAGTGCACGTCTTCGAGGCCGCCGCCTACCGAGCCCACGGCGCCGACAATACCCGCGAGAAGCTCTCGTGCCTCAACGCGGCCGAGGCCACGTGGGGCGCGCTCTTCCAGGCACTGACCCTGTTCCCCGAACTGTCCCTGGTCGACACGGCCCGCCATATAAAAGCTACTGCTATAGTGTCTGACCGCGCCGTTGACTCATTCTGGACGCTTTCCTGCGATTTTTATAACGGCTACCCGTTGGTTCTCTCTCCCGAGGCGATCGAGCTCGTTTATCTTGAGCAGACCAAGGCGCTCCGGGATCTCCTCTCCCAGTCGAACGACCCCGACCCCTTGTCTGCCCCAAGTTGGTTTTGGCACGACTTCCCGGACCAGGCATCCGCAAAACGGGTCCGTGAACTGCCGCGGGAAAATGCCCAACGCTTCGAAGCAGAAATGCGCAATCGTTTTTCTGCCGCCCTGACAGGCCAAGAAGTCATAACAGGAGCCGAGACTAACGGGGCGAATCTCGCGTTGTCGAATTCTAGGATGACCGCCACGCTCTCTGCTGCAATCGAAGCTATCGTCAATCTCAACCTGCCCGACCCGTTGGCTCAACCCGACGCATAGGCGTGGCAGCCAGGAGGACACATGCGACCGACACCACTGAACCGCCGCAGCTTTCTCTCCAGTGTTATCGGCACCGGCGTCGCGCTGCCAGTCGCCGCTGCAGGACGTCGAACACAAGAATCAACGAGTCTAAGCCGACCTCTGGTTGTGACTTCTAAAACAAACCGCCTTGTGCGTGAAGAGATCACAACAACCGCCTGGGACCTCATGCGAGCCGGTGGACCCGCGATGGACGCTGCCGAGCGCGCCACGA
The DNA here is from genome assembly GCA_002296225.1 of Acidobacteria bacterium UBA823. Classification (GTDB taxonomy): domain Bacteria; phylum Acidobacteriota; class Vicinamibacteria; order Vicinamibacterales; family UBA823; genus UBA823. The sequence continues at coordinate 39,416 of DBHR01000106.1, read as the reverse complement.
ATATTTCCGAACAAGACCCTCGAGACGCCACCGTTGGATACGGGGGTGACCCGAACGAAGACGGCTTCTTGCAACTCGACGCCTGCGTGATGAACGGCGCAGACAATAACAATATCGGTGCTGTTGCTGCACTTGAAAATATAAAGACCCCCTCCTCGGTGGCCCGATTAGTAATGGACCGAACCGATCACTGGCTGCTAGTGGGCCGCGGTGCCCTCCGCTTTGCCAAGATGCATGGCTTTAAGGAGGACGACCTTCTTACAGACCAAGCGCGTCAGCACTGGCTCGAGTGGAAGGAGACACTCAGTAATCGTGACTACTATTTTCCCCCACGAGATCCATCCGAGCCAGTCGGCGGCACCATCAACGTTCTAACCCTGGACCGCAATGGGGACATCGCCGGAGCCACGAGCACGGTCGGTCACCACTTTAAATTAGTTGGTCGCGTGGGCGACTCGCCGATTATCGGGGCCGGGCTCTATGTTGACAACGCCGTCGGTGCCGCCGGCGCCACCGGGCACGGTGAGGAATGTGTGAAGAACTGCGGTAGTTTCTTTGTCGTGGAACAAATGCGTAGCGGCATGACCCCCCAAGAAGCCTGCGAAGCCTTTTGCCGCCGCGTCTCCCAACAAAACAATGGACGCCCAATGTTCAACCTGAAGCTGGTGGCATTAGACAAGCAAGGGCGCTACGGGTGCTGCTCGCTTCGGGGCCGTGAAGTACGAGACGGCAGCCAATTTAGTGGTTCCTCCGCCGGGCTTGGGTTTGCAGTCCACGACGCGCAAGGGCACCGCACCGAAGCAGGTGCGGCAGTTCTGCCTGCCTTAACCCAAGCCGAGCTTGACGCGCTCCCTTGGCGCTAATCAAGCCGTAGGTGGACACCGGGGTAGACCGACACTACGATAACCCGGCTAGTGCAACTGATGTCTTCCTCTCCCGTCTACGATGTCTGCGTCGTCGGTTCTGGTGCCGGCGGTGGGATGGTGGCCAAGGTGCTCACGGAAGCCGGAGCCGAGGTCGTCATGCTGGAGGCCGGGGCGCCATGGGATACCAGAACGGATTCCCAGATGTTCGCTTGGCCTTACGAATCCCCCAGACGTGGTGCGGGCACGGAGCGACCTTTCGGGGAATTTGACGCGTGCATCGGCGGATGGGAACTCGAAGGCGAGCCCTACACCGTGGCCGCCGGTGAACGGTTTGATTGGTTCCGTGCCCGCATGCTCGGTGGTCGAACGAACCATTGGGGGCGCATCTCGCTCCGCTACGGGCCAGCCGACTTTCGACGGCGGAGCCTCGACGGGCTCGGCGATGATTGGCCCATCGGCTACGAGGACCTCAAGCCCTATTACGACGCGCTCGACCGACTCGTCGGCCTTTTCGGCTCGGTTGAGGGATTAGCCAATGAACCGGACGGCATCTTCCAGCCGCCGCCACGACCACGTTGCTACGAACTCCTGATCAAGCAGTCGTGTGATCGTCTTGGCATCACTTGTATTCCTTCCAGGATGTCGATTCTTACGCAAGCCCATAACGGTAGGTCAGCCTGCCACTACTGCGGGCAGTGCGGAAGAGGCTGTCGTACGGGCTCAAATTTTTCATCACCAACTGTCCTTCTGCCACCGGCACTAGCTACCGGCCGATTAACGGTAATGACCAACGCAATGGCGCGTGAGGTGACTACAAATACCAGTGGTCTCGCGACCGGTGTTTCCTATGTCAACACAGAAGACGGCAAGGAATATCAAGTGCGCGCCCGTATCGTGGTGCTTGCCGCTAGCGCATGCGAATCTGCGCGGCTCCTGCTGAATTCAAAATCGCCTCGATTTCCCGATGGCCTAGCAAATTCAAGTGGTGCGGTCGGTCGATATCTAACAGACTCAACCGGTTCGGCCGTCGCAGGTTTTGTGCCCGCCCTACAGGACGGCATCCCCCACAACGAGGACGGAGCCAGTGGCATGCATGTCTTTATGCCGTGGTGGCTCGAAAACGCAGGCCTCGATTTTCCAAGGGGGTATCACATCGAGCCATGGGGCGGACGCCGAATGCCCCACTTCGGCATCTTTAGTGGAATTGAGCACTATCCGTCTGGCGGTGGGTGGGGACCCAGCCTCAAAGAAGACTACCGCAGGTACTACGGCGCGGTCGTCGGTTTCTCAGGCCGCGGCGAAATGATTCCGAATGCCGACAGCTATTGCGAGATTGACCCGGACGTTGTCGATCGCTGGGGTATTCCGGTGTTGCGGTTTCGCTTTCAGTGGAGCGACCATGAACGTCTCCAGGCTCGCCACATGCAGCAGACGTTTAGACAGATCATCGACGACATGGGTGGCACGGCGCTAACCCCGGAGCCGACTCGGGCCGATGAATATCACCTCGAAGCCGGTGGCCGAATTATTCACGAGGCGGGCGTCACCCGCATGGGTCACTCACCGACAACCTCCGTACTGAACGCTGACTGTCAGGCCCATGACGTCAAGAATCTCTTCGTGGCCGACGGCGGCCCATTTGTCTCGCAAGCAGACAAGAATCTCACGTGGACGATTATGGCGCTCGCCATGCGGACCAGTCGCTACATTGCCGACGCACGGAATCGCGGCGAACTCTAACCACTAGATCTGGCCAATGACCAATATTCCGAGACGTGACGCACTTCAAAGGCTGGTAGCCGCGCCCATAGCAGCAGGCCTCGCATGGACCACGACCGAAGCCCGCGTGGCCCGAGCCCGCGCAGATCGCGCCCGGCAAGCCATGGCCGACTCACAGGCTGCCTACGAGCCCCAATTCCTGACCGCGCACGAATACGAAACCGTTACCGACCTAACCGAAATGATCCTTCCTGCCGACGACCGCTCCGGAGGCGCCATCGATGCGGGTGTTCCAGAATTTATCGACTTTATGATGCTCGACCAGCCAGCCCGGCAAATCGCCATGCGTCAAGGACTCGGATGGCTAGACGCCGAGTGCGAACGTCGGTTCGGTCGCCGATTTCTGGAGTGCTCGGAACGTGATCGGGCTCGCTTGCTCGACGAAATCGCCTGGCCGGACCGCGCACCCGAGCACGTCAATCAAGGGGTGGTGTTCTTCTCGAACGTGCGGGACCTCACGGCCACCGGATTTTGGACGAGTCGGGCAGGGATCGACGACCTGCAGTATCTGGGAAATAGAGTTCGATTCAATTGGCAAGGCTGCCCTGCCGACGTTCTGCAAGAACTCGGTGTGCGCTACAACGACTAAACATCTCGGAGTCTCCAACCGCACCAAAATAGAGACACCTAGTACCCGGGCCGCGGGTCCTGCCGCTCTAGGGATGTTCAGCAGTCATCGCAGGTCCCCGTCCGCGACCCAACGCCGATGAGCCGGGAGACGGTCACGATAACCGTCAAGCCCGCCAGCATGGCGAATGTGCGAAATGGAAACCAGATGGCTCCAGTGCCCTGCTCAGCCGCATAGGGTATCAGGCCAGGGATTCCGAGCAGCGGTTCACCCGCGCCCAGTCGGAGAATAAGTGACACACCATACCCTGCAAGCGCCCCAACGCGATTCGCCCGACGGTCATAGAGCGCACAGACCAACTGGGGGAACAAAATACAGTAAACGAAGTCGCTACACAGAAACCACAACGCGTAGACGCTGTGAACATTGAGAGCGATGATTGTTGCACCGCAACTGACAATGACAATTACCCGCCTTACCATCCGCTTCAGCTCCACCGAACTCGCCTGTGGTCGAACGAGCGGACGATAGATATTCCACGTGGCCATCGACGACGCCGACAAAATCGATGAATCGACCGAGGACATTACGGCAGCCGCCAGTGCTCCAAGGCCAAGCATCGCGACGACCGGGGTTGTCAGGTGAAGCAAAACCAGAGGTAGAACCATCGTGGCATCCAGGGCCGGGACACCGAGCGCCCCCCAGTCCGTCGCCCGCCCGACAACGCCAATCACCAGAGCCGGAACTGCGGCCAGTAGACTTAATCCACCGGCCCACAATGACAGGCGACGGGCGTCGGATGGGGACTTCGTGGAAAGAACCCGCTGGAAGTACACATGCCACGGGATGCCGCCGAAAACGAGCAGCAACGCTGAGTCCCACCACGGAATCCAAGACGACGGTGGCCTTCCCGCACCGCTCGAAGCGTATGCCGCCCAAACTGCGTCAGGCCCACCGCCCTTCCCTACTGCCACCACCATCGCCAGCGACAACCCGATGAAGACCAACCCCATCTGCACAACGTCGGTGACCGCGACGCCCCAGAGCCCGCTTCGCACCGTGTATGCCATCGCGACGCCGGCCGACAACAATACGGCCAGCCCGAAGGGAATACCCGCAATCACCTCAAAGGTGGCCCCCAAGGCGGCGAGAATGGCCGCCGTCCAAAAGAGTTCTCCCATCAGCGCCGGTAAATAAAGGCACGCCGCTACATCCGCACCATAACGCGCTTCGAACGGATCGAGCATCGTGGTAAAGCCGAGTCGCCGCATGGTCGGCGCAAACCATAGCCCCCCCACAACGAGGCTGAGCGCGTAACCCCACGGCGCCTGCGCTTGCCATAGGCCTCCGCCGTAGGTCGCCTCAGCCGTGCCGTTCAGATACCCACCGCCTACCCAAGTGGCCGTCATCGTAATCACACCCACTCCGAGGGGTAAGCGGCGGCTTGCCAACGCCATGCCAGCAAAGCCTTCTGCTTTCCCGCGACGGGCGGCTCGGGTGCCTAGGATGTAGAGGAATAGATAGAGCGCCGCGATTACGGAAACTGCGCCCCAGTTGATCCGGGAAAAATCCACGATCGGGTTGTCTGGCGTGGCGGATTACCCGTTAACGCTGGTTAGCTCGGCGTCGTCTTCGGTTGCCGGGCCCTGGCTGTCCTTGTGTCTAAAGAACGCTGCGAACAAGACCAGCACCCCGGCCGCACCGAGTGCTGGCACGAGCCAGATCGTATTCCAGTCATGGGTGCCCCCTGCTGCGCTAAAGCCCTCAACCACCAGGCCGGACAGCCATGACCCGATCAGCATCCCCACGCCAAGCGTGACAAACGCAATGAGCCCTTGCGCCGCCGCACGCAAGTGCACGGGGGCTTTTCGGTCGACATATATTTGACCCGTCACGAAAAAGAAGTCGTAGCAGATTCCGTGCAGCAAGATACCCGAGTAGAGCATCCATACCAGCGGGCCGGTGTTACCAAACGCGAACAACGCGTACCGGGCCGCCCAGGCAAGCATCCCCACCAACAACATCCGTTTCACGCCGAGGCGGATGAAAAACCACGGCATCACGAGCATGAAGCCGATCTCCGACATTTGACCGAGCGTCATCTTCCCCGCGGCATTGACCATGCCGATTTCGTTCAGGAACATATTCGCAAAGGCGTAATAGAACTGCAACGGAATCGACACGAGAAACGACCCGACGACAAACACTGCAAACGAGCGATCGCGAAACAATTCCAGCGCATCAAGACCCAGCACGTCACGCGCCCTGACGCGGCTCGCTATCCTTTTGGGTGGCGTGTGCGGTAATGCAAGGCAAAACAGCCCGAGCCCGACCGACCCGCCTGCCGCAATCTGCATCGGCACAGCAGTGCTCTCTAGCTCGAGAAACGCAACGATGAGGCCGGCGACGATCCATCCAATCGTTCCCAAGACGCGCACGGACGGAAACTCTTTTCCAGGATTTTTCATCTGATGAAACGACAAGGCATTAGTCAGCGCCAAGGTCGGCATATAGAGCAATGTGTAGCCGAGCAGCACAATATAGAACGCGCTGAAGGTGGTAACCGTGGACACAGCGAGGAGAACGAACCCGCCTCCGACGTGAAGCACGGCCAGAAGTTTTTCGGTCGGGAAGTAACGGTCGGCAATCATGCCAATGAAAAACGGGGAGATCATTGCCGCGACACCTGTCGTCCCATACGCGAGGCCAATTTGCTGCCCCTGAAACCCGAGAGTCTCGGCGAGATAGGTCCCCATCGTCACGTACCAGGCCCCCCAGACGAAGTACTGGAGGAACATCATGACGAACAGTTTGGCGCGGGTGCCGGACGGCATGCCTACTGCGGGTTCAACGAACTATCTTGTATGTTCGGAAGTCGGCGGACTTTGATATTCCGATAAAACACAGGGTCTCCGTGATTCTGCAGAGCGAAGTGCCCACGCCGGGCACGCCCAAACCCAGAGTACGCAGCAAATTTACTCGCGAGCACTCGACGCTCCCAGTCTTCGCTCCATAACTCATACTCAACGATTCGCACGCCGTTCAACCAGTACTCGACGTGACTACCGTCCACGAGAATCCGGACGGCGTTCCACTCACCGACTGGATTAACTAGGGGCTCCATCGGACCATATACCGCCCGGTCAACACCATCCGACGTCTTGGTCACATCGCCATAATCGATGTGCCCCCCTTCGGCAAGAATTCGAATGACGTTCCATTTATAAACCGAGTTCACCTTGTCCTTTGCGCGGCCGTACAAGCCGTAATCGCTACCGGCTGACGTCTTGGTCTGCCGTCCATCCGGATGGGTGTCATCGTCGAGGACCTGCATCTCTGGCGCCGTGTGCCACACCTCGTCGGCACCCTCCGCAACACGGAAGAAGATGCCACTATTGCCGCCCGGCGCGAGTTTCCACTGCAAACGTAAATCGAAATTCTCGAATATCTCTTCGCTGATGATATCGCCACCCGCACCGACTCGAGCGAGGGTGCCCTCGACCGCCCCCCAGCCATCGACTTGCATATCCGGTCGATAACTACGCCAACCGTTGGTCGTCTCTCCATCGAACAACAGTTCCCAACCGGCATCCAACTCCGCGGCAGTTAACGTGTTAACCGGCGTCTGTCCGGCCCGAATACCATTTCCCACGAAGACGACACCCAGAACCCCGACTAGCAGCATTGCTAACTTCATCACTCGGCCTCAGTCGCGACTTATTTCCTCTCTACTACTCTACCCCTGCCGCCCAACGGATCCCGCCCAGCAGGTGTCTCCTAAACCACATATTCCGCCACACAGCCGGCTCATGCCCAAGCGCCGTGTAGAACACGCGTCCAGCCCCATACTTCCGTGTCCAGGCCACAGCAAAATCACCGTCCGCCCGATTAACCCCTTCCGCGTCCAAATCTACCGACGTCGTGTCTACGCTAAGCAGGACGTGGACATCGTCTCGAGACCAGGCTCGAATCTGGTAAATCTCATCGTATAGACGGACCGTTGGGCCAAGATGGCCGGTTGCCGGATGATCCCGGTCCTCAACCGTCAGAGTGAGCTCCTGATGCCATGGATGGCCGTCGAAATAGCCACCCAACATCTCACCGTAATCCAACCACTCATAGAAAGTGTCTGAGGCGCTATGAACCCCGACGAAGCCGCCGCCATTGCGGATAAACGCTAGAAGCGCTCCCTTTTGAACTGGGTCCATCGGGAGTTCACCCGTCGTGTTGAACACGACCACGTCATAATCACTCAGCCGTTCAGCGGTAATTTCTTCCGCCGACTTAAATACCGTCACCTGGAACGCGTCGGGCTGTTCACCCAGCTCGCGCATGACTTCCTCAGCCACCGGTAGCACGGCATGCACGAAAGCGGCCGGATGCGTCAAATACAACACCCGGGGACGTTCTTGAGCGGATATCACAGAGCTGCCAATCGTCCCCGCCAATACCACCGTAGACACCAACTTGACACGATTCATCATTACATCCTCACGGTTCTCAAAAACATCC
>DBHR01000106.1:26286-31316 GCA_002296225.1 Acidobacteria bacterium UBA823 | reverse complement strand
CGGACATCACCCGGTCACTCGCATACTCTCAGGGTCCCAGTGCACTGTCTTCTTCTCGAAATAGCTAACGTTGGACAGGACGGCCGGACCCGCCGCGCGGAAGCCGAAGGCCGCATCCTCAATTACCGGTTCCCGACTTCGGACCGACGCGAAAAAGTTCCCGAAATGGTCAACCTGGTCGCTATAGCCATTTGGGGCTCGAAAGACCTCGTCAGCCTGAGGAGTTAATTCCCGCTCCGCGTTCGGATATTGCCGTTTGTAGTCCTCGAGGAACTCATTTTGCATCGCGTTAGGGAATGTGTTGATCGAATAGCCCGGCGACTGCTGCCGCGCTCGCCGCGTGAGGCCGACGGAACCACCAACGCTCATCACTGCGTCCGAGCCAACAAATCGAAACCCACTCCCCCCGGCGGCGCCATCGGCAAAATTGACCCGCAAGGCTAGTGTGAACTCCGGATGCGAATCCGTTGCCGGGTAGTCATATAAACCCAGCATCACATCAGGCACATCACGCCCGTCTTTCCAGTACCGAAGCCCTCCAGTCGCAAAGACGCGCGTTGGACCAATAGCACTAACAATGTAGTGCAATCCGGAGAAGAGGTGGACGAAGAGGTCGCCCGCCACGCCCGTTCCGTAGTCCTGATAGTTCCTCCATCGAAACATGCGTTTTGCGTCGAACGACCGGCTCGGCGCTGCACCAAGGAATCGCGCCCAATCCACGGTCTCGGGTGAAGCATCAGGGGGAATCGTATATTGCCAGGCCCCTACCGCGGAATTACGATCCCACCACGCCTCAATCATATTCAACTCGCCAAGCCGTCCACTTTCATAAATCTGCTTCGCGTGCTCATACAGCACTGAACTGACACGCTGGCTTCCCACCTGCAGAATCCGTCCAGTCCGTGTTTGTGCCGCTACCAGCTCGGCTCCCTCCTCAACCTTCTGTATCATCGGCTTCTCGACGTAAACGTCCTTCCCGGCATCCATTGCCTCGATCGCAATTTGTTTGTGCCAGTGGTCTGGCGTGCCGATAATGATGGCGTCGACGTCATCACGAGCCAAGATTTCAGTGTAGTCTCGCGTCGTGTCGACATCCGCCCCAAACCGTTCCTTCACGTGGACAAGTCGGCCGTCGTAGACATCAGCCGAAGCGATCAACTCCACTCCAGGAATCTCCAGCGCTGATTGGGTGTCATACTGGCCTTGCCCGCCAGCGCCAATGAGAGCAATCTGAATTCGATCATTTGGCGAGACCTGCTTACCCACCCGCCGCCAGCTCTCTGCATTTGCCTCGGCGCCCGTAACGCGTCGACCCGCTCCGGCTGCTGCGCCAGTGACCGCCGCCATCTTCAAAAATTCTCGCCTCGACGCGCGCGTCGTCGTCATTTCTGTGCCCCCTACCGGTAGTGCTTTCTATTGGTTTTCGAACGGTATCTTACTGCGCACGCAGTCCCTTTTGCATGCAGATTCAGATCTACACTAAAATTCATCGCCGTGGGCAATTCTGACAGGCTCGACTCAAAACGGGAGAACAACATGGACCTACGCGGAATCAACCGCCGCGACGCACTCAAAACCCTAACTGCCGCCAGTGCCGGCGCCGCTGCCCTACCGTTATGGGTCACGATGTTAACCGAGGTCGCCGATGCCCACGGTTCGACGGGCGCACCACAGTCGGATGCTGACTCCTCCATCTTTACCCAAGAGCAACACGACGCCGTCGCCCTGCTCAGCGACCTCATCATTCCGGAAACTGATACAGCAGGGGCCCGCAACGCAGGTGTCGTCGACTACATCGACACGATCCTGCGGGACGCACCGACACTCGCCCGCGACCGATTCCTCGGCGGCCTACAGTGGCTCAATCAGCGCAGCGAAGACTTATTTGGTGCGACTTTCGCCGCGGCCTCAACCAAACAGCAGACGGCACTCCTGACCGTGCTCAGTTCGCCCAAGAACGACACGCCAGGCGATCGCGTTGGGATTGAGTTCTTCCAAGCGATGAAGTCGCTCACCGTTACCGGCTACTACACGTCGAGAATTGGCATGCTACAAGAACTCGACGACAACGCTGCGTTAATGTTCGACAACAAGCTGGGGTGTCAACATCCCGAGCACAAGGCATAAGGAACGTCTATGTCCGCACAAGACCAGCAGTACGACGTCGTCATCGTCGGGTCAGGCGCAACCGGGGGATGGGCTGCCAAGCAACTCACTGAGGCCGGCCTTACCGTTGCCGTCCTCGAGGCGGGCCGAAAACTTGATCCCGAGGTGGACTACACCGAGCACAAACGACCATTCGACATGCCATTTCGGGGCCGTCGGCTCGGCACTGAGGAACGCCAAGCGCGTCAGCCCGTGCAGTCGCTCTGCTATCAGTGCGATGAATACACGAATCACCTGTTTATTGACGACACCGAGCACCCCTACACCACGCCATCCGACCGCCCGTTTCATTGGATCCGCGGTAGGCACGTCGGCGGCAGGTCGATTATGTGGGCGCGGCAAACCTATCGACTCAGCGACTACGACCTGAAGCCGGCTTCCCACGACGGCTTCGGTATCGACTGGCCGGTCGACTACGCCACTCTCGCGCCCTACTACGACATCGCAGAGCGTTACATCGGCGTGAGCGGGCAAGCCGAAGGCCTCCCTCAATTGCCCGATGGCCAATTCCTGCCTCCAATGGCACTCACCTGTGGCGAGGAAATTCTTAAACGAGCGATCGACGACGCGTTTGGCCGAACTCTGACCATCGGTCGCTGCGCTATTCTGACGGAAGACCTTAACGGTCGGCCGAAATGTCATTACTGCGGGCCGTGCTCGCGCGGCTGTCGCACAGGGTCGTATTACAGCAGCGTGTCCTCCAGCCTCCCCGCGGCTGAAGCGACCGGTCGCCTCACGCTTATTCCGAACGCCGTGGCGAGCCATGTGGAGGTGGACGACGGTGGCAAGTGCCGCAGTGTCTATTACGTCGACCGGATAAGTAGAACTCAACGCGAGATCTTCGGGAAGGTCGTAATTCTGTGCGCTTCGACGCTTGAATCGACCCGCATCATGTTGAACTCGACGTCGACTCGCTATCCGACCGGCATTGGTAACTCGAGTGGTGTCCTTGGACACTACCTCATGGATCACGTTACAGGCGGGGGGGCCTCTGGCGTGCTACCCGTGCTGAAGGACGTTCCTGACACGCGCGGTAAACGGCCGAATGGCATTTATATTCCCCGGTTTCGGAACTTGGAGGACCGTCATCCTGACTTCCTCCGCGGCTACGGATACCAGGGCAGCGCGAACCTGGTGAAGTGGGGCCACGCCATCAACATTGCGGGCTTCGGCGCAGAGTTCAAGCAACAGGTGCGTGAGTCCAGGCCCTGGACCATCTCGATCGGCGGGTTTGGTGAGCATCTCCCTCGGTATGAGAATTTTTGCGAACTAGACAAAACCCACGTGGACGCCTGGGGCATTCCAGTGCTGCACATCAGCGCCGCCTACGGCGAAAACGAAGAGCGAATGGTGGCTGACATGGCCGACGCGGCCGAGGAAATGCTCAGAGCGGCCGGCGTCGAGGATATCGAAGTTCGCCGGGATATCTCCATTCCTGGATTGGCAATTCACGAGGTGGGCACGGCGCGAATGGGCCTTGACCCCGCAACATCGGTGTTAAACGGTTACGAACAGGCGCACGACGTTAAAAACCTGTTCGTCATGGACGGGTCAGGCTATCCATCGTCAGCCTGCCAGAACCCTACCATTACATTCATGGCACTTGCGACCCGCGCGTGCGAGTTTCTTGTCGAGGAATTTCGCGCAAGTCGGCTTTAGTCATCGGGAAGACCGCGGCGTCTTTCATCGCATCTCTGAAGACGCCGCCTGGCCAAATGCCCCTAGGTCCACCAGGCCTCAACCGGTGGCTCTCTCAGAATCGCTCGCTTTAGGATGTCCACCGCCCCCATCAGCCCTTCGTCAAGGGACGCGAGTGCGTCCTCGTGTTCGATGCTGATGACGTAGTCATAGCCCACAAGACGCAACGCACTCACGATTTGCTTCCAAACCAGGAGGTCGTGCCCCCAGCCCACGGTTCGAAACATCCAAGCACGATCAGCCATCTCAGTGTAGGGTTTACCATCGATGACACCGTTGAGAGCTACGTTCTGCGGGTCCAACGCTGAGTCCTTAGCGTGAAAATGAAAGATCGCCTGGCCGAGCGCCCGAATTGCAGCCGGCACGTCGACCCCCTGCCAGAAGAAGTGACTCGGATCAAAGTTCACGCCGAGGCTGTCCCCCACGATTGCCCGTAGCTTGAGCGCCGTCTCGACGTTGTACACAACAAAGCCAGGGTGGGGCTCGAGTGCCACCTTCACGCCATGCTCAACCGCGAACTTCGAGGCATCGCTCCAATACGGAATAGTCTTTTTTTCCCATTGCCATGAGAGAACATCTTGAAAGTCAGGCGGCCACGGGCAAGTGACCCAGTTAGGGTAGCTTGCGGTATCAGAGTCACCAGGACAGCCAGAAAAAGTCACAACGACTGGCACCTTCAACCGTTCCGCCAGTCGAATCGTCTTCCGGAACACCTCGTCGTCGTTCATCGCAATCGACGACTTCGGGTGCAGGGGATTGCCGTGGCATGAGAGCGCACTGATCGTGAGTCCGTGGTCCTCGATCTTGTGTCGATAGTCCTGGGCCATCGACGCATCACCCAACAGACCATCCAGCTCGATGTGGCTGTCACCTGGATAGCAGCCCGTGCCAATCTCGACGGCTTCTAATCCAGCGGCCTTAATCTTCTTAAGCGCCTCATCAAAGGACAGGTGACCAAACAGGACGGTGAACACACCCAGCTTCATGTCGATACCCTCGTTTTTCGCATCAAACTCGTAGGACTCGCTCCGCTACCCACTCTCGACCTGGGTCCAGACGCCACCAGCCTTCGAACTAGCCAGGATTGCGTCCACAATGCAGTTCGCTCGATAACCGTCTTCAAACGTCGCAAACGCTGGCGGGTGCGGCTCGCCAGGGCCTTTCCC
>DBHR01000106.1:9777-25984 GCA_002296225.1 Acidobacteria bacterium UBA823 | reverse complement strand
CTCGCCAGGGCCTTTCCCTTGCGCAATAAAATTGTAGATATCACCCATAACGTTGTGAAACGCCGTTGCCCAGCCCTCCTGATGTCCAGCCGGAAGATGCGCGTAATGCCGCACCGACGCTTCGATCGCACCAGGCTCCTTGGTCATCTCAACGTTACCGCCGTCACGTCGACCGACCCAGAGATCGTTTTGGCGTTCTTGGAGCCACCGTAGGGAACCACCCGCGCCGTTGATTTCAAAAGCTAGGTCATTCTTATGCCCGGCACACACTTGGCCAGTTGAAAACGTTCCCTTGCACCCGTCCTCGAAGCGGACAAGCACCGACCCCAGGTCCTCAACCTTGACACTGAACGACTCGCCTTCATCGCCCTTCGCCACAGTAAACGTCTCCCTCGCGGTGGTTGGCTTCTTTCGTGTCGGGATCACAGTTGTGAGATCGGCTAAAACTTCTTCAATCCGCAAACCACTCACGTGCTGGGCCAGGTCGCACCAGTGCGACCCAATGTCACCCATCGCCGAAGACAGCCCGCCTTTCTCCGGCTCTACTCGCCACGAGAAATCAGTCTCCTTGGTGAGCCAGTCCTGTAAATAGTGCCCGTGGATAAAATGGATTCGCCCAATTTCGCCCGCGGCGATCATCGCACGGGCATGCTGCACCATCGGGTTGCCACGATAATTGAACGTTACGGCATGCACCACGCCGGACTGTCTGGCGGCCTGGAGTAACTGTCGAGCTTCGCTAGCGTTCATGGCTAGCGGCTTGTCCGAAACGATATGTTTCCGTTTCTTAATAACAGCCATGTTGACCGGGAGATGCAGGTAATTCGGCGTGCAATTGTGCACCACATCCACTTTCGGATCGTTAATGAGCTCTTGATAATCCCCGTAGCCTTTCGGGATCCCCATCGCCTCAGCCTTTGCCTTCGCCGATGCCTCGCTACTCCCAGCGACCGCCACCACATCGACAAAACCAAGCCGGCGGACCGCCTCGACGTGCTGTGGGCCGACTAGCCCAGCCCCGATTAATCCCATCCCGATCCGTTTCATGCGCAGCCCCTAGTCCGTTGGCGAACCCTCAAGCAGAGGCTCAAGCCTCGCTTGCTCGGCACCGTTCTCAGTGCACACTCCATAGGACGTCTCACCCGAGGCATACATTGTCACCCCGGCGTATTCCCCTTTCGCGTTCAGCGCAAACAACCTGATGTTGAACGCCGGGTCACCGTTACCCTTCAACAGACGTCCTTCAATCGTGTTCTCTTTAATCCGCCGTAGTCCCGCCAATCCGGCATCTTTAGGGTGCAGGCCGCGTCGCAAGTTTTCGACAACTAAGAATGATGTCAGGTTATAGAGGTTGGCCTCACCACGCCCCGTCGAACCACAGGCTCCCACACTACCGGCCACGTAGAGCCCGGCACCAAGAATCGGCGAGTCGCCGGTCCGCCCGGGAATCTTCCAGGCCAAACCACTCGTCGACGTCACACCGCAAATATCCCCGTTCGGGCCGATGGCATCACAATTCACCGTGCCCCAAAAGTGACTTTCGTCCACACGACCCTCAGCGAGCATCTCAAGAGCCACTTGATAACCGTGTCTGGCCCGCTGTGCCGGATTCAGATAGTGGCCTGGATCGGTCCGCCGTTTCCACTCAAGCCACCGATCTCGGGTTCGTGGGGTGTTTAAGTCATCCTCAATCGTGAAGCCCATATTGCGTGCGAAGTCCTGAGCTCCCTGGCCAGCCAAAAGGTGGTGATCGGTGTGTTCCATCACCGCCTTTGCGACCAACGACGGGGTCCGTACGCCTTCGATCGCCGCCACGCCACCAGCCTGTTTGCGTGGACCGTGCATACAACACGAATCGAGTTGGACCACACCGTCAGCGTTCGGCGTCCCTCCGAAACCAACACCCGACTCCTCCGGGTCGTTCTCAACGATATTTACCCCGGCCAAGATTGCGTCCAGGACATCCTCCCCGCGTGTGATCAGTTCAAAGGCCTTCTCGACGCAGGTTTGAGTCCCGCCATTCTTAAAGGTGACCCCACTTCGGTCCGAGATGACCACGGGCGCCACCGAGGGCACAATCACGGCTGGAGCGTTGCTAAACGCCTCACCCGTCTCACCCAAACCGACGGCCGCCGCCCCAGCGAGAACAAACTCCCGACGATTGATCCTGTTCGACATATCGCACGCTCCCTTTGGGCGAGTTACTTACAACGACTTATTGTCAGCACCTTACTAAAGGCCCACGCTATGTTAAAACGGCGAGCCGGGGAATGCATGACCGGATGCTCATTATTCCTGCCACCCGGTTACTTGAACCTTACTTTGAAACGTTTTGACGTCGGCCCAATGCAACATCCCACTCTCAATCCGTTGGGTTTTTGCCGCTCCGCATGCACCCCCAAGTCTCAGGACGTCTTCCCACGGCAACTTGCGGGACAACCCGACCGCGACTCCACCCAGAAAACAGTCACCAGCGCCAACCGCACTTCGCAGGTTCGTGTCCGGCACCATTGACGTCCACTCCCCTTCAGAGGCTACCAGGACCGCACCGCCGGCACCGAGCGTAACGAGGGCCGCCCCGGCGCCTCCCTCGACGAACGCACGCGCTGCCCCGATCGCCTGAGCCAAATCACCGATTTCGTGACCCGTGAACTCTCTAGCCTCTTCCTTGTTCACCTTGACCAAAGCGGGCTTTACCTTCATCGCTTCCCGTAATAACTCCCCACTAGCATCAACAATCACAAGTGCACCCGCCGCCTGCGCCGCTTCGATCAAATGTCGATACGCCGCGGACGTGTACCCTAGCGGCACACTGCCTGAAAACACGGCCACGGCGCCTTCCCCCTCTACGCCGCTCAACACCGTCTCGCCCAGGGTCCGACATTCCGCATCGGTCAGTTCCGGACCCGGTTCGCGTAATTCTGTCGTTCTGCCATTCGGCTCATGAATCGCAAAGCAATTTCTGATACAGCCAGAGACATTTATTCCATGGAACGTGACGCCAGCTGTTTGTAAAAATTGCTCGACATGGTCCTTGTGAACCGTGTCTATGATGCCAACGAGTCGGACCCCCTCGGAAAGCGCCGCGCACGTCAGCGCAACGTGTAGCCCCTTCCCGCCGGGCGCCGCACCAACCTTTTCCACGCGCGCAATTTTCCCTGGATGCAACTCTTGCACAGTAAACCATCTGTCCATTGACGTATTGAATCCAGCGACTGTGATCATAGTAGCGGCTTCGACTGCCCAGACCGGAACGTCGCAAGCTCTCGCCCGTCCGGCTGTGTCGTCGTTCCCCCAAGGCCGCGCGTTGCCAGCGCGCCACAATAGACTCCATCGCGCATGCAGTCGATCAGGGGTGCCCGACGGAGCCAAGCCGCCAGAAAACCCGCATTAAATGAATCACCCGCGCCAGTGGTGTCAACAACCGTCACCCGTGGCGATGAAACCACTTCCGTTTTCCCAGAAGCCACAGTCAGGCAGCCCCTCGCGCCAAGTTTTGCTACCACGGTAGCGCCATACCGCTGAAGGGTCGCTAAACTCTGCGCCGGATCCGGTTGCCTACCAATTCCCTCTAGCTCGACTTCGTTCGGAAGAAATAGATCAGCTAAGCCGATTGCATCGCGCACGCCTTCCTCCCACCGAGCTTCCGGGTCACCACCGGGGTCAAGTGATACCGTGACCTCTCGATCGCGTGCGTGCTGGAATAACTGCGGAATCGCTGGCCGGAGGCTTCGCTGTAAATAGAACGACGACACGTGGAGATGCCCTACGCCCTCCCACGCCTCCGCTGGAATGTCGTCGATTGTAAGTTCCCCGATGGTCCCCGGAAAGGTCACGAGCGCTCGGTCGGCCGCTGCCGAAATCGACACCGTAACGCCGGTCTTTACCTCTGTGGTAGACAGAACAAAAGTGGTATCAACACCGGCTGCCTGCATTGCATCAAGACATCGGTTCCCCCAGTCATCGGCACCGATTCTGCCGACGAACCGGACGGGTACGCCCAGCCGAGATAAACCTACCGCAGCGATCGCCGAGGCGCTGCCGAGCGTCATCAAACATTCGTTCACGAGCACTTCCTGGCCAAGCGCCGGAAACCTGTCGAACCCATGCAGAATCAGGTCAAGATTAATTTCGCCGGGAATCAGCACGTAGGGGCACGATGCGTCGGGTGACATAGGTGTCAGATTGGATGGATTGGAAACGGGGGAACCACCCGACTGATGACATCGGTCTCGGATGGGGAGTCCGGCTTCAATCGTTCGTGGAGGCAACGAAAGAACCCCAGCGTCTGTCCCACAAGAACATCGATCGCCACAAGGTCGTCATCCCCGACCCCAGCACACTCTCCGTATTCGACGTTGAGGACACATTCGTCTGCTGTGTGGTCCGGCAGCGCCGCTCCACAAACCACGAACGCCAATCCCAGTCTCTTCCGCTGCAGCTCAGTTAACAAATCTAACTCGTAAGCCCGTCGACGTTCGTCGGATGAAATAAACGCCACAATTAACGTCCGACCGCCAATGCCAGCCATCGGACCGTGGCGAAGCCCTAGGTAGGTCTCGGCACGCGTGCGAACTCGACCACCGCACATCTCCAACATCTTCAACTCCGCCTCTAGCGCCGCGCCGAATCGTGGGCCTGAACCGAGATATACGGCCTGATCGTACGGCTCCCGCGCGACCCGAGCCAATTCCTCGAGCCTCGATAGGAGAACGGCTCGTCCAATATCGGCAAGAGTCGACGATTGCCGTGTAAAGCCTGAAGCGTCAGACGACCACCCCAGCAAGCGCCCGGCAAGCCACATGCCCGTAAAGCTACTCGTCATGACGAGGCTTTTATCGTCGACCTCTCGCCCGAGCACAAAAGAACTCACGCGATCGTCCTGTTGGTAACCCCTCGCCAACCGGCCTTCAGGGTTGCACGTCACAAAAATGTGCCGACACAACGGATGGCGTTCGAGCATCAGGTCAATAACCCCGATACACTCCGGACTTTGCCCCGACCTGCCGAACGACACAATCGTCGCCGCTGAACCAGCGGTTACGTAGGCCTCAGGCGTAAGCAGCAACGCACCACTTGCGGCCGCGCGCACATTGACCCCCAAGCTGGCTTGCAGCGTCGGCGCCAACGCGACTCCGATAAAATGTGAACTACCAGAACCGGTTAGCACCCAGCCGTCGGGGGACGCGCCAGCGCCAGAGGGTCGTTCGGTGAACCGCGTCCCGATCGCCCGCCACGCCTCAGGCTGTCGACAAATTTCTCGAAGGGTATGTCCATACCCACGCTCCGCCTGCTCCTCCATGGACACGCCGCGTGTCAGGAGAGCAACGGCTGGCACGGCAGTCGACACCGCGTTCAGTAGATCGCTCATCGCCTCGACACGAGCGAATGCCCGGCGCCAACGTTGGCAAGCACATTGATCTTCAGCATGGAGCGCGCTATAAGCATACGCGCAGGCAGCCTACTGGAATGGGAAACGACGCGTCAACGAAACCGATCGACAGCCGACACTGGCTGTTTTTCGCCCTCGCCACAACGCTGTTGTGGGGCGTGTGGGGCGCCCTAATCGAAATTCCAGAGAAACGTGGGTTTCCTGCCACGCTTGGTTACTCGGTCTGGGCCCTCACGATGATCCCGTGTGCGCTCATCGCCCTACGGCGGGACGGCTGGCGGCTCGCGAAACATCGTGAAGCTTGGCTCCTCGGGGGCTTGGTCGGCTTTTCTGGAGCTGGCGGCCAACTCATGCTCTTTGAAGCGCTTCGATCCGGGCCGGCCTTTATCGTCTTTCCGATCGTGTCACTGTATCCAGTGGTCACGATCGGCCTTTCCCTGTGGCTTTTGAGAGAGAGAGCCTCCAATCGCAACTGGACCGGGATCGGGCTAGCGCTGCCGGCCATCGCCCTGCTGTCCTACGTCGAACCCAACGACACCCTAATCCGCGGTTATTCGTGGTTCTTTTTGGCTGTCGGTGTTTTTCTTTTGTGGGGCATCCAGGCCTACGTGATGAAATTCGCCAGCGGCCGCATGCCGTCCGAAAGCATGTTCTTCTACATGATGCTGACGGGTGTACTCCTCATCCCGGTCGCCCTACTCATGACTGACTTCGACCAGGCGATCAACTGGCAGTTTAGTGGTCCACACCTTGCCGCGCTCATCCACCTGTTAAATGCGATAGGCGTACTCTGTTACGTTTACGCTCTCCGAGATGGCCGCGCGATCATCGTCGCCCCCATGACCGCCTTGGCGCCAGTCATCACAATCGTACTCTCGCTGGCGATCTACACTCGTGTGCCGTCGGCTTACCAACTGACCGGGATGTGTCTCGCAACTGCCGCCATCTATCTCATGGCCGAGTGACGACTTGCGCATAGCCGACTGGCACCCTATCATCGCGCTTTGGACCTCCACTGCCCTGGCTAAGCACTGTAGCGTTCCATACATTTCACTGAGGCTTTACTAATGCGGTTATGGATGCACGGGTTACTCATCGTCGTGGTGTTAGTGACGGCAACCATTGACGTCGCGACCCAGACTGCCACAGGTGTGCGGGTCAATATTTCGACCACCCTGGGTGAAATCGAGGTGGAACTCGACACCGCGCAAGCTCCTGCTACCGTTGCCAACTTTCTCCGTTATGTCGATGCCGACCACTACAACGGAGGCCAGTTTCATCGCACCGTCACCATGAACAATCAGCCGAACAACGACGTCAAGATCGAGGTAATCCAAGCCAGCGTGAACCCGGCCCGGTCGGACGATGGGTTCGGCCCGATTGCACTGGAACGGACAACCGTCACGGGACTCCGCCACGTCGACGGCACAATCTCAATGGCGCGTGGCGGTCCAGACAGCGCAACGTCAAGCTTCTTCTTTTGTATCGGTGACCAACCTTCGCTTGATTTTGGCGGGAACCGGAATGCCGACGGTCAAGGCTTCGCGGCCTTCGGCCGCGTGGTAACAGGATCGGACGTTCTTCGCCAGGTCCAGGGGCAACCCGCTGAAGCGCAGCGCCTCAATCCACCGGTCCCAATCACATCGATCAAAAGGGTAGACCGATAACCGCCTAAAGGCTCAGCGCGGTAAATCAATCGAGCAAACCATCGACATGCATCATCTCAGCATTCAGGATTGCCGCACCGGCAGCGCCACGGACCGTGTTGTGCCCTAGCGCTACGAACTTGTAATCCAATACCCCACACGGCCGCAGCCGGCCGACCGTGACCACCATCCCACGTTCCCGGTCGGCATCGAGCCGGGGCTGCGGCCGAAGCGGGGTGTCGAGATACAAAACCGGACGAGGCGGGGCGCTCGGCAACTTCGCCTCCTGCGGACGCCCGCGGAACCGGTCAAATGCGGCCCGCAGGTCTGCCTCGGACGACCTTCCGTCGAGCTTAACTGAAATCATTTCGGTGTGACCATTGATGACCGGCACCCGCGTCGTCGCTGCGCTCACGACGACCGCATGCGGCTCGATCCGCCCCTCACGAAGGCGGCCGAAGATCTTCTTCGTCTCAGTCTCAATCTTTTGCTCTTCGCCTGGCACCTCAGGAATAACGTTTCCCACTACGTCCAAAGAGGCCACGCCAGGATAGCCGGCACCGGAAACGGCTTGCGCCGTCGTGACGATCACCGACCGCAGGCCGAACTCCACCAGTGGCGCCAACGCCAGCGTCAGGACGACGGTCGAGCAGTTTGGATTAGTCACGATCGCACCCCGCCAGCCTCTGGCCTGGCGTTGCACCGACAGCAACTTCAAGTGCCCGGGATTAATCTCAGGAACCAGCAGCGGGACCACCTCATCCATCCGGTGGTTACGGGCGTTGCTTACGACCGTCCGACCCGATTGGGCAAACGCCGATTCGATCTCGCCAGCAACTGCGGCGTCCACTCCCGAAAACACTAGTCCCGGCGCACCTTCCGGTGCCGATTCTTCAACCTTTCGACCGGCCATGTTGTCCGGTATCGACCCCGGCAGCCGCCACGGTGCTGCCTCCCGATACGTCTTGCCGACCGACCGCTCACTGGCACCGAGCCAGGTGAGCTTGAACCACGGGTGACCGTTCAACTCCCGTACAAACTGCTGGCCGACCATCCCGGTCGCGCCGAGTACCCCAACCTCGATTTGCTTCGTCATGCATTCATTCCGTCTATCAACCCGCAACCGGTTGAGCCTGAGTGTGAAAGAACTCGTTGTGCACCGTCTTCACCGCGCGTTCCAGATGGCGCGATGCAATTACACACGCCACCTTCATCTCGGACGAGCTGATGCAGTCGATATTAATTCCCTCACGGGCGAGCACTTTAAACATGCGCGCTGCCAAGCCCGGCGTCGATGCCAGACGCGATCCAATAATTGAAATCTTGGCAACGTCACGCTCCACCAAAACGTCACTCGCCAACTGGGAGGTCTTCCACTTCTCGACCACCTCAACCGCGCCATCAACAAACTGCTCGTCCACGATAAATGTAATTCGAGCGCGACTCTCAGAGCTAGCGCTTTGAATAATTAAGCGGATGCCGATCTGTTTCTCAGCTAATTCCTCGAATAACTGAGCCGCGGTGCCGGGTCGGTCGGCCACGTTCAGCAGCGTAATCTTCGCGATCTCCTTGTCGCTGGTCACCCCCACTACCTCTGCTTGCTCCATGATCGACCCTCCTGACCGAATCCACGTACCCGATTCGTCCGTAAAACTCGACCGCACGTGAATCGGGATTTCATACGACATGCAAATCTCCGCTGCACGTGGGTGCAGCACTTTCGCGCCACTCGACGCTAACTCAATCGCCTCTTCGTAGGAAATCTCGGACCACTTGCGGGCACCCACAACCAGGCGCGGGTCTGCCGACAAAACTCCAGCAACATCTGTGCAAATTTCACACACACTCGCACCCAGGGCCGCAGCCACGGCGGCCCCAGTGACGTCGCTACCACCCCGACCCAACGTCGTGATCTCATCAGACTCGGTAATCCCCTGAAACCCGGTAATGATGACCACACGGCCGGCATCAAGTTCGCCGACAATCCGCCGTGTATCGATTGACCGAATCCTGGCTAAATTAAACACGCCGTCGGTTCGAATACCGCACTGCGCCGCGGTAAGCGAGATCGCGTCAACACCTCGATCCTGAAGCGCAAGACTGAGGGTTGAAACAGCGACCTGCTCGCCCGATGCTAGGAGAAGGTCCATCTCTCGGCCTCGAGGCTGCCGGGACACCTTCTGCGCGAGCGCCACGAGTTCATCGGTGCTATCGCCCATCGCCGACACGACAACCACCAACCGCTTGACGGTTGCTAGACGGCGCTTGACCCGCTCGGCGACCGCTATCACCTTATCGGGGTTGCTTATCGACGTACCGCCATATTTTTGAACGACGAGTCCATCCGCCCTACTCATGCCCTACTCCACACGTGGCCACGCCGGATTCACTGGCGGGACCGGCTGATCTCGCCCAGCCTTCCTGCGAGTTGATGTAGAAACAACCCCACATCCGTGACGATCCCCGCAGTCTGGGAAGACCCTCTGTCGGCCAACTTTGTAACGACGGCCGGATTGATGTCGACGCAGACCACCCGTACCCATGCCGGCAGCATATTGCCAACACCGATGCTATGCAGCATTGATGCAAGCATCACAACCATCGAGACATCCTTCAGTTGCTCCGCGTACAACTCCTGAGCCACCTTAAGGTCCATCACCGTATCAAGCAAAGGTCCGTCGTCACGGATGCTGCCTGCCAGGACAAAATTCACCGCGTGCTTCACGCACTCATACATGATTCCAGAGGTCAGCACGCTCTTCCCTACAGCCGAGGAAAGTCCCCCAGCTGAGTTCACCGCATTGATGGCTCGCATGTGATTTCGGTGGCCGTCCTCGACCGTAGCACCAGATTCAAGATCGACACCGAGGGACGTCCCGAACATGGCCAGCTCCGCGTCGTGCACAGCGAGCGCGTTGCCCGCAAGAACGGCGTCCACGTAACCCAACCGGATGATTTCGCTGAAATACCCGACCCCGCCTGTGTGCACTATGAGCGGCCCTGCGACGGCAACGATTCGGCCACCCGCCTCTCGGACCTCGTGCATCATGTTGGCGACCTTCCCGACAGAGACTTCGACACGTCGTTCCGACGAAATGTCGTTCGTCATGAATGCGAAGCCTGAACGATCGCGCTCACGAAACTCGGGCACAACCCGGACTCCGGCCGTGCCGCACACCACCATCTCACCGGCCCGCACATCCCGTAGTTTTCGGCACGCCACGCTCTCCTTGTCCACAACAATGACCGCGTCCATGCGTTGCCCTTCAACGTCCACCCAGTGGCCTTGATGTCGTATTCTGGTGCGCTGGTTCGTCGTCGAGTAAAAATCGGTGGCGACGCAACCATCCGACGGGGCCGGCAGTAACTGCGCGTCCCGTTCTGGCAGTGGATGACAACCGAACGGCACCAAGTCCTCGAGTAGATGCCGCAGCGCGCCTTCGCTATCCGCCGTTACCTTAAGCCTTAACCGTGACATGTCGTGGTTGGTCCGGCCGATCGTAAAACTCTGGACCTCGAACGCCCCACCCCGTTCGATCACCTTGTCGAAGATTACGTTCAACAGGTTCGAGTCGATAAGATGGCCCTCGGCCTGGACGACCTCCGAATAATCAACTTGCCCGTTCATGTCGTTTCTCAGCCTTTATCGTGCGTCGGTGGTTTTCGTGTTGCTTCCATTGGCCTCGACCCCAGATAGGCTTCGAACTCCTTTAGCGATCGGCCAAGTTGAACCGGGGTAGTTACCCAGTCGGACACTGCGTCGGATGTCTTGTAACCGTTACCCGTAATAGCTAGAACCACGGAGTCATCTGGGTCTATCACCCCCTCTTTGACGAGCACTAGGGTTGCCGCCAAAGTCGTCCCTCCGGCCGGCTCGGTAAAGATCCCTTCGGTGCGCGCGAGCAATTTAATCGCGTCGACAATCTGCTCGTCATTCACCATCGCACCTGAACCACCGGTCTCGCGCACCGTTTCCAACACTTGAAAGCCGTCCGCGGGATTCCCGATTGCGATCGACTTAGCGATGGTCTCTGGCTTGACCGGTTCGGGATAATCAAGGCCTTCTTTGAGGGCATGCACGACGGGCGCACATCCGGCAGCCTGCGCAGCATGGATCTTCGGCATCTCCGCATCGACCAGGCCGATCTTCCGCAACTCCCTGAATCCCCGGCCGATCCGCGGTAGGAGTGTTCCACCGGCAACTGGCGAAACGAAATGTTTTGGAAATGTCCAGCCGAGTTGCTCAGCCACTTCGAAGGCCATCGTCTTGGCGCCTTCCGCGTAATAGCTGCGAAGATTAATGTTTGCAAATGCCCAGCCGTTCCGATCGGCCATCTGGGTGCACAATCGATTCACGTCGTCGTAGCTGCCGTCGATCGCAATAACGTGCGCGTTCGTAATCGTCGTCCCAATCACTTTGCCCCGCTCAAGCGAGTTAGGAATGAACACGTAGCACTCGAGGCCGAGCTGCGCCGCATGCGCCGAAACGCTGTTTCCAAGATTCCCAGTGGATGCACAACCGAACACGGCGAACCCCAACTCAACGGCGCGTGTAGCCGCCACCGACACCACCCGATCCTTGTAGGACAAGGTCGGATGATTAACTGAGTCGTCTTTCAAGTAAAGCTGGCTCAAACCCACCTCACGGGCCAACCGGTCAGCCTTAATCAGCGGCGTAAAGCCAGAGTTCAGCCCCGCACGCGGTGTCCCTTCGATTGGCAGCAACTCCCGATACCGCCAGAGGTTTTCGGGCCGGCTCTCCACCATTTCTCGGGTCAGGACACCCTTGACGCCCTCGTAGTCATACGTGGCTTCAAGCGGACCGAGACATTGGTCGCAAACGAAGAGTGCCTCGCCAGGAAATGCCGTACCGCACAGGTGACATCGCAACCCGCTGAAAAAGCTCATCAATATTCCTTGCGTCTAGTCGACCAATGGCAGTGCCGCCAAGACTCGCACCGCCTCATCGTTCGTCAACTTATTCATCGACTTTTCGATAGCCTCCGTCGTGCACGGATCCGTCACCATTAACAGCTCATTGTCTACAGCATCAAGCCTCTGCGCACCGACGACGCCGAACTCCGTCAGCCGACGTTCGGCCTCGTCGCCTCCAGCCGCACGGAGATAATGCGGCTGAGCCCCCATCTCTACCACCCGATGGTCGCTCCCCACCACTGGGAATGCGTGAGTGATCATGCGGCTGTTTCCCGAAGCGATCGCGAGCAGGTCCGATACAACCGCGACCGCAGTGGGGTCCCCACCGGCTCCCTGACCCACGAACGCGGTTTGTCCGCCGCGGACCCCATCCACAACCACGACGTTCTCGCTGCCGGCGACCTGCGCGAGGCGCGAGTCAAGCCTAACCATCGCCGGGCCCACTGCCGCCCGCACGCCGCTCCCATTCTTAACCCTTTCGGCCACCGACACTTGACGGATAGCGCGACCGAGTTCACGTGCCGCGTCGAAGTCCGCGGTTACCAATCCCCGAATGGAACGGCAGGGGATCGTAGTTGGCTCAACGCGGCGTCGAAGGCCAACCGCCGATAGGATTGCGAGCTTAGCTTGGGCGTCGAATCCATCTAAGTCGACCGCCGGGTCAGCCTCAGCATAGCCCCGAGCCTGGGCGTCAGCTAACACGGTCTCGAACGAAACGACCGAAGACGCCATCTCTGACAGAATATAGTTGCAAGTACCGTTCAGGACACCCTGAACCCGAATCAGTTCATCGCCCCCTAAGCCTTCCTGGATCCCCCGGATGACCGGAATACCACCGGCGACGGAAGCTTCGAACCCCAGTTGCGCGCCATTGGCCCGCGCCAACTCAAACAACTCGAGCCCGTGACGGGCCATCACCTGCTTGTTCGCCGTGACCACCGACTTTCCCTTTGAAAGCGCCCGCCGCATCCACCCAAATGCCGGGTCGGTTCCGCCTACCAATTCCACGACCACATCCACGTCAGGCGAAAACACATCATCAATCGTTTCAGTCCAGCTAACCGAGGCCGGCACCCAGTCTACCCGTTTCCGGTTGACGTTTCGGTTGAATACACGGGTCAGTCGAAGGCCCGACACTCCGTGAATCAGAATCCGGGCCACTGATCGGCCTACGGTGCCGAACCCGACGATCGCCACGCGCAGCGGAGTCATCAGCTCGCTATTGGTTATCACACCTGCACCACTTAAAAAAAAGGCCACCACCCGCTTTCGGATGATGGCCTCAAATTTCGTTATCGCTCTGAAAATTTTGGCTACATCACCCTGCAGATCCGCACTCGCATGCGGGTCCTGATGACGTTCATCCACGTCGTCGGGCCCCCAGTCGCGTGGTTCGACCCCCGGAGGGTAAAGGCCAGCGTCGTGGCGCAGCAAATACGGCTTAAATTCATCCTGTGTTCCTGGCCAGCCAGTTTATCGCCGACCAAACGATATATTCTTTCTTGTCGGGCTACGCAAGTCAAACGACAACGCCACACTTGACACCGATCCGACCTTCGGCTTTCCTGTAGCAGATGCCTAAGAATCCAAACCCCACCCACCCCCCTGTCTCCTCGACGACCCGCATTGGATGGGTAGGCACCGGCGTCATGGGCCTCTCGATGTGCGGCCATGTGCTGGCCAAAGGCCACCCAGTCACCGTGCATTCTCGAACACAGTTAAAAACGCAGCCTCTCATTGACCGGGGTGCCGTCTGGGCCGATTCTCCCAAGGCCGTGGCCGAACAGTCAGACGTCGTCATCACAATTGTCGGCTTTCCTCCCGACGTGCACGAGGTCTACCTAGGCCATCAAGGCCTTTTCAGCGGTGCGAAAGCCGGGTCGATATTTGTGGACATGACTACAACCCAGCCGAGCCTGGCGCGAAAGATCGCCGAGGCCGGCGCCCGGTTGCACGTCTCCACGATAGACGCACCGGTATCAGGCGGAGACGTCGGGGCCAAAAATGCCACCTTGTCGATTATGGTCGGTGGTGAGCACAACGTCGTCGACGCAGTAATGCCGCTCTTTGAGACACTCGGCAAGCAAATCATCTACCAAGGCAGACCAGGCAGCGGGCAGCACGCGAAGATGTGCAACCAGATTGTGATCGCCGGCACAATGATCGGCGTTTGCGAGAGCTTGCTATACGGCTCCAAGGCTGGCCTGGACCTTGAAACTATGCTCGGCGCGATCCAGGGTGGCGCCGCTGCTTGCTGGACCCTCGATAACCTCGCGCCGCGCATGCTTAAACGAAACTTCGACCCCGGCTTTTTCGTTGAACACTTCATCAAGGACATGGGCATCGCCCTCGATGAGGCCAAGGCGATGGGGATTACACTGCCCGGTTTAGCACTCGTCCACCAGCTCTACATAGCCGTTCAGGCCCAAGGATACGGCCAACATGGGACCCACGCGCTATTGCTAGCGCTGGAACAAATGTCGTCAGCCAATAAGGCCTGATACACTTTTGCCTTCTCGCTCTTGATCCTGGGAACGACTCGAGCGAACTCGTCGGGCCGGATGGAGGAGCTAGTGAAGCTGTTCAATTTGACGCTAATCCTTTACCTGTCGGTCAGCGCACTCGCCGCGCAAGGCGCGCGCAGCGCTGCAACCCTCGAGCTCACGCCTGATCGCCTACAGCTAGAAGTCGGCACCAGCACCTCGTTAACTGCCATCGTCACGGATACTGACGGCAAGGTGATCGGTGACGCCACCGTCGTGTATTACTCGCGCGCCAGGCGAAGCGTCAGTGTCACCGCCTTGGGGCACGTCGAAGCCCATCGGCCAGGAGAATTCGTCATCGTTGCCCTCGTCCCGACCGATCCCGAAGACACGCCCCGCCGTGCCGACGCGATCGTCCAAGTCGAGATTCCGGTCACAGTGCCCAACCCGCCAATTGAGACGGTCGCCTTCCAGAACAACCCGAACCGGTTCTATGCCGATACCACTGTCCCACTTGCCGTGCGAATCATCGACACTAGCGGCGTCGTTCGCCATGACGTCGACGTGGCCTACGCCACTAGCAACGGCGCCGTTGCCGACGTAAACAAATTCGGGCACCTAAGCCTTCGTCGAGCGGGCCGGCTGACAGTGACTGCCTCGGCCGAGGAGGTGACTACCTCGCTCGATATCACCGTGTCAGCTAACCCGATCGCCGCTCTCCAACTCACGGCGCCGGTTGACGTAGCTGCCACCGGCGAGGTCGTCCACTTCAGTCTCATCGCAAGAGACGCGGACGGTGCTGTCGTCGACGACATCCCGATCCAATACGCCGTGTTCGGCGAACCGAACCCGAATATCGTCGCCGCCGGCTCGTCGGCGCAGGTCATCAGCGACGGACGCTTTGTAGCCGAACGCTCGGGACAATACACCGTCATCGGCACCGTCGGCCGCCGCGCGGCGAAACGCACTGTCAACGTGGTCCCGCGCGACGTCACTCGACGTATCACAGTCGTTGGCCACGGCCCCGTAAGGGACCGACACACCTCCGATCTCTGGGTCTGGGAGGGACTAGACGGCCGTGACTACGCGATTACCGGCACTTGGGGAGCTGACGGCCACGCCTACATCTGGGACGTAACTGACCCGGCTCACATGAGCATCATCGACGTCGTACGGGTGGACGCGCGGACTGTAAACGACGTGAAGATTTCCCAGGACAGGCGTATCGCGGTCATTTCCCGCGAAGGTGCCTCAAATCGCCGCAACGGCATCGTATTGATTGACATTTCCGATCCGCTCAACGGGGTAACAATCATCTCGCGCTACGACGACCAACTTACCGGTGGTGTACACAACGTGTTCATCTACGACAACCACGTCTTCGCACTCAGTGCTGGCCGACGTTTCGACATCATCAACATTGAGGATTCGACGAACCCGACCAGGGTCGGTCGGTTTGAGCTCGACACGCCGGGTCACGGCATACACGACGTTTGGGTCGAGGATGGTATCGCATACTCGTCAAACTGGAGCGACGGTACCGTGGCAATCGACGTCGGCGGCGGTAATGCCGGCGGCTCAATGCAACGTCCCGTGCAACTCGGCCAGCCCGCGATCCATCCGAACGGCTGGAACCATGCGGCCTTTCCCTATCGCAGCCAGTCCACTGGAAAGTCCTACCTCTTCGGGGGCGATGAAGCGTTTCCCTACCGCAACGAATCGTTTATGGCAGGCCAGCCGGAACGAGCCGG
>DBHR01000106.1:0-9467 GCA_002296225.1 Acidobacteria bacterium UBA823 | reverse complement strand
GAGCCGGTGGCTGGGTTCACGTCTATGACGCGGACGACTGGGAGCACCCCAAGGAAGTCGCGCGTTACCAGGTGCCCGAGGCGGGGTCGCACAACCTTTGGGTGGAAGACGACATCCTTTACGTTGCGTACTACAACGCCGGCTTACGCGTGGTGGATGTCTCCGGGGAATTGATGGGCGACCTATACCAACAGGGACGGGAGATCGCGTTCTGGGAGGCCTTCGACCCCCAGGGCTTTGTGAGAAACGCACCCATGGCCTGGGCCCCCCAACCCTACAAGGGAAACATCTTTGTTGCCGATCATAATTCCGGATTGTGGGCGGTGAAGCTCGAAGCAAAGGAACCCGGTCCCATCCGGAACCTTGGCGAACCGCGATAGGTGCTTACGCCTTAGCGGCTAGAGCGCGGCCATCACACTCATCGAACGGTAGCGTAACGGGCCAGCCAGGGAACTGCTCAGCCCCTTGCTGCGTGGGGTCCACCGCACGTGGCCAACACTCGATCACATACTCCCGCGCCGCACGGCGTACCCTTACGATCCCATAACCCTCGCTCTTGAGCCGCGCATCACCCAGCGCCTGACTTCGCCCGCCCTTAAATCGACGATAGTAAGCGAACGTAATCTTCGGGTTGGCAACCGCATGCACTCGCAGAGGGTTACCGAACGCGTCGACAAAATCACCCGTATGGGGCTCTCCGCTCCGATTCGGTAAGTCGCGCGCTGGTTCGAACCACCGTTGCCAAAACGACACGCCCGCCGGACCCGTGAATTGCATCACGCCGTCTGTAGGTGAATCAAGCCCATGCCGAACCACCGACGCCAAATGTTGGTCACCCGCAAGAACGAGGGCCTTTGCATCGCGCAGAAGTGCAATGGCTCGATCGCGCTGCAGTTTCGGATGACCGTTAGAATCCCAGTCAAGCAGCGCTCGCCCCCGTGGACTCGTCTGAAGACACGCCAAGAGAGTTTGGGTTAGACAGATCCGCCCATCGACCCCGTCACTATCCCGGCCCCAAGCCTCAAGAAACGCTTCCTGCCGTGGGCCAAGCAATTGGGCTTCATGGACGTCCAGGTCCGCGCCCTGAATCGGTGCCGTCTTGAATTTTCGGTCCTCCAGGATCGCAAACCCGATTCCGCCGAATTTAAACGCCCCGTAGTAGACCCCGATTCCCTGCTCCACAGAAGTGGCATCGTACGGGTCCGGATTATGTCCACATTGAGTCCGTTCGACCATGTTGACGAACTCAGCACTATAAACGTAGCCGCCACGGTTTTGGTCGCGCACGCGAACTGCACGGCCGTCAACGTCCACGACTTCCATCGGCGCTTCGCGGCCGCTATTGCCCCACAGATTGCCCTGATACACGTCGTGGTCGTCGGTCTGCACAATCGCCGGTGTCGACCGCGTCAGGTCACGAAATGCCCAAACCCACAGATACCACTTATATAGGTAGTCGAGCGTCGGATTGTCTGAGGTGTCGGCACCTGTCGGATTCCCTTCGTAGATCTGGTCCCCAGCACACACCAGTAGCTCAGGTTCGTGACTCGCTATGTGCTCCGCTAGTTCAGTATGCGGGAAGTGTAGATTCTTCGACGTGTACCGCCCCAATGGCTCAGCCACTGGGAGCTCAGCTTCTCCGGTGCCACTCTCCAGACCACGCGCTGTTGGCATCACACAACTCAAGTGGGCAATCGTAAAGCCGTCTTCCTCCTTTGGGTCCTTCTGCACGATGCCGCTGTGCTCGTGATCGAGGCCCTCCCGGTCGCGGTACCGGACCCGATAATCCCACGCTTGGGATGCGTCCCAAGCATCGACCCGGAATTGCGCTGTATACCCAACTCCCCAAGGACTCCGTGCGACCTCACGCCATTGACCTCCATCGACGCGCACCTCCAAACGAACCGTCCGTGGCTCCATGTCACCGAGGGGCATCAGCTGCGCGGACAACTTCAAAATATTCCGATTTAGCGAGTACATCGTCCCGAGAATCGGGCCTTCAGCACGCTTCCGCCGTACGATTATCTTGTCTCCGCCGCTCATTAGATCCGCGAACCAAAAACGCGCGCGCCCTCCCAACAGCGGCGAAGACACCAGCGCCACACCACCCAGCACATCCCGTTCAGGAACACCTCTGCGTAGTGCACCCGCCCTGAGTAGGCCGGTCTCAGCGTCCAGCGCCGTCAATCTAACGATGAACTCGCCCCTGCCTTCAGGCTCAATGTCGAGCTGCAGTAGAACGTCCTCGTCCAAGTGGCGCAGCACCGACTCCTCTGGTATACCCGCTTCTGCCTCAAGGACCTCGAAAGCTAGTGGGTAAGCTTCACTCGTATGGTCACGGAATCGTATTCGGCCATCGGCTTCGTATCCGCACCAGAAGCCACCGCCCTCCCCCGACGCCTTCTGCGCTAGTGCGGCGGACCGGTAGTCCAGCGCACCGGCGCCAACACCCACGAGAAAACCCCCGAAGCCTCCCCGACCGCTCAGCTCAAGCGAACCGCTCCGCACACGGAAATGACCAGAACCCGGCCCGGGGCCGACCTCGTGCGTAAGGAGTGCGACGGTGCGACCTGCGTCCATGGGCCCGCCAGCCAGAGATTCAATTCGACCGTCGACCAACCGCCAATCCTGAAGCCGATTCGCCCATAGCCCCGCGCCAAGCCATGGGCGGGTCACATCCCGGGGAGCTGAAAAGACCGGCTCCCACCGAACTCCCGCAACTTGCCCGTCATCACGCAGCCGCTCTGGTGCCACGTTGCCCAAAATGCCACGAACTCCAACCGTCGAAATGGCCGCACCAGTGGCCACACCTTTGATAAAATTTCGTCGGCTAGACCTAGATGACCGCCCGGACACTCTAGCGCTCCTCACGTCGCCGACTCCGGCGTTCCAACATCGACGCAATCCGGGCATCGTAGGTCACTCGCATTTGGCGCTCCCAATACTCAACAATCTCCAGCGATTCCGGGGTTCGGCCTTGGTCCTGCGATTCGACGATCCAGGTATCCAGCGTTGCACGCAATCGCCCCAGGTCCTTAGCGCGCAAGGGGTCGTCCACGAGATTCTCAGTTTCGTACGGGTCTACCTCCACGTCGTAGAGCTCCTCGCGCGGCCGTGTGGGCGCAAGCAACTGCGCCTGTATTGGCGTGAGCCGTCCCTCTGCCTCAAGCTCTCGCATGAGTGGAATCATCGGGTAGCTGAACTCCTTGTATCGATTAAGCTGCAACAACCCCTGCTCCGAGTAATAGTTCCTGATGTACCGATAGCGAGCGTCTCTAACCGTGCGAATTCGATCGACCGTCTCGTCCCCTCGATCCCGTCCCCCGAAGACATACTCCCGTGGTGGGTCGGCATGGACACCCAGGAACACCTGTCCCTGCATTCCCGCGGGCGGTCCGCCGGACGCGATTGACAAGGTTGTCGCTGACACGTCGATCGCCGAAACAAGGCGATCCGACACGGTGCCAGCCTCGAACCCTTCAGGCGCAGCGATGCCCTCGGGCCACCGCACGATCAGCGGCACGTGCAAGCCGCTGTCGTAGGGCCATTGTTTCCCCCTCACCATGGCCCGTCCATGGTCACTCATGAAGATCACCACAGTACGGTCCGCCAACCCATCGTCTTCAAGTCGATCGAGTACGAATCCGACTTTCTGATCTAGGGACATGACTGCATTGAGATATTGCGCCCAGTCAGCACGAGCCTCAGGATGATCCGGATAATACGGCGGCATGCGCACCGCAGCCGGATCCGCTGGCCGTGTGATGTACTCGTGCGCCGAGTCCCATTCCTGTCCACGATGCGTCTCCGGGAAATTCACCTGCGCATAGAAGGGCTCTCTTGAGACCAGCTCACTCCACCGGTCAGTATCGAAAGGCTGGCCATCGTAGTGAAAATTCCAATCGGTCTTCCCGGTACCGCGGAAGTACGGCTCTTCATCATTCTCAGTCAGATGCACGAGGTTGGCCGTGAAATATCCAAGGTCGCGGAGCCGGTCAGTAATAACACGCACTCCGTGCGGTAGTGTGTAGGCGTCCTCTCGGTGGGATCGGTGGTTGTGTGCACCAATCGTCGTCTGGTACATACCCGTCATGAAGGCCGAACGGCTCGACGAGCAAACCGGCGCGGTCGTGAACGCACGGGTATACCGCACACCCTCCGCCGCGAGTCGATCAAGATTCGGGGTCTCCACTGCTGGATGATTGTAAGCGCCCAACTCCGGGCCCATATCCTCCGCAATAACCCAGAAAATGTTCGGCCGTTCCGTCGCTGGGCCCTGGTTCACCTGACGGTGCACGCAACCAGCCCCCGACAACAAGAGCAGGGCCACCCCAATGGCGAGCACAACACTTGCACGCCGGCGTGGTTCACCGAGCCGGGTCAGAGTCCTCACGGCGCTCTCCAGGAAACGGGAATAACTCCGATGGTGTATGCGCCTCACGCATTAGGCGGGCAATCTGGGTGATCACGTCGGGATGATTGCCGGAAACGTCCCGCCTCTCTGAGGGGTCCCTCGCTAAATCGTATAGCTCAATCGACCCTTCCAACCCTTCCAGGCCGCTAAGCCGAACGCCCTTCCAATCTCCCAGGCGAATCGCCTGCTTCCATACCTGGTCATGGTAGTACGAAGGATGGAACTCCCAATAGAGATAGTCGTGCGCCTCCTGCGTTTCGCCTCGCAACGTTGGCGCGAACGACAGGCCGTCAAGGTTGTGAAGCATGGGAGCACCCGCTAACTCTAGCAGCGTCGGCGTCACGTCCCAAAATGCTGACACGTGGTCGGCCGCTGTCCCCGCCGCCACCGTCCCAAGCCAACGTGCGATCATTGGCACCCGGATGCCTCCCTCGTACAGGTCACGTTTAAAGCCACGCAATTCCCCGCTGCTCCCGAAGAACTCTGGGTCGGCTCCTCCTTCCTGATGGGGCCCGTTGTCACTAGTGAAGATGATCAGCGTCCGCTCCGACAGGCCTAGGTCGTCCACGAGGCCGATGATGCGCCCGACGTCCCGGTCAAGCCTCGAAATCATCCCAGCGAACGCCGCGCGAGGTGTCATTTGCGAGATATAGCGCCCCTGCGCCTCCGAGGGCACTTCCTCGAATCGGCCAAGATAAGGCTTCATCGAGTCATCCGGCACGTCCAGCCCCGCGTGGGGAATGGTAAACGGCACGTACAGAAAAAACGGAGCGTCCTTTTCCTGCCGAATAAACCGTAGAACGTCGTCGACCAGGAGGTCGTGGCTATATGTACGCCGACCCCCCGCTCGGTTTCCCTTTAACTCGACCCGTTCTTCGTTCCGCCACAAGTGGTCCGGGTAGTAAGAGTGGGCCTCCCGCTGATCGTTATAGCCAAAAAAATAATCAAACCCCTGCCGCGTCGGCACGCCCTCAGTCTCGGGTGCACCGAGACCCCATTTACCAATTCCAGCAGTCCGGTAACCCAAATCCTTCAGGCGTTCAGCCAACGTGATCCGGCTGTCCGGTATCGGGTGCTGGCCCTCCGGCTGAACCTCCCGATTACCTCGAATCACGGTATGACCTGTATGTAAACCCGACATCAACGACGCGCGAGACGGAGCGCAAACCGTCGAACCGGCATAGTGCTGGGTAAACATCATGCCCTCGGCTGCAAGTCGATCAAGGTTTGGTGTGGCAATCAATTTCTGCCCATAAATGCCAAGATCTCCGTACCCTAAGTCGTCAGCTAAAATGTAAATCACATTCGGTCGACCCGAACCATCGCCATTGGATTCGGTTGTCGTCCCGAGCCCGCCGCAAGCGAGACCTCCAGCGACCGCCAAAACCATCACCCTAACCCCACGCCAGCTGGCACTTACAACGCCGCGCTTCACTTGTTCCATCACGGTCCTATTTTCCATTTCCGCGGATTAGTGTCCGTTGCGTTGCCCTGTTTGACCATGACGGACCTCACCACTGGCACTTGCTCTCTGGCGAAACTGGGGAATCCGGCGCGCCTCAGCCTAACATGCGCCAATACGCTTTCACCTATTTCAGTGCACGATTGACAGGCGCCATGCCAAGCGATAGCATTCGCCGGGTTAATCGCCATTAATCGTTCGCTATGACCTCTAGTTCCAAGTGGCAAGACCTTCCAACCGAAGCGATTAACCCCGCTAGTCTCGCAATCGATAAAGCTTCCACCCCGGACATCGTCGATCTCATGATCGCTGAAGACCGGAAGGTCGTCAGCGCGATCCATCGCGAACGAGGCCGTATCACCATTGCCGTCGATCTTGTCACCGAAGCCCTCCGCAAGGGTGGCCGACTCGCCTTCGTCGGCGCCGGGACGAGCGGGCGGCTCGGCGTACTCGAGGCAGCCGAGATGCTACCTACCTTTGGCACGTCATCGAAACTCGTGCAGGCGATCATGGCCGGCGGGCGTGGCGCCTTCTTTCAATCAAAAGAGGCGTTCGACGACAGCTATGAAGGCGGGGTCCGCGCCGTTGCGCGGTTTCAACCGGCTAAGCGCGATGCGCTCATTGGAATCTCTGCTAGCGGAATGACTCCGTTCGTCCGTGGCGGCCTCACACGCGCTCGGAAAGGCGGTGCAACAACGATCTTCGTAACATGCTGGCCCGGCACCGAACTGCAGACGTTCGTGGACGTCACGATCGCACCCGAAGTCGGCGCGGAGGTCATTGCCGGCTCGACCCGCCTCAAAGCCGGTACCGCCACGAAAATGGTGCTGAATATGCTAACGACCATACCGATGGTGAGGCTCGGCAAGACCTACGGAAACCTCATGGTCGACGTGCAAACCGGGTCAGAGAAGCACCGTGACCGCGCTCGCCGGATCCTCGGCCTGGTAACTGGGCTCGACTACAATTCCGCCGATGCCCTCTTGCGCCAGGCGCATTGGAACATTAAGGCGGCCATCCTCATGCAAAAGACCGGCGAAGCGTATATGGAGGCCGTAAAGCGCCTAAAAAAAGCTCGCGGGTCGGTCCGCGTAGCCATTGACGAGGACGCCGAACCCAACCTCCGCCGCGTTCTTGACGACAGTTGATAGCTGCATTGACATTGCGCTAGCCCCCTTATACAGTCGGAGGTTTCGGAGCGACATAACTCTCCGTGCCAGTCCGACACCCCTTCACCGTCGCTTTAGCTGGTTTGGTGCTACTTGGCGCACTTATCCTGGCGAACGACGTCAGCGCTCAGCAGGCTAACGAGGTTAGGGCTCTCTGGGTTGCCCGCGCATCCCTCACGTCGCCTGCAACGGTCGAGGCAGTCGTCAAAACCGCTCATGACTATGGATTTAATACGCTCCTCGTAGAAGTGCGCGGGCATGCTGACTCGTATTTACGTGACGGCGTCGAACCAACGGGCCCGGAAGACCCACGGTCGATGCCCATCTTCGACGCCCTCCAAGCGCTCATCACATGCGCGCATGCCAATACCCTCCGCGTCCACGCCTGGATCAATGTGAACCTCGTAACAACCGCTACCAACCTGCCCGCATCCAGGAATCACATTGTTTATCGCCACCCCGAGTGGCTTATGGTCCCTCGTAACCTAGCCGACCAGTTAGCGAAACTTCAACCAGGAAACCCTTCGTATCTCGGCACGCTCTTGCGATGGACTCGCGAGCATGCAGAGATCGTTAAAGGGCTTTACCTCTCCCCTTTAACAGCCGGAGCCACCGCCTATACTGCAGGGGTGCTAGCCAATCTGGTCGCTAAGTACCCTGTCGATGGCGTGCATCTTGACTCCCTGTATTATCCGGACAACATCTTCGACTACAGCCGGACTGCGATGGACGAGCTTCGCGCCGACGTTCGGCCTCGCCTGTCCGTCGCCGCGCGATCTCAATTGGATTCCAGTAATCAGCCATTTGACTACGCCGACCACTATCCCGAACGGTGGACAGCCTTTCGTCGTTCTCGTTTAACGGCCCTCCTCATGCGATTACGTACAGTCGTTAAAACCAGGCGGCCGACCGCGGTGTTCAGTGCCGCACTCGTTCCTGACGAATTTGACGCGCGAACCCGCAGACTGCAGGACTGGCGAACGTGGCTCGATGGTCACCTCCTCGATGTCGCCTGCCCAATCGGCTACACGCAGGACACCGATATCTTTGAAACACAGATCGCGACCATTCGCGAAATTGCCACGTCAAGCAAGGTCTGGGCCGGCATCGACGCGTACCGCCTCTCGCCCAGCCAGACTATCAACAACATTCAAGCGGCACGCCGACAACGCGTCGATGGCGTGGCACTCTTTTCATACGACAGCTTGACCGACCCAGCGCAGCACGAGATTAATTATCTTGCAGAGGTTTCCAGGGGCGCCTTCCGCTTGGACGCCGTCGCCCCGGAATCACAATAGCCCTGCCTGCCTCACGGTACGCGTGTCCGCGGGGACGATCTAGACGACTCCGATGCGCGTAATTGATCTCACCGTCCTCGCCGGCTACCTCTTCGGGACCGTCCTTCTCGGCGCCTACTTCTCCCGTGCCCAACGTAACGTACGCGACTACTTCATCTCAGGCCAACGGATTCCGTGGTGGGCGATCATGGGCTCGATCGTCGCTACAGAAACTAGCACCGTCAGTCTTATCAGCGTCCCTGGCTTCGCTTACGGAGCCAACTTAACATTTCTCCAACTCGTCATTGGTTACCTCATCGGCCGAATCGCAGTCACCATTCTCTTTATCCCGGCATATTTTCGGGGCGAGATCCTTACCGTTTATCAAATACTCGGCCATCGTTTTGGCAACAACGTTCGCCGACTCGCCTCGGCACTGTTTTTGTTCACCCGAAGCCTCGCCGATGGCTTTCGCCTCTTTGCCACCGGACTTGTCTTGGCTGCGCTGCTACTGGTCATCCCTGGCACAGAACTGTTAGCGGGGCGCTGGCTTCCCCAACTTGAACCGACAACATCATTGCTAGCCCTATCCGTGCTGGCCATAGCCATTGTGACCATCGCCTACACGTTCCTCGGTGGCATGTCAGCAGTGATCTGGGCCGACGTTGTTCAGCTTGGGGTTTACTTGATTGGCACCGGGTTGGCCGCACTCATCCTCCTCGACCGGATTCCAGGTGGGTGGGCCGAGGTGTCCCAGGCCGCGAATGAAGCCGGTAAGTTCCAAGTGTTCGACTTCACCTGGAACCTTTCTCGCGACTACACCTTCTGGTCCGGAGTCATCGGTGGTGCTTTTCTAACCACCGCGACTCACGGTACCGACCAGCTAATGGTGCAGCGCTACCTCTGCAGTCGTACGCCGCGCGACGCCAGAGCCGCTTTAGTAGTGAGCGGCATCGTGATCTTCACGCAGTTCATCCTGTTCCTGCTTATTGGCGTGATGCTCTGGGTGTACTACACCAGCTACGCACCGGGGGATGTTTCAGCTTTCACCCTCGATGGAAGGGTCCAAACCGACCGCATCCTGCCCCACTTCATCGTGACCGAGTTCCCAGCGGGAATGCTCGGACTTATGCTGGCCGCAATTT
>DBHR01000070.1 GCA_002296225.1 Acidobacteria bacterium UBA823 | reverse complement strand
GACTTTGTTAATCAACTTGAGTGGCGGAATATCGGGCCCGCGAATATGGGTGGCCGCATCAACGATTTTGCTGTGGTCGAGGCGGACCCCAACATCGTATTCGCTGCCACGGCCTCGGCTGGTGTTTGGCGGACCACCAACAACGGTGTCACGTGGGAGCCGGTGTTCGACGAACAGCCAGTCAGCAGCATCGGTGACATCGCGGTCGCGCCCTCCGACCCTTCCATCGTGTGGGTTGGCTCGGGGGAATCGAATAACCGTCAGAGTTCGTCTTGGGGAAACGGAGTTTACAAATCGACCGATGGTGGTGACAGTTGGACGAACGTTGGTCTCGAGGATACCCTGCACATCGGGCGCATAGTTATTCATCCTACTAACCCAGAGGTCGTCTATGTCGCTGCCACGGGTCATCTTTGGGGCCCGAATGACGACCGCGGGCTGTATAAGACCACCGACGGCGGGCAGACCTGGACGAACACCCTCTTTATTGACCGCGACACAGGCATGACCGATGTCGCAATGGACCCGGTTAGCCCTGGGACGCTGTATGCGGCGTCCTACCAGCGGCGCCGAACCGCCTTCGGTTTCAGCGGCGGCGGGCCGGGCAGCGGAATTTATAAGACAACCAACGGCGGTGAGAGTTGGAGGCGGTTGACTGATGGCCTACCCGACGGAATCACTGGGAGGGTCGGCCTCGACATTTATCGCTCTGACCCTCGCATCGTCTACGCCGTCGTGCAGAATGCCAACGGAGGGATGTTTCGGTCTGACGACCGTGGAGAGTCGTGGACGCGCATGAGCGACACTAATCCACGTCCGATGTATTACAGCCAAATTCGCATCGACCCTTTGAACGATCAACGCATCTGGGCAGCTGGTGCGCGGATGGTCTACTCACAGGACGGTGGAAAGACGTTCGTCGATGATTGGGTTCAGACAATCCATGGGGATTTTCACGCGCTCTGGATCAACCCAGCCGACTCGAACCACATGCTTGCTGGCTCTGACGGTGGTGTGCATTACTCGTACGACCGAGGGAGAACTTGGGACTTTGTGAACACCATGGCTCTCGGTCAGTTTTACGAAATCGGTTACGACATGGAGACGCCCTATAACATTTACGGCGGGTTACAGGACAACGGCAGCTGGGGTGGGCCAGTACGGACACTCTACCGTCGCGGTATCACCAACGAGGACTGGTTTAGGGTCGGCGGCGGCGACGGCTTCTATACACAGGTGGATCCAAATGATCCGACCACAGTCTATGTGGAGTCGCAAAACGGTAATGTGTCACGTCTCGATCTGGAAACGAGTGAGCGGAAATCGATTCGACCCGAACCGGAGGACGAAAGCGAGCGTTATCGCTTTGACTGGAACAGCCCGATTCTTATTTCGCCGCATAACTCACAAACGATTTATTACGGTGGCAATCGGCTCTTCAAATCGACCGACCGTGGTGATACATGGACTACGACCGATGACCTGAGCAAGGATCAGGATCGAGATGAGATGCCCATCATGGGAGTTGAAGTGACGGATGATACCCCGTCACGCCATGATGGGATTTCCACTTTTGGCCAGATCATCTCTATCAGTGAATCGCCACGGCGCGAAGGTGTGCTTTACGTTGGTACGGACGATGGAAATGTGCAGGTGTCCCAGGATGGGGGCACAAGTTGGCAGGAAGTGGCTGGGTTGATTCCCGACTTACCGGAGGGAACCTATGTCAGCCGGGTGCAAGCGTCCTATCATGCCGATACCCGAGTGTATGCCACGATGGACGGCCACCGTAGTGACGACTATAGCGTGTACGTCTATGTCAGTGAGGATTCCGGTGACAGCTGGCGGTCGCTTGCTTCGAATATACCCGACGGGCACACGATGAATGTCATTCGTGAGCATCCTCGGAACGAGAACTTGCTCGTGCTCGGCGGTGAGTTTGGCGCTTACATCACAATCAACAGAGGTGAAGAATGGCATCAGATCAAGGGAGCAGTGCCGACGGTACCGGTCGACGACATTGCGATCCATTCACGAGACAATGACCTCATTCTTGGCACGCATGGTCGGAGCATCTGGGTGCTCGACGACATGACCCCACTTGAGAAACTGAGCGAGGGAGTGCTTGCGTCGAACCTACACCTTTTCGATGTTCGCGACGCGGTCGGCTATCGCATCAACAACCATAAGGGCAACACCGGTCACAAGATGTTCATTGCACAAAATCCGCCAGAGGGTGCTCTGATTCATTACTTTCTGAATGATGAAGTCGATGGAGAGGACGCTGTGGAGGTCACGATCCAGGATGGGGCGGGCGAGGTTATCCGTACGTTGGACGCCCCGGGTTCAGTGGGTCTCAATCGTGTTAACTGGGACCTGAGACATGAGCCGCCGGTGCCGCTGACGGGGCAGGGTGGGTTTGGTGGCTCGCCACCGGGCCCGCGGGCGCTGCCCGGTACCTATGGGGTGCAGGTTACGGTAGGTGGTCGTCAAGCGACCACGTCGGTGAAGGTT
>DBHR01000054.1:830-27241 GCA_002296225.1 Acidobacteria bacterium UBA823 | reverse complement strand
GAATCATGGGAGACTCGAGCGCGGCTTTCCCTCTAATGCGCAGTCGTTCCCGGATGCCACACCTCGCTTCATCCTCGACGTGGGATGCCGACGTCATCGTGGTCGGTGCCGGCCCGGCCGGCAGCGCCGCTGCAGCGGCGCTCGCGCGACTAGGCTGCCACGTCCTGCTACTTGAAGCACAACGATTTCCCCGCGACAAGGTCTGCGGGGACGTGCTCCTGCCGGAGGTCGCCTCAGCACTGGCGGCGCTCGGCACAAGTCTGGACGAGCTGGCCCCCGACGCGCACGTCGTCGAAGGGTGTAACTTCACCACGGGCAGTGGCCTCCACGCCGGCGGCAATTTTTGCGACCGACGTGGCCAGACGCACGTATGGCGCATCCTGCCACGGCGCATCCTCGACGAGCGCCTTGCCCGGTACGCCGAACGCTGCGGCGCCGAACTGCTGGAGGATCACCAACTCGAGCGGACCGAGTGGGACGCCAGCCGGCGGGTGAACGTGCTGAAGGTAAGGCAGGGCGGCGGCCACACCACCTATCTTGCCCCTGTCATCATCGGCGCTGACGGTACGTTCAGTCGCGTCGCGGCCGGCCGGGGCCTGGCGGCGACCGCCAGCCCGCCGCGCCGTTACAGCGTTGCACTGCGCGCCTATGCCGACCACGCGTCGACGACACCACGGTTCGAGGTGATCACCGACGGCCTGCTCAAACGCGGCTGCTGCTGGATCGTACCTGTGTCACCGCACCGGGCTAATGTTGGCATCGGTGTCTTCGACGCACGTGACCGGCTGACAAGAGGCGAGTTGAGCCAGCATCTGACGCGGATGCTTGGCTCACGAATCGACCTTTCCAGCGCCAGCGACTTGACGGGCTGGCAGTTGCCCTCCGCCAGCCTGAGGCGCCGAACCGTGGCCGACGGCGTTCTGCTCGTCGGCGACGCGGCCGGATTCGTCGATCCGTTCACCGGACACGGCATCCACAACGCTCTCACGAGCGGTCTCCTGGCGGCCCAGGCAGCTCAGCGGGCAATTGCCAGCGCCGACTGGCGCGCAACAGGTGCAGCGCTATGCAGCTACGAGCGCGCGTGGCGGCGGCGATTCGCGTTCGACTTCTGGATTGGCCGAGTCCTGCAGCATGTTCACGGGAACCAGCGGCTGCTAGAGGCTGTCGTTGCGCGCGCCGCGCGCAACGACAGCTGGGCTGGCCAACTCATGGGGCTCATTGGCCATGCCGAACCCAGACATCATTCACTGCGCCTACAATTTCTCTGGAGTCTGTTGCGGTCGAGCCTCGGCCGACCCGACGTTTCGACCGCGTGGAGCCCCCCAGCATGACCCGTACACCGCGACCGGTGTGGCGTCCAGGCTCACTGACCGGTGCCGACGGCAGCGCCGAAACGATCGCCGCGAAGGACCTCAACAACCTCTACCGCGCGAGCTGTTTCTTCACCGATATCGAGCGCTACCGGGCGTTCTGCGGGCTGTATGCCGTCATGCGACTCGTCGACGATCGCGTCGACGCCGTCCTCTCTCAAGGCCTTGATCGAGATACCGTACCGCACGAGCGACAGATTCTCGCCGCGTGGCGGCGCATGGTTTCCGCGGCGATGGTCGGTCGGCCGCCGAACCCAGCTGA
This sequence comes from Acidobacteria bacterium UBA823, assembly GCA_002296225.1. Taxonomy (GTDB): domain Bacteria; phylum Acidobacteriota; class Vicinamibacteria; order Vicinamibacterales; family UBA823; genus UBA823. The sequence continues at coordinate 25,609 of DBHR01000054.1, read as the reverse complement.
CATCGTCGCTGCTGAAGAGCCACGCGCGACCGAAGTTCTGGACGCGTTTGCACGGAGTGTCGCCAGGTTCCCGGTCGAACCTTCGCTCTGGAGTGATTTTTTCGATGCCATGGAAGAGGACCTCCGGCGCAATCGGTTCCAGACTTTCAACGACTTTCTTCACTACGCCCGCGGCGCGACGGTCGCGCCAACGACCGTTTATCTCTACCTGATCACAGCGGAACAGGCTACTGATGAAATTTTCCATGTCCCGCCGAACTTCGACCTTCGGGGTTGCGGCCACAACCTCGGCCTCTTCGCGTACGTCGGCCACGTCTTGCGCGATCTCCGGAAAGACCTCGCAACTGGCCAGAAGGGCCTCGTCTATCTGGCCGCCGACGACATGGCGATGCACGGCGTGACCGAAGCGACCTTGCAAGAAGACCTCGGCCGTGCACAGGCCAGCCAGGCCCTCAAGGCGCTGGTGCGGGACTTGGCGGGCCGGGCTGACGCGAAGCGCCGAGCGGGCGAGGCGCAACTCGAAATTCTGGACGGCCGATTGCCCGCCGACCGCACATTTGTTTTACAACTGATCATCCGATTCTACACGGCGACGATCGAAAAGATCGCCGCGTGTGATTTCGACCCCATGACCGAACGCCACCGTCTGACCGACGCCGAGAAAACACGCCTCGCTTCGGTAGTTGCAACCGAGACGAGCGCGAGCGGCATCTAGGCTCAAGGCTCATACCGATGCGCGATCTCATCGCCGCCACTCTCGCCGTCCTGCTACTCGTCACGGCGGCGAGTCTCGGGACAGCGCTTCACACATTTCGTCAACGCCGGAGGGCACAGCACCTGCGCGAGCAGGAGCACGGCCGCCGAATCATCGCCGAGCTACCGTCCAACACGGACATGACGCTTTTCAGCGAGGACGATGACACCTTCTCCTACGGTGACGCGACGATCGACAAGCAGCGCATCACGGCCGTACGTGTACTTATCAACGGCACGCCGCTCGCCGTATACGAGTCAATCCGGTTTCAGTTGTCGGCACCGGCAACACCGACGGCGTTCAAGGATCGTCCGGAGGACATCGCACACGATCGATGGGATGTGGCCATCGAGACTCTTGACGGCACGACGATTGTGGAATGCGGGGCCATCCGGGAACGAATCTCTCAGGAGTTGGCGCGACGGATCTTCGATCGCATTAAGCTGGATCTCATGGAGCGGGATGACACGACTCGGGCGAGTTGAGCAATCACCACTCCACTTCGGGCCTTTGTGCACGTGCGTTCACGGCCCGAGCGAGCGTGAAGAGCAAATCGGACAGCCGGTTGACGTAGGTCAGCACCGCCCGCTCGACAGCACCGGTTCCCAGCGCGACAATCCGGCGCTCCCCGCGGCGGCAGACCGCGCACGCCAGATGCAGCGCGGCACCGGCCGGTGTCCCGCCGGCCAAAATGAACCTCCGCATTTCGGGCAACTCTTCATCGAGACGATCGATCCACAATTCCAGCTGTTCCACTGCGCGAACGCCGAGGTCAACCTTGGTGACGCGTTCGGCGATCCGCTGCCCCGGATCGGCCAACCGAGCACCGATAGCAAAGAGGTCACGCTGCAAGTGCGCAACGATCTCGATCAAATCCGGCTCGGTCAGGTGTGCACGTACGAGACCGAGCACCGCATTCAGCTCATCAATGTCACCGTAGGCCTCAACTCGAGGATCGGATTTCGACACCCGGGTACCATCAAAGAGACCAGTTTCTCCGGCGTCTCCGGTACGAGTGTAAATCGACACGCCCTGATTATAGTGCCGCGGTTGGCTTGCCGAGTGCCCACCGAACGCCATGCCCGCTGACGATAGAACGTCGCGTTTGGCCCTACCAGCGCCGATCGTTCGACAGGAGTTCCGGCGGCGGCTTCTCGCCTGGTACCGAAAACACGGCCGCGATCTCCCCTGGCGCCGGACACGAAATCCCTACCGCATTCTCGTATCGGAGATCATGCTGCAACAGACACAGGTCGATCGGGTGGTTCCGAAATACAAGCAGTTTCTCAAAAAGTATCCGACACTGAAGGCTCTAGCTGCGGCGCGGGTTCGCGACGTCATCCGCATATGGTATCCACTCGGATACAACATCCGACCTCGGCGACTGCACGCCATTGCCCGCGAATCTGTGGCGCAATATGGCGGTACCCTGCCTAACGACGAAGCAACGCTCCGGTCCTTCAAGGGAATCGGTGCCTACACGGCCGGCGCGGTCCTGAGCTTCGCCTTCGGCCGCCGGGCAGCGATTCTCGACACCAACGTCGCGCGGGTAATGTACCGGGTGTTTGTTGGCGCTGGTGACCCGCGTAGCCACGCATTGCGACGCCACCTCTGGAAGCTGTCGGAGGGCCTGTTGCCACGGCGACATGTGTTTGATTTCAACCAAGGCCTCATGGATTTCGGTGCGACCGTCTGCACAGCGCGCCGGCCTCAATGCCGACCCTGCCCTTTAGCCCATATCTGTCGCACTGGCCCGATTGACGGACGACTAGCCGGACAACGCAAGAAATGAGTGACGTACCCATCGTCGTTGTAGCCGCAGTTATCGAAGAACACGGCCGTTTTCTCGTGACGCAACGTGCTGCCGTCGGGCATCTGGCGGGTTGCTGGGAGTTTCCTGGCGGCAAACTTGAGCCGGGCGAATCATTCACGGACGCGCTGCGGCGGGAGATGCTTGAGGAGCTCGACGTCGACATTGAGGTAGGTAAGGAGCTCGACCGCATCGAGCACGCCTATCCCGACCGGGTCGTGCGCCTCCACTTCTATCGCTGCCGGCTGAAAGGTGAGCCACGCTCTTCGCTCAATCAGTCGATCCGGTGGGTCGAGCGACGAAAGCTAGCCGCGCTCGAGTTTCCCCCTGCTGACGCAGCACTGATCGTTAAATTGGTGAAGATGGGAACGGCAACACCGTGACCTCGGCAGCGGCCCGCACCGGGCCGCTGCCGGTCTCGACACGCGTTCCGGGCGTCGCGTGCTCACGCTGTATGTAGGCCAGCGCGATTGGCCGATCGAGCCGTGGCGACCGGACCGCGCTCGTCACTTTGCCGATCATTTCGTCGCCAAGATAGATAAGACTGCCCGCGGCTGGTGCTGTCGTAAGGTTCTTCGCGAACGTTAAGCCAACCAAACGCCGTGCGATGCGTCCCTTGCCGCGATGCAAGATACGGATGATAACCTCCTGCCCAACGTAGCAGCCCTTCGTCTCGCTGATGGCACGCGTCTCGATTCCGGCTTCGAGTGGAATCGTGTCCTGATCCATGTCGATTCCGAACCGGGGCGTGCCTGCCTCCACCCGGAGCGCTTCCACCGCAGCCGGATGCGCCAGCTCGAGGCCCACTCCATTGAGCCGGGCATTTAGGTGCTCGTCATGAACGCTCGAAATCCACAGATCGATCCCCGGAACACCCAGCTCGTCGTTGCTCGCAGCCAATAATGGCTCTCCATCAAGCGTCCACCATCCGTTGTTGAGATCCCGATAGGCGATCAGCGTCTTCGAGTCCGACGCCAATCCGGTCGACGTCAATATCTCCTCTACGCGTGCTGCCGCTTCGGGTCCCCGCACACCGACCCGATACCAGGCCGCGGATTCATCGATGACCTGGACATTCTCCGAAAACACGAGCATCGACAGCCGCGACGTTAGTGTGTCGGCGATCTTGCGGTCGACGTCCAACAACATCCGGTCCCCAATTTCGAACACCCGCATGTCAGCGATCATCCGTCCCTGCGGGGTGAGGTAGGCAGCGTAGCAACCTGTACCGGCCGTTAGCGCTGCAATGTCGTTTGTGAGCAGCCCCTGTAAGTACAACGCGCGATCGCCGCCGGTCAACACGACCGTGCCACGACCGGCGAGTGTGACGAGCCCGGCCGTTTCGCGAAGTTTCTCGTAGGACTGGATTAGTCTTGCGTCCAACATGCGAGCTAACTGGTTTGCGTACGCGGAATGGTATGCTGAGGGGCGATGCGCGCGCTAGGGTATTGTACGGTCGCCGTCTTGGCGGCGGCAATGTGCCCACTGGCGGCTACCACGCAGTCGAGTCCCAGCCCGACCCCGGGTCAATCCACGTTCAGCGTCTTCTTTCAGCTTACGCATGTGGGCACCGAGGAGATACGCGTAGAGGAGACTGACTTAGGCTGGACGATAAGCTCGACGGGTCGCGTGGCGGGCCCGATCGACTTGACCATCCGGCAGTTCGAGATGCGCTACGATGATGCGTGGCGACCGCAGGCATTGTCGATCGACGCCGTTCTCGGCGGCCAACCATACGGCGTGCAGGCGACGTTCACGGACACTAGCGCGGTGAGCGAAATCCGTGAAAATAACGAGACGTATGACAAGGTAGATCCGATTTCGGCAGATACTGTCGTGCTGCCGACCAACTTCTTCGGATCCTACGAAGCGCTCGCAATACGCTTATCGACAGCCGAGGCGGGCACGACTATTCCAGCCTACATCGCACCGCAAGCCGAGATTACCGTCAGGCTAAATCGCACAACCGAGCAACGCATCGCCACAAGCGCCGGCACGATCGAAGCGCACAGGCATTTCGTGACGTTTCTCACTCGCGGCAACCCGTTCGATGCCGAGATCTGGTCAGACGCCGGCCACCGGCTACTCCGGGTCAGTATGCCAACGATGGCGCTCGACATCGCAAGGCAGGACATCGTCTCGCTGTCGGCGCGGCAGGAAAGCGTCCGGAACGAACGAGACAAAGACCTCTATATCCCCGCATCGGGCTTCAACCTGGCGGCGACACTCACCATCCCCAAGCCGCCCGATACGGCCTTACCGGAAGCGAACAATAGCGACGACGATAGTGAGTGGCCGGTTGTCATCCTCGTACCTGGCCCGGAATCAACCGATCGCGACGAAACGTATTCGGGAGTGCCAATCTACGGCAATCTAGCGGGCGGCCTTTCCGACCAGGGCTTCATCGTCATCCGCTACGACAACCGGGGCATCGGCCAAAGCGGCGGCCGGATCGAAGGTGCGACGCTGTTGGAGTACGCCGAGGATGTGCGGTCGGTTGTTCGCTATCTGCGCGATCGGGATGACGTGGATGACCGACGCATCGCCGTCGTCGGACACGACATAGGCGGCTGGACCGCGATGCTGGCCGCGTCAAAGGAACGGCGGATTGCGGCGCTCGGACTCCTGGGCGTCCCGTCGACGCGCGGCGCGGAGTTCGTCCTTGAACAGCAGGAACAGATGCTCGCGCGCACAGAGATCAGCGACGAGGAACGGCTGATGAAGATGGAACTACAGCGGCGCATTCACGACGCGGTCATGACGGGCGTTGGCTGGGATAAGATTCCGCCTGAAATGCGCACGCAGCCCGCACCATGGTTTGCAAGTTACCTCAACTTCTGGCCAGCTGACGTCATTCAGGACTTGCGTCAACCGATGGTCGTCGCCCACGGCGATCTCGACCGACAAATCGTTCCAAGACATGCGGACCGATTGGTCGAAATGGGTCTGGCGCGCGATCGTCGAGTAGAGACCGAATTGGTCCGTGTTGACAACCTGAACCATTTACTGGTCCCGGCCGTAACTGGTGAAGTCGATGAATACCCCACGCTCACAAAGCGGACGGTCAGCGCAGAGTTAATCGCTGCACTCGGCGAGAAGCTGCGTGAGGTCATGGAACCACGACGTTGATGCGCAAACGACGGGTGACATCCTCGAACCCGGAGATGAACAGAATGGCAGATTGGAATAAATCAACCCGTCATGTGTGAGATTACGAGTTCATGATTGTTGGAATTCCCAAAGAAACGTTCCCAGGCGAACGGCGCGTGGCGATCGTCCCCTCGGTAGTCTCCTTACTCACCAAAGCAGGCCTCGATGTCCTCATCGAACCCGTAGCGGGCGGTGCCGCCGGGTTCCCTGATGCGGCCTTCGTCGAGAAGGGCGCGCGGTTGGCGAGTGACCGACAGCAGGTGTTTACCGAAGCGAACGTCGTGCTCCAAGTTCGTCCCCTCGGCGCAAATCCGAAGGCCGGCCGAGCCGATCTCGGTCTTATGCGACAGGGTCAGTTCATCATCGGGCTCTCGGAGCCGCTCACCGCGCTCGACGCCGCCAAGGCGGTGGCCGAGCGCAGCGTGACCGCGTTTTCGCTGGAGCTCATTCCGCGCATCACGCGCGCGCAGAGCATGGACGTACTTTCGTCGATGGCCACGGTGACCGGCTATAAGGCCGTGCTGCTGGCAGCGGAGGCAGCGCCCCGCATGTTCCCGATGCTAATGACCGCCGCCGGGACACTCAAGCCGACACATGTTCTCATCCTAGGCGCGGGCGTCGCCGGCTTGCAGGCAATCGCCACCGCCCGCCGGCTCGGGGCTAACGTTGAGGCCTACGACGTCCGTCCGGCAGTCAAGGAACAGGTTGAGAGCCTCGGTGCCAAGTTCGTCGAGCTCGATCTCGAGACCGAGCATGCCGAGGATAAGGGTGGTTACGCTAAGGCTCAGGATGAAGCGTTTTATCGGCGCCAGCAAGAAGCAATGGCTAAAGTAATCGCCGGCGCCGATGTGGTCGTGACGACCGCGCTGGTACCCGGGAAGAAGGCGCCGACACTTATCACTAAAGCAATGGTTGACGGCATGGCGCCCGGCTCGGTCATCGTCGACCTCGCAGCCGAACAGGGCGGCAACTGCGAACTAACCAAAGCTGGCCAGCCGGTAGTGCACAACGGTGTCACCTTGCTTGGTCCGACCAATTTGGCCGCGAGCGTGCCGTATCACGCCAGCCAGATGTATGCGAAGAACATCACAACGTTCCTGCTCCACCTCATCAACGATGGCATGCTCGTCTGCGATATGGAGGATCAGATCACGAGCGACACACTGATATCGCGCGATGGCGCGGTGGTCAACACTAGAGTGCGCGAGCTGCTGGACACCCTCACTCCGGCGGTCGATAGCGAAAGGGCCGGCTCCTAATGGACGCGCTTATCCCGCTCCTCACCATCTTTATGCTCGCGGTGTTCGTCGGCTTCGAGATCATCACAAAGGTCCCACCACTACTGCACACACCGCTAATGTCAGGCTCAAATGCGATCTCAGGCATTACGATCATCGGCGCAATGGTCGCCGCTGCGTCGTCAAGCACGCTGACAACTGCACTCGGTTTCTCCGCGCTCGTGCTGGCCGCCATCAACGTCGTCGGCGGCTTTCTCGTGACCCATCGCATGCTCGAAATGTTCAGGAAGAAGGATTGACGCTTTGGATTCGGCTCTTACCAATCTGGCATATCTCGCGGCGTCGGTCTTGTTCATCCTCGGTATCAAAGGGCTAACCCATCCGCGCACCGCCGTGCGCGGCAATCTCTACGGTGCAACCGGCATGCTGCTGGCAATAATCGCCACGCTGGCGAGCCGCGAGGTCTTCGGAGCTGGCGTGCAGGGAATTGGCGTAATCCTCGCCGGCGTCGTTATCGGCGGTGGGATCGGCGCAACGCTCGCGCTGAAGATTCAGATGACGGCGATGCCACAGATGGTTGCGCTCTTGAACGGCTTCGGCGGCGGCGCCTCGGTCTTTGTCGCCGGTGCGGTGTTCCTCGACGCAACCGACCCAACCACTCGGATGACGGTCTCGACGGTCGTCAGCGGTATCATCGGCAGCGTCACCTTCTTCGGCAGTCTCGTCGCTTTCGACAAGCTGCAGGGGCTAGTCCTACCCGGCAAACCGATTCACTTCGCTGGCCAGCAGTTCGTGAGCCTGCTGATCGGACTGGGTGCCCTCGGAGTGGGCGTCATGATCGTGACTGACCCGACGGCGACGAATCTTTACTGGGTGGTCGTCGCCCTCGCATCGATCGCCGGCGTGCTGCTGACCATCCCTGTCGGCGGGGCTGACATGCCGGTTGCGATCGCGCTGCTCAACTCATATTCAGGACTGGCGGCGGCCTCGACCGGATTTGTCCTCGACAACAATGCGTTGATCATTACAGGGTCGCTCGTCGGTGCATCCGGCCTGATTCTCACACGGATCATGTGCAAGGCGATGAACCGGTCAGTGACCAACGTCCTTACTGGGGCGATCGGACCGAAAGCCGAAGCCGGCGCATCGGCGGATGAAGTCTACGGAGGGCGGGTCAAATCGGCGTCGCCCGAGGAAGTCGCAATGCTGTTCGACATGGCGCGCCGGGTGGTCATCGTGCCCGGCTACGGCCTGGCAGTCTCACAAGCCCAGCACTCTGTCCGCGACCTTGCGAATTTGCTCGAGTCGCAAGGCACCGAGGTGGAATTCGCGATTCATCCGGTAGCCGGCCGGATGCCGGGCCACATGAACGTCCTCCTAGCCGAAGCCAACATCCCCTACGACAAGCTTCGTGAGATGGACGAGATCAATCCCACTTTCGCTCAGACCGACGTCGCCATCGTCATCGGCGCCAACGACGTCGTCAATCCAGTTGCGAACACTGACCCGTCTAGTCCAATCGCCGGCATGCCGATTCTTGAGGTGGATAAAGCGCGCACCGTCGTCGTCATCAAGCGTAGCTTGAATCCCGGTTTCGCCGGCATTCCGAATCCACTCTTCGCCGCTGATAACACACTGATGTTCTTCGGCGACGGTAAAAAGGCGGTTCTCGATCTAATCTCAGCTATCAAGGAAGCCTGAACGGGCGTCAGTTGATGTGGGTACTGCACACGGTGGAGTCGGACGGTAACGAATTACTCACCTTCCGGATTATGCCAGACGGGATGAAGACGATCGGCCGCGCCCCGACAGCAGACTTCACGCTCGACCGCACTCTTGTCTCCCGTTTGCACTGCCGCCTCATCAGCACGACCGATCGTCTCGAGGTGGAAGACCTCGATAGTACAAACGGCACCTTCGTCAACGACCAGAAGGTCAGGCGCAAGGTGCTCGCCTCGGGTGACACGCTACGCCTCGGCCGCATCGAACTAACGGTGTCTGAGGAATGAGCGTCCTAGTTCTTGTTGATCTGTTGTCCCTAGGCAGAGACCAGCGACAAGTCCAAAGGCCGAGGAACATCAGGTCGCACCGACGAGGAACGGATTCGTCCGGCGCTCTTGCCCGATTGTCGTTTTCGGGCCGTGGCCGGGGTAGACTTCGGCTTCGTCGCCGAACGGCAATAACACGTCCTTGATCGACCTTAGTAGGAGTGCATGATCGCCCCCTGGCAGGTCGGTGCGGCCAATCGACCCGGCAAAAAGGGTATCGCCGACAAACAACATCCGCCCGACCGTGCCGGCCTGCCCCACCTGAAGGCAGACCCCGCCCGGACAGTGGCCCGGCGTGTGATGCACGACCGCCTCATAGTCACCGAAACGCCATGGACCTGGCCCGTCGTAATAGTGGTCGATCGGTGGCGGCGGGTCGACCCGTAGGCCGAACAGCGCGCCCTGTTGCACGGCTTCGTTGTACAAAAACAAGTCATCTCGATGCAAGCAGACTGGAGCACCGAGTGCTGCCTTGACCTTCGCGACCCCGGTCACGTGATCAACGTGGGCATGAGTCAGTAAAATGTACTTGATGGTTAGTTGGGCCCGCTCAACGATGGCCAGTAGATCGTCCATCTCGTCGCCGGGGTCGATGACAACGCCTTCCTTCGAGACCTCGCATCCCAGTACGAATCCGTTCTTGAAAAACGGCTCGACCGCCCGGCTTTCCAGTAGCATGAGTCTCTCCGACCGCACGCGCCCTGAAAGTATAGAATCGCGGCACCCACATGTCGATTACGCTCGATGACATCACGGTGGCACGGGATCGCATCGCGGCGTACATCCGTCGGACGCCATTGACTCCATCACCGTGGCTCTCAGAAATCACTGGCGGGCGGATCCTATTAAAAACCGAGTGTTTGCAAACAACAGGCTCTTTCAAGCTGCGCGGTGCAGTCAACGCGCTTGCGGCGTTGCTTGAGCGTTCTGGTGGCGCGCCGCGCGTCGTCACTGCATCGGCCGGCAACCACGGGCGAGCCATGGCATGGGCGGCCGAGCGCCTCGGCGTCGAATTGACGGTGTTCACCGCGCATGACGCACCGAAAACCAAACGCGATGGGATCCGCCGCCACGGCGCCGACTTGCGCGATGCGGCGCCGACCTACGACGACGCAGAGCGGCTAGCAAAGACATTCGCCACGGAAACCGGCGCTACCTACATCTCGCCCTACAGCCACCCCGACATCATCGCGGGCGCTGGAACGATCGCGCTAGAGGTTTTAGAGGAAACGCCGGATGCAAACTGGATCCTGGTGCCGACTGGCGGTGGTGGGCTCCTGAGTGGAATCGCCATCGCTGCCAAGGCCACAGCGCCGCAGATGGAGGTGGTTGGCGTCGAGCTCGAGACGTCACACCCCTTCAGAACCAGCCTGGCGACTGGCCGGATTACCGAAATTGTCGTCGGCGAGTCAATCGCCGACGGCCTAAGTGGTAATTTGGACTCAACCACGATCACGTTCGCGATCGTCGAGCGCCTCGTTAATCACACAGTGGTCGTGAGCGAGGGCGGCCTACGTCAAGGCATCCGCGGCCTTGTAGCAAACGAGCAGTTGATCGCCGAAGGCGCAGGCATCGCAGCGGTGGCCGCCCTGCTCGAAGGAGCAGTGAACGTCGCCGACCAGACCGCAGTCGCGATCGTCTCCGGCGCTAATATTGATGTCGAGCAGTTAACGGAAATCTTATCGGAACGGTAAACCCGCAACACCGAGCTGAAGGTTCGAGGATCGAATCCAGTTGCGCAACCTTAATGGTTTCGTCCAGCCGTAGTGTCCGTCACGGGCTCATTTCTTCGGCTTCGCCGGTCGCATCTCTACGCGGCTTGCCAGAGTCCGGCGGTTGATGGATACGATGTCGAGCACAACTTCGGCAATGTCTTCGGCCGTCATCTTCCAATCGGAGCCGGCCTGCGCTCGTCCGCCATCAAAGGCCGTCGTCACCGAGCCCGGCATCACGTAACTGACCCGAATGTCATCGTATCGCACCTCCTGCATCAGCACTTCGCTGAACATATTCAGGGCAGCCTTCGAAGCACAGTAGGCACCCGCTTCCGGAAACGCATTCTTGCCCGCGAGACTACTGATATTGATAATGAAGCCACCGCCGCGCCGGCGGAGGTGCGGAATGGCCGCCCGACAGCAGTAAAAGACACCCGACAGATTGGTATCAATGATGCTGCGCCACTCCTCAAGCGACTGGTCGGCTATCTTCGCGAAGCCGCCAATGCCGGCATTGTTGATCAGAATATCGAGGCCACCGAATCGCTTGACCGTATGCCCGACAAAGGCCTCAACCTGGTCAGGGTCGCGCACGTCGAGCGGTGCGCCGTCCACACAATCGCCGCCCGCCGCTAGATTCTGCTTCGCCCGGTCGACCCGCGCGGCATTCCGCGCGCCAATCATGACGCTAGCACCACGCGCCCGCAACACCGACGCAATGGCCAAGCCGATACCGCTCGAGCCGCCCGTGACGATGGCAACTTTGCCGTTCAGTTGAGGTGTGTTCGTCATCCCATTAGAATACCCCTTCCGACTCTTGCGGTATGTATGCCCACCGTAGCCATCATCGGCGCCGGCACCCTCGGTAGTACACTCGCCCATACGCTGGCCGTCCGCGCACGGATCACCGAAATCCGCCTCATAGACGCCGCCGCCGATCTCGCAGCGGGCAAAGCGCTCGACATCCAGCAGTCCAATTCCCTCGAACGATCCGATACGCGACTGACCACAAGCGGAAACCTGGAGATGGCAGTCGGCGCCGATCTGGTCGTGTTGGCTGACGCAGCACGACCAGATCCAGCAGAGTGGGCCGGTGAGACGGGTCCGGCGCAACTGCGCCGCCTCGTCGAGCAGGACCGCGAGACGGTGATCGTCTGCGCAGGTGCGAGCCAGCGGAAATTAATGCAGCAGGCCGTCCGGGACGGCACCGTGGAGGCAACGCGCCTGATCGGTTCGGCACCGGTCGCGCTCGCATCAGCGGTACGTGCGATCGTCGCGCTCGAAGCCGATTGCGCCGCGCGTGACGTCACGCTGTCAGTTTTTGGCGTGCCTCCAGACGCGGCCGTGGTCACCTGGGACAGCGCGACCATCGCCTCCTCTCCTCTTGCCGACGTCCTCTCTGACCAGGCGATCGCGCGCATGAAAGCACGCGTGGCGCATCTCTGGCCACCGGGTCCGTATGGACTGGCATCGGCTGCCAGCGACGTGTGCGAAGCGATCACCGGTGGCCGATCGCGACCGGCGTTCAGCTGCTTCATTGGGATCGATGACCGGCCGGCCACGAGCGTAATTGCTACGACGGTCCGGCTCGGACCCGATGGCCTACGCAGCCGGGTGGCGCCCTGTCTGAGTCCGGGTGAACGTGTGGAGCTCCAGAGCGCCCTGGCGCGCGCCTAGGACCACATGCGCATAATCGGCGAGCGCTCGTCGAGATCGTTACGTGGGAACGACCGGGCGGACCACTCGATCGAAGACTTCGCTGAAGCTGGTCACGACGGCGGCTTTAACATCGGCGATCTTCACCGACTGACGGAGCTGCGCAGAAAGCGATGTGACCCCTCGGTTGGGGATGCCACAGGGCACGATCATGCCAAATCGGGACAGGTCGGGATCAACGTTGAAAGCAAAGCCGTGGCTCGTTATCCAACGGGAGATCCGGACGCCGATGGCGCCTAGCTTCGCCTTACCCACCCAGACGCCGGTGAGCCCGTCGACCCGCCCGGCAGCGACACCAAACCTAGCCGCCGCGTGGATCATGACCTCTTCCAGATCTCTGACATAGCGCCGCACATCGCACCGGTCGGGCTTGAGGTCAAGTATTGGGTATCCAACGAGCTGTCCGGGCCCGTGGTAAGTAACATCCCCGCCCCGACCAGTGTCAATGACGTCGATGGTCTCGGCGCTAAGCGTGGCGCGGTCGGCCAAGATGTGGTCGTTGCGGTCGCGCGCGCCGGCTCCGCGCGTAATGACATGCGGATGCTCAAGCAGTAGTAAGAGGTCTGGCACGCGATCGCGGCGTCGATCTTCGACTAAGGTCCGTTGTAACTCGACCGCATCGCGGTAGGCGACAGTTCCGAAGCACAACACTTCCAGGGTTCTCATCTGTGGCGAGTCCAACGCGCAGTGGGTCCTGCCGCCGACTATCTCCACTGGCATTGGGGATCAGCAGCGGGGAGGGGGCAGGACGATCCCGACACGCAGCAGACTAGGGTCAACCTTATCCGTCGGCAAGTGGAAACAGACCTCAAACTTTCTACTCAATCGGTGCTTCGAATTGCTCCAACCCACGCTTGATGTGCCCCACAAACTGGTCGGCAACCACTCCGTCGATCAGGCGGTGATCGAAGCCAAGCGTAAGATACGCAATCGGCCTGATCGCAATGGCATCGTTGACGACAACCGGCCGCTTCTCGAGTGAGCCAACCCCAAGAATCGCGACTTGAGGCTGGTTGATGATCGGGAGTCCGAAAACGGCGCCGAGGCCACCAGGATTTGTGATCGTGAAGGTCCCCTCCTGCACCTCGGCTGGCCCCAGTTGCTTCGCGCGGGCCCGGCTCGCCAGATCGGCTATGGCGCGGCTGAGTCCGAGCAAATTCTTCTCGTCAGCGTTCTTGATAACCGGCACAACCAAGCCGCCGTCGAGCGCGACGGCAATGCCCAGGTTGATATCCCGCTTGTAGATGATCTGGTCGCCGTCCACTGAGGCATTGACAATCGGCATCGCACGAAGGGCGTCAATAACGACTTTGGCGATGAACGGCATGAGCGTGAGCTTTGCGCCGGACTGTTCGTAGAGAGTGTTGTGCGCCTGGCGGAGCCGCTGGACCCGACTGAAATCTACCTCGAAGATCGAGTGCACGTGCGCCGAAGTACGTCGGCTAGCCACCATGTGCTCGGCAATCTTCTGACGCATGACCGTCATCGGCACCGCCACCGTTGCGTGATCTGCATCGAACGTCGGTGCAGGCTTGGGCGACTTAGTTGTTGCGGTAACCGGTGTCGGAAGCGCGGTGATCGGACCGTGCTCAATGTAGGCGAGGATGTCCTTTTTCGTAACGCGCCCAGCTAAGCCAGAGCCGGTTACTTGAGATACCTCAATACCGTGCTCTCGTGCCAGCCGTCGCACCAACGGCGACGACCGAACGCGTCCGCCCTCGGCAGAGCCACCTGACCTGACGGCGGCCGGCCCCGTAGGCGGGTTCTTGACGGGTTGCGGGCTAGCTACCCGCGCCGCGGACGCGACGTTTGCCGACGGCGGAAGTGGGTTCGGCGCAGGCTCCTCAGCAGCCGCGGTGTCCCGCACACCTATTACCGCGACAACGCTGTTAATCGGTACCGTCTCGCCTTCCTTGACCTTGACCTGAGTGAGGACCCCCGCAGCCGGCGACGGAATCTCAGCGTCAACTTTGTCGGTCGAGATTTCAAACAGAGGCTCGTCACGATTGACCTCATCACCGACTTTCCGGAGCCAGCGAACAATAGTGCCCTCGGCGATCGATTCGCCCATCTGGGGCATCACGACATCAGTTGGCATACCTACTTCCTCACACCTCCCGGACCCACAACAGCGTGTGTCGGAACCAAGACCTGTTCCGCGCAGACGCGGTCCTAGTATTCCACTAAGTGCTCAACCGCCGCGACGATCTGCTCTACGCTCGGACGAAACGCGGCCTCCAAGGCTGGACTGTAAGGCACTGGCGTGTCCAGGGACGCCAGCCGCACGGGCGGAGCATCGAGATGTTCGAAGCCACGCTCAGCAATGGCAGCGGCGATCTCCGCACCGATCCCACCAGTGCGCTGCGCCTCGTGCAGCACGATCACCTTGTTCGTCTTTGCCACGGACTGGAGGATCGTTTCATAATCTAGCGGCGAGAGCGTCCGAAGATCGATGACCTCAATTGCCACATCTCGCTCAGCGAGTTGATTGGCTGCGTCGAGCGCTGTGTGAGTCATAGCGCCAAACGTCACGATGGTCACGTCGTCTCCCGGTCGCCGGACGACCGCCTGACCGAGCGGTACCACGTAGTCCTCTTCCGGCACCTCGTCCTGCACGCGCCGATAGAGAAGCTTATGCTCAAGAAACAGCACCGGGTCGTCGTCGCGAATGGCCGCCTTGATTAGTCCCTTTGCGTCGTAGGCCGTCGACGGCTCAACGATTTTTAGACCCGGTGTGTGGAGAAAGTGAGCTTCGGGATTGGCTGAGTGGAACGGTCCACCACTAACACCGCCCCCGCACGGTCCGCGCACAACCAGCGGCACGCCAGCGCCCCAGCGGTAACGGCTCTTGGCAGCAAAGTTTGTCAGAATGTTGAAGCAACAAGCAACGAAGTCGATGAACTGAAGCTCGGCGACCGGCCGCATCCCAAGGTAAGCCGACCCGATCGCCGCACCGATAATCGCTGTTTCCGAAACTGGTGTGTCGATCACCCGCTCCGCGCCGAAGCGATTGAGTAATCCCTCGGTTACCTTGAACGCACCACCATAGAGGCCAATGTCCTCGCCAATCGCATAGACACGATCGTCGCTAGCCATTTCTTCGGCGAGACCCTGTCGGATTGCCTCAAGGTAGGTCGTCTTAGCCATCAGGGGTGCACCACGGTCGGCTGGGTGTGACGGGAGGCGCCGCGCTTGACCCGAAACGGCGAGCGAACGATTTCTACCGACGGCTGGAAATGCCCGCCAGCGACGACGCCGTCCGCCACGGTGGCAGGGTCTGGCCCCGGGTCGGCCTCAGCGAGTCCGGCTTCGTCCTCTGCGTACTGCCGGCTCATCGCCTCGATTTCCACCAGATCGGTCTCGGTGGCGACTTCAGTTTCGATTAGGTGGGCGCGATACCGCGTAATCGGATCACGCGCCTCCCAGGCGTCGAGCAGTGGCTTCGATACGTAGCGCATGTCGTCGTGCTCGGCGTGCCCTCGCATCCGCATCGTATCGACGCCGATAAGCGACGGCCCAGCGCCTTGGCGGGCCAGGTCCACAGCTCGTTTCGAAGCGTCATAGACGGCCAGCATGTCGTTACCATCAACCATTTCATGGGGAATTCCGTAGGCCTCAGCCCGTTGGTCGATTCGGGGAATGGCCATCTGCTGGCTTACGGGCGTCGAGTAAGCGTACTTGTTGTCCTCCGCGATGACGACAAGCGGTAACTTCTGCACAGCTGCGAAGTTCATCCCTTCGTGGAAAGCTCCGGTGCTGGTACCACCGTCGCCAATATAGGTCATAGCAACGAGCCGGCGGCGGCGCATCCTGGCGCCCAACCCGACCCCCGCCATTACCGGCACCAGGTCGCCCAGCGTGCTGATGGGCCCGATTACAATCGGCCCGTCGTCGCCGTTGGGAATGTGCGAGAAGTGCAGGTTAAGGTCGCGCCCGTGCGTCGGCGACGTGCCCTTGGCCATATACTGGGCGAAGATGGCGCGCGGGCGGATGCCTTGAACAATCACTGAGCCGAGGTTGCGGATGAGCGCAGCCACGGCGTCGTTCTCGGCCAGTGCGTAAGCGGAAGCCACCGACTCACCTTCCTGACCCAAACTTCGGTACAGACCCCCCACGACCTTGTTCTGTCGGTAGAGTAGGGCTAACCGCTCCTCAATGTCGCGAGTCAACCGCGCGAAGTAGAACAGCTCGAGACGCTGGTCTCGGCTCAGTTCGTCGGACGGTCGGGTGGCGGTCGTCGCGGGCATCCTCCCTCGATTGTAGCCGAGCCCTGCCCTGGTCTCGAAGACATCGCCGAAAGTATTGAAAACCGCCTGCCGAAGGCATGCGACCCAGCAGTGCGCAACTTCACCCTCCGTTGAACACGCTGAAGTACAAAGTGTGGCGGCGCGAAATCTGAAGACTCGCCAGACGGCTACATGAGGCCGGATGAGAACTCGGCAGGTCCGTCAGGCTGGGTCTCGAGGCCGCGGGAACGGCAATCGAGACCCAGCCGGACGAAACGAGGACGCTATGCCACCGCGGTCCCATACAATCAGCCAACTCGAATGGCCTCAAGCAGGGCGGCCATGCGAAGGGTCGCGATGGATGGTGGCGCTAGCCCGGTTACTACTTCACCGGGAGAACGGCGTCTTTCAACTGCTTCGCGATACGCGCCTTGACCACGGTCTTCGCGGCAATCTGGATCGTCTCACCTGTGGCCGGGTTGCGCCCCACCCTGGCCTTTCGGTTTTGCTTCACTAACTTGCACATTCCCGGCAGCACGAACTCGCCCACCCGCTTCAGCTCAGACTCAGCGAGCGAATTCAGCTCGTCGAAGATCTCACGTGCTTCCGTTCGCTTGATCTGGAACCGTTCCGCAAAATGCGAGAAGAGTTCGGACTTGCCCATTCTTCGGGCTTCGGCCATCAGCATCCCCCTGACTTGAGCGCGCGTCGTCCACCCAGTCGACCGTCGCGCGCGCGAGCGACAGTCGCAGTCTCAACCAAAAAACGCTCGCATGCTAGCTCGCGCCGGCGCCGGTGTCAATAACGGCGATATTTAACCACCGCCAAGCTCGTGCTACGGCGGTGATAAAATCCTTCGGCATGCTAGGCGCTACGATTGAAACGTTTCCCAACCCTCGCCCTGAGCGCAACTACGAGATTGTAATTCGCTGCCCGGAGTTTACGTCGATATGTCCCAAAACCGGACTGCCGGACTTCGGTGAGATCCGGATCACCTACGTTCCCAACCAGCAGTGCCTCGAACTCAAAGCGTTGAAATACTACCTCATCGAGTACCGGAACCGGGGGATTTTTTATGAAGCTGCAACCAACCAGATCCTCGACGACCTCGTCGAGGCATGCCACCCGCAACGCATGACCGTGGTCGGCGATTTCTCGCGACGCGGCGGGATCACGACGTCCGTCACCGCCACTTATGACGCATCCGGTAAACAGTCCACCTTGACGACGTGATTCGACAGAAGGACGGTTCTTCCGGTGACCAGCCCAGCAACCCCGAGCAGCCCCATCACGTGCCAATCGAGGGCGTGCTTGACCTCCATTCGTTCTCGCCACGGGATGTCCGCTCCATCGTCAACGAATATCTTCACGAAGCGCACAAAGCAGGGCTCACTGAAATCCGGCTTATCCACGGCCGCGGTACCGGCACGCAGCGCGGAATCGTCCAAGCGGCCCTCGATCGGCACCCCTTGGTCGATGCCTTCTGGGATGCCCCGGAAAGCCACCTAGGCACGACAATCGCCACATTGCGGTGAACCTGACCGGCAGCTTGGCTCCGCCCTGACAGCAATCCCGGCATCAGCCGTGAGCCTACTTTCCCCGGGCATATGGCCTGAGCACCTCATACAGTGCGGTGACTATCGGCGTAGCGACGCCCAAAGCCTGCCCGCGACGCACGATAGTCCCCTGAAGTGCTTCGACCTCGGTCCGCTTGCCCTGCAACAGATCAATCAGCATCGACGAGCGGGTCGCCGCCGGCAACGCATCCATGTATTCGCGTATCTCCCGAGCGACCGTTACACTCACATCCACCCCTTCGGCTCGAGCTACGGCCTCGACCTCAGCGACGGCCGCCATGAAGCGTACCTGTGTACCCGAGTCGCTCCACAGCTTCCCGATGGGCGACCGCGCCGCGCCAGTGAAGGCCGCAAACGGACAGAGGTAGATTAGCTTCTCCCACAGGCGCGGGCGCGCGTCAACAACCGTTTCGATCTCGATGTCAGCGGGCTCCATGAGGCGGCCGAGCGTCGCTACGCGGTCTGACACGCGCGACCGCTCGCCGAACACCTCGCCGAAGACGATCTTCCGGTGCGTCCCGGTTTGCTCGATGAGGCCCGGTGCCGAGAGCCCGGTCGCGATATAGGTCGCCCCGCCCAGGACGTGAGCCTCACCCACAACGCCGGCGACCTCCTCTGAGCTGTCGACGCCGTTTTGCAGCGTCAGGACGACCGTGC
This sequence comes from Acidobacteria bacterium UBA823, assembly GCA_002296225.1. Taxonomy (GTDB): domain Bacteria; phylum Acidobacteriota; class Vicinamibacteria; order Vicinamibacterales; family UBA823; genus UBA823. The sequence goes on along the minus strand of DBHR01000054.1, from coordinate 6,718 downwards.
GGTCGTCGACGAGCGGTGCCAACATCGGCAGTGCCGTGTCGTTGTCGTAGGTCTTCACGGTGAAGAGGACGACGTCAACCGGGCCGACTAAGGACGGATCATCAGTGACCTCGACCGATACCGTGAAGTCACCCAACGGGCTACATATCTGCAAGCCGCGCTCCCGCATGGCAGCGAGGTGCGCGCCGCGGGCGAGAAAGCTCACGCGGTGACCGGCTCGTACCAGTTTTGCACCGTAGTAGCCCCCAACAGCCCCCGAGCCAAGAATCGCAAAGTGTTCTGTGGGGGGGCTGTTCATCATCGGCGGATGATCTTATCTCGACGCCCGCATTTCGTAGAAAGATCGGGCAGAATACATGAGTGCAGCCGAACGTCCCACGCCGTGGGATCTCGTGTAAGGCCTAAGGTTGAAAAACGGAAGGGGTAGCAGGCAACGTACAAATCCACCTCTCCCAGTGGCGGCAGCCACCGGGTCGTCAGTGCCGTACCAACCCGCATTTCGTAGAAAGATTGGACGATGACGAAAACGACTCCGACGTTTCTTCCGCTCACCCACTATCGCGAAACCCCAGAGCCCGAGATGCGCTCCCGCGCCCTAGAGTTCTACGAGGACGCCAAGCGGCGGCGGACGGTACGCGAGTACTCTGATCGCCCAGTAGACCGACAAGTTATTGAGAATTGTCTGCGTACCGCGGGCACAGCGCCTAGCGGGGCGAACCTACAGCCGTGGCATTTCGTCGTCGTCTCGGATGCGGCCGTGAAAGCGCAGATCCGTGAAAGCGCCGAGCAAGAAGAGCGCGCATTCTACGGCGGTCGCGCGCCTCAAGAGTGGCTGGACGCACTCGCCCCGTTGGGCACCGACAGCCAGAAGCCGTTTCTGGAAACAGCGCCGATCTTGATCGCCATTTTCGGTGAAACTTACGGCGTATTGCCAGACGGCCGAAAAGTGAAACACTACTACGTCCAAGAGTCAGTGGGCATCGCGACCGGAATCCTCATCATGGCGCTGCATCACGCCGGCCTAGTGTCTCTCACGCATACCCCGAGCCCGATGAGATTCTTGAATGAGATCCTCGGCCGTCCGTCGCACGAGCGGCCGTTTTTGTTGCTCGTCGTGGGCTATCCGGCCAAGGAGGCCAAAGTGCCGAAGATCATGAAAAAGTCGCTCAAGGAATTCATCAGCTACGTGTAGGACCTGTTCCCGATTCTGACGAGCGCCAAGTGCAATGGGCAAATAATGGTGGGGTCGACCCGACCATCCTCACCTCCGAGTCTGTTCAAAAACGAATGCGAAGGACCGTCGGAGGACCTTCCTCCCCAGGCATCACGACGAATAAGTTGTTATATTCGCTGGCCCCGATCGAGATCGATTTTGGATGACCGAGTGCGGTGAGCAGGGCTGGCACTGTGTTGGCATGTCCAACAATGAGCACACGGTCAGCACCATGGTGGTCCTCCAATTGGGCAATAAGTCCTTCCACGTACCTCCCCACAGCTGGGTCCGAATTCATCATCGTTCCTATGTCGTGAGTGGGTTCGGTCCTGACCTCGAGCCCGAGCACCTCGGCCAACGGCGCAGCGGTGCCGAGGGTGCGCCGGTACGTCGTGGAATAGATGGCGTCAACCCCAGCATCCCTTAGATGCCGAGCCAGCGTCCGCGCCCGCGCTTCGCCCTCCGCCGACAGTGCCGCATCGGACGATCCATCGACACGCTCAGCATGCCGGACGATAAAGATCACTTCCTGGGCGATGGCTCGTGAGGGCATGGACATGGCCACGACTACCAACCACGCCACAGACACGCATCGCTGTGCAAATATCATCGACCTACCTCCAAGTAACTCTACATACTCGGGAAACGACTCTTATCCACAGTTCGACGTTACCGCTGACTCATGAGACACCGCCCGCCGTGGGCCTGGCCCACCGGTGATGCGGTCGTTCAAGAAAAATACGATCAGCCCCACGACCAACGCCGCCGCACCCCCCATCAGTTGCTCGCGCGATGCGCCGACGAGAATCACGAGTGACACCGCGATGGCGAGCACGGGTATAAGTGCACCCATCGGTGTACGGAAAGTCGGCGAACGAACACTTTCCTGGAATTCCTGGCGTCGCAAGCGCAAGGTGGCGGCCGCCACACCCGTGTAGGTGATAAGCCTAGCCACCGCGCTGGCGGTCGCCAGCGCTACGAACGAGCCAGACAATGCCAGCGCCATGGCAATTCCCGTTGAGGCCAGAATCGATACCGACGGGGTGCGATAGCGAGGGTGCACATACGCGACCCGCTCTGGCAACTCACCGTGCTCGGCTAGGGCGAACAGCATTCGAGAGGAGGTGAGCACCTGGCCGGCGTTGTTGCCCGTCATCGACACAACCGATCCGAGTCCGATCATCAGAGCACCGCCCGTCCCCATAAAGACGAGCGCTGCATCGGCCAAGGGTGTGACTGATTCGTTTAGCCCGGGCAAGGTCCCCATTGCCACAACGTGCGCCAAAAACATCACGGCCGTGACCGCGATGATCGTTGCAACCATAGCGAATGGCACCTGCCCACGTGGATTTGACGCCTCACCCGCCGGCACGGGCACGACGTCAAACCCGCCGAACGCGAAGATGAGTAGCAGGCCGGCCGCCGAAGCCTGGGGCCAAGACACCGGGGAATAAGTCATAAACGGCTCGGCTCGCATGAAGAACAGACCAATAAAAATAAACACCGCCAGCGGCAGGAGTTTGCTGACAGTGAAGAAGTTGACGGCCCACGCGCTCTCTCGTACCCCAACCAGGTTAATGAACGCGAGCATGCTGAAGAGCCCTACGATGAAAAGCACGTGCGGCAGACCGCTACTCATAGCCGGAATGTAGAACCCCAGTGCCAGTGGAATCCCATTGGCTACGCCCGCCCAGCTCGTAATCCGCGTCACCCACTGCATCCAACCCACTTCGAACCCAATGAGGCGGCCAAATGCCGCGCGAGTGTACACGTACGGTCCCCCCGTGACTTCAAACCGGCTCCCCACCTCGGCAAAGCAGAGAGCGACGAGCAACGACGCAATGCCGGCGAACACGAAGGCCAAGACACTCCACGTGTTGATCTCCGCAGTAACGCGCGACGGTAGCAGAAAAATGCCGCTACCGATCACCTGATTGACGCCGATCGCCACCAGGTCCCACCTACCAAGCGTGCGCCGGAGAGTGGCCGGAGTTGTCATGTCGTGTTCGCTTTATTCGTCCTCGGCGAGTGCTCCCACACCCGTATCATCACCGGCAATCGCGCGGTGAGCAAGCATACTCACTGAGTGAGTGTGCAGCGATCGACGACGGTTAGTCACCAACGACCGAGCGGTAGAGCGCGGGGTCGGTTGCGCCCTCGGTATTAACGACGAGGATGCTGGATCGAGGACCGAGGCTGGCGCGGTCGCGGACAGACCGGAACGCGTCATGACACATGATGGCTTGGAGAGCGCCGAGCCCACATGCACCGGATGCGCCCGCCACAACCTCGGGATCGCCTGCGGAAGGACGCGCGAGGCGCCGCATTGCCCACGCGGCCCGTTCGTCATCAACCGTCACGACGGCATCGACCGCGTGGGTGAGCACTGGCCAGATGACCGGTGAGATCTCGGCGCACCGGAGACAAGTCATCATCGTGTCCTGCTCCTGAACGACCGCCGGCCGGCCGATTCGCGCCGACTCAAGTAGGCAAGGCGCCGCCGTTGGCTCTGCCGCGATGAAGAACGGCCGGTTCGCACCGTAGCGCTGCGCAAACCAACTCGCCCCTGCACAGACAAGGCCACCGACGCCGCCCTGTATGATCACTGCGTCGGGCACGGGCAATGGCGCCCATTGCGCCTGAGCCTCCGTCAACATCCAGGTGTATCCCGCCATTATCCATCGCGGTACTTCGTTGTAGCCCGGCCATGACGTGTCGGAGACAATCAGCCAGCCCTCACGCTCGGCATCGCGTGCAACCTGCCGGACCGAACCTTCGTAGCCAAAGTCCGTCACCACAACGTCAGCGCCTTCTCCGGTGATGTCCTCAACTCTCGCGGGAACTGTGCCAGCTGGCAAGTAGACCTTGGCCGCGAACCCGAACTCCCGCGCCGCACGTGCGACAGCCCGCCCATGGTTACCAGCCGAGGCGCAGGCCACGATCGGCGTCCCGCCGGAGGAACGAGCTTCCATAATCCGGTGGAACGCGTAGAGCACTCCAAGAATCTTGAATGCGTTCAATCCAAAGCGGTTGGATTCGTCCTTAAGAAGCACCTCACCGAGCGCCAGTTCCTCGGCGACACCCCTGATCCGGTGCAATGGTGTCGGTTTGAGTTTGGGACGCGAGCGGTAAAAGGCCTCGACCCGGCCGACCTCCGTATCAGAAACGACCGGATCGGGCAGAACGCTACGCTCGCGCGGGTTGAGCCAGACAGTTTCCATGCGGTGGGAGGTTACGGCAGCGGATAGTTGAGGTTTTCGCCGGCCACTCGCTGGCCAGGCTGAAGCCGCTCGTTACCTCGCGTGATTACCCGGGCGCCGGCTTGCACGGGTCCCTCGACGGCAATCCATTCGCCGGCACCGGCGCCGAGTTGAACCGGAAGAATCGCCGCGGCCCCATCATCACCGATCACGTAGACGAATCGCTGCGAGCCGCGCAGGACGAGGGCGTCCTTTGGCACAATGATCGCCTCGTAGTTCACGTCGAGTGGAAACGCGACCAGGGCCAATAGACCAACACCGATCTGGCTCTTCGGATTATCGATCCGAACCTTAACGGGAAACGTCCTAGCCTGCGTGCTCGCGCGAGGAACAATGGCGTGCACTCGGCCTTCGATTTCGACTTCACCGAGTGACTCGACCTGCACCATAGCTGTTGAGCCTCGCTCGATCGTGCCGAAATACCGCTCAGGCACATCCACGACCACTTCGAGCCGCTTCAGTGCGTGCAACTCGACGACCGGTCCACCCACCGTTACCCATTGGCCGACCTCAGTCTGCTCAGCAACCACCACGCCGTCGAACGGCGCGCTGATCGTCGAGCGGTCTACATCGTCCTGCAGGCGCGCCATGTCGGTCCGCAACTGACCGGCCTTGCCAACACGGGCGTTGTACTCGAATTCAGCGCTATCCAACTGCTGCTGGCTGAACAGGTCGCTAGCGAACAGATCGCGGGCGCGTCCCAACTCGCGTTCAGCCAACTGCTCGTGCGCTTCGGCTTCCCGAAGCTCCCATTCGGTGGCCTTCAGACGCAACTCGAGATTCGTGCTCCGCAACCGCGCCAGCACGTCCCCGCGGCGCACGACCGTGCCCTCACGGCCCGGCAATTCGGTCACGAGTCCCGCGACTTCGCTAGCGATAACGCTCATCGACACCGACTCGACGGTTCCCGGCAACTGCACCGAACGACGCAGTGTGTGCTGCCGCGCCTCGGTGTACCGCACTGGGCTCGGACCCCTGCCGAACTGGGCATCGGCGAACGCGGGAATCTCAACCGCGACCAAGAGGGTTACGCCGATGAGAGAGGGCACTGTACGAAAAGACGATCGCAATACGCTCACCTCAAGTGGGACAGAAATTGTGCGCGATCAGATGGCACGCAGATGCCCAAGCCGGCGCCGCTTCGTTTCGAGATAGCCTGCATTCTCGGCCGTTTCGCTCACGATAAGCGGTATCCGCTCCACGACTCGCACGTGTGACCGTTCGAACGCGGCAAGCTTGTTCGGATTGTTCGTGAGTAGCCGGATAGCCGGCACGCCAAGATCTTCCAACATATCCACGGCAGCCGAATAATCGCGCTCGTCAGGCTCAAAGCCAAGATGGACGTTCGCCTCGACTGTATCGAGCCCATCGTCCTGCAGGTTGTAGGCGCGCAGCTTGTTCAGGAGTCCGATGCC
>DBHR01000054.1:0-516 GCA_002296225.1 Acidobacteria bacterium UBA823 | reverse complement strand
CGATGCCGCGTCCCTCCTGGCGCAGGTAAATCAGGAGGCCCGAAGGAGCATCTCCAATCGCTACCAACGCCTGAGCGAGTTGCTCGCCGCAATCGCACCGTGTCGAGGCGAGAAGGTCGCCGGTTAAGCACTCCGAGTGGATACGGAGTAACGGCGCTGGCTCCGAATCGACGGCACCGCGTACCAGCGCAAGGTGCACGCGGGCTTTCTCGTCCTCCAGCTCCTCGAGATAGGCGTGCAGCAGAAACTCGCCATTCTTTGTCGGCAGCCGCGAGGTCACAGCACGTCGAATCATATTTTAGGCTTCCGGATTCCGCTTAACGCTTCATTGTATACAGAATATAGAGAACGTGGGCTGGCGCGACAGCGGTAAATTGACCGACTTTCAGGCGCGTGGTACGCTCGGCGGCCCCGGTGCCCTCAGACAACAAGACTCCACATGTCGCGGTGGGCAAACTCCCCGCCGCCCACCTGCAGGCGCTACTCGCTGGACTTCACCGGGATGATCCCCGCGTG
>DBHR01000098.1 GCA_002296225.1 Acidobacteria bacterium UBA823 | reverse complement strand
TGGTGAGCACCGGCGGGTAATGCGCCATCCATCTGAAGAAGGAGGCACCGAACATCAATCCAGCCGCATATTGACGCCTGAGCAAAGCGTGGTCGTGGCGGGCCTCTCCGCTACTTTGTCGACCAAGCGTTTCCACGTGGCGCTATTGCACGGTGTTACTGGAAGCGGGAAGACAGAGATCTACCTGAGATTAGCGGTCGAAGCGCAGCGGCTGGGGTTGCGGGTGTTGGTGCTCGTTCCAGAGATCGGCTTAACGCCGGCGATGGTTCGAGTGTTTCGGCCCGTGTTTGGGACACGCCTGGCAATTCAGCACAGTGGATTGTCAGCGGGCGAGCGTCACGATCAATGGCATCAGACCAGGGCGGGAGAGGTGGATGTCGTAGTGGGTACGCGCTCAGCTATCTTTGCCCCACTGGAAAACGTGGGCCTAATTGTAGTGGATGAGGAACACGACGCGTCCTATAAGCAAGAGGAGATTCCTAGATACCACGGGCGGGACGTGGCGATCATGCGGGCCAAACAGGCCGGCGCACTGGTCGTTCTAGGGTCTGCAACCCCATCGCTCGAGAGTTATTCGCAAGCAACTCGAGGACGATATGAGCTCATCACCCTTTCAAAGCGGATTACGGGCCAACCGCTGCCGACTGTGAAGATCGTGGATATGAGGGAGGAATATAGAGAACGCGGCCACGAGATTGTTCTAAGCCGTTTACTGGTCACTGGTATTGAACGTCGGATTTGCAAGGGTGAGCAGGTAATCGTGCTACTGAATCGACGAGGGTTTGCGTCAGCGGTGTTTTGCCGGGAGTGCGCTAGCACGGCGAACTGCCCAAACTGTAGCGTATCGCTGACTGTGCATCAGGTGAAACGCCGCATGCAGTGCCACTATTGTGGATATTGGAGATCTTTATCGGCCCATTGCGTTTTATGCCAAGGGGAGTATGTCGAACTTACAGGAATCGGCACCGAGCGTATTGAGCGAGAAGTACGACGAAGTTGTCCCGAAGCTAGGGTTGCTCGGATGGACCGCGACACCGTGGCCCGACGCGGGGCCGTCTCAGCATTGTTGGCCCGCTTTGGCCGCTTAGAAATTGACGTGTTAGTCGGAACGCAAATGATCGCAAAGGGACACGATTTTCCACAAGTGACTCTCGTGGGCGTTGTGTCAGCCGATATTGGTCTCGGCATAGCTGACTTCCGTGCGTCCGAGCGAACGTTTCAATTACTGACGCAGGTGGCGGGGCGCTCGGGCCGTGGAAAAGAGCCTGGTGAGGCGATTGTGCAGACGTTATATCCAGATCATTACAGCATTTACCATGCCTCTCACCAGGACTACCAGGGCTTCTATCGGGACGAGATCGCATTTCGGAAGGCCATGCGATACCCGCCGAGTTTGGCACTTGTGAACCTCATAATCCGTGGGCGAACTCTAGGGGCTGCGATGCGTGACGGTGCACTACTTGCTGAACAACTCCGTCGTCATGCGCAGGATGAGTGGGTCCTTGGGCCAGCGCCAGCGGCGCTCGGTCGACTCAAAGGGGAACACCGGGTTCAGGTGCTCGCCAAGGGTACGCACCGCGGGCGGTTACGTGAGATGGTCGACAGTGCGCTCGGAGCACTACCGCGGCTCGGGCGTCTAATTACCGTTGACATCGACCCAGTGTCCGTGCGTTGAAGGCGTTGTCAAATGAAAGAGGGTGCTGCGGTCAGTCAGGGGCTTTGGAGGAGATTCAGCGGTTCGATTGGGTTGGGTGTGAAACAGAGAATCAGCATGATAAGAGCCGCGATAGCCACGAGTCGTCGGCGACGATCTAGAGGAATATGTTCATCGACGGTGCGTGGATGGCGCGCGCCGAAGATTGCGAGCATTACGATGAGCATGAGAGTCCAGAGGACCCAGCTATGGGACCAGAATGTTAGGAGTACCGCGATTCCAAGCGTGCCAAACGTGATGAAGACGGACCGCCGGCCAAAGGCTGCATAGGCGATGTGGCCCCCATCGAGTTGCCCGATTGGAAACAGGTTTAAGGCGGTGAGCACTAAGCCAAACCATGCGGCAAAGCCCATGGGATGTAAATTTAGGGAGAGACCCTCAGGTGGTGTGCCCCAAATAATCCAGGACGTCAGTTTGAAAAGGAGGGGTTCGCCCAGTGACAAGCCAGAAAAATCAGCGGGTAACGGCACCTGGCGAGAGAGGCCGATGCCGATGATGAGCGCCGGCACAGCAACTAGGAATCCAGCGATCGGCCCGGCGACGCCGATATCGAATAGCATCGGCTTGGTGTGGATTGGCTGTCGAATTCGAATAATTGCACCTAGTGTGCCTGTAAGCAGAATCGGGGCAGGGATGAAGTAGGGCAGCGAGGCGTCGACACCGTAATACCGGCAAGCGAGGTAGTGGCCGAATTCGTGAGCGCCAAGAATGGCCAGGGCCGTTACGCTATACCAGAGTCCTTGCGAGAACATTACCAGGCCTAATTCGGTCTCCTGCGCGCCGAAGTCGGACCCAAATCCGTGGTAATGACCGCTGCCGGCTAGGGTGGTTGTAACGAAGGTGGCAAGGAACAGGAGTATATGAATATAGGGTCGACGTTGGTTCCCAGCGGGTCGATCGCGCGCGTGGTCGCTTGGAAGGGCAGCGGCGTCCGAAAGGTGAGTGCCGGGACGCTCGAGTATCGGCGAATCTTGCCCAGCGGAGGCGAAGGGAAAAGCTGCGGCCGTCAAATGCCGATGTCTTGGAGGTGCTTACCAGGTTTAAACCGAATGGTTCGGCCTGGGGGAATACGTACTTCCTTACCGGTGCGGGGGTTTCGCCCGATACCTCGCTTACGGGGCTTCACCTGGAAGACGCCAAAACCACGGAGTTCTATTCGTTCGCCATTCTGCATTGAACGGCTCATCGCTTGGAATACGGCATCCACAGCCACTTCTGCTTTGACCTTGGTAATGGCGGCGGCGTTCGAGACCTCGTTAACAATATCCACTTTAACCATAGGTTCGACGCTTTCGATGATGTGTAACTATCATAAATATAGAGACTTACACTGTCAAGTAACAGCCTAAGTGTCTAGGATCGTGCCTGGGAACGACATGGCAAATGAACATCGACGGACTTTACCCACCGTCATCCTCGTCGGGCGACCAAACGTTGGCAAGTCGACCCTTTTCAATCGAATCACAGGGTCACGAAAAGCTATCGTGACCGCGATGGCAGGGACGACACGGGACTTAGTGGCCGAACGCGCGGAATGGTGCGGGGTTTCGTTTCGACTCGTCGATTCAGGGGGCATATTCGGGGCGAGCGATGACCCACTACAGGAGCAAGTCGTCAAGCGTGGCAAGCAGGGCATTGCATCGGCCAACGCGATCGTTTTTCTTGTCGACGCTAGAGAAGGCTTAACGTCTGCCGATCAAGAGGTTGCTGACGTGGTTCGTAAAACCGGCTCGCCAGTGATTCTGGCGGTTAACAAGACCGACGACCGGCGTGGGCAAAACCGCTGGCTTGAGTTCTATCAACTGGGCTTCGAGCCGGTGATTGAGATTGCGGCTGAACATGGAATCGGCACCGGGGACCTACTTGAGGCCCTCGTCGAACGGTTACCTGGGGGCCGCCAAGAAGCCGTGGCGTCTGGAACTGGCAGAGACGGAGGGATCGAAGAGCTCGAGGAGACAGCTGTGGTGATCGTCGGACGCCCGAATGTCGGTAAGTCTTCTTTGGTGAACCGTTTACTGCGCGAGGAACGGGTTCTCGTGAGTGACCAGCCTGGCACGACCCGTGATGCGGTTGATGAGGTGCTGCGGTGGCGTCGTCGTCAGTTTCGAATAGTTGACACTGCTGGGATTCGGCGCTCGGGTCGAGTAGGAAAGGGCGGCCGTGTGGAAGAGGTGAGTGTGATTGTGGCCCGCCGAGCAATCGAACGGGCGGACGTTGCCGTGCTACTTGTTGATGCGCGGGAAGGACTTACTGACCAGGATGCCGCCATCGTTGGAGAGGCCGATAGGGCGGGCTGCGGGGTCATTATTGCGGCGAACAAGTGGGACCTCATGAAAGGACAGGGCGTAGTATCAGCCAGCGAATTTGATGCTGAGGCGAGACGCAAAGCAAAGTTCGTCGACTATGCGCCTCTTCTGCATATCTCGGCCATGACGGGTGAACGCCTACCTAGGTTGCTTGAGGCTATTGACCGCGTGGCCGCAGCGAGGGAACGACGGGTACCGACCGGAGAATTGAACCGGTTCTTTGAGACCGTGACGGCGCGCCACGCGCCGGTGAGCGCAGGACGACGGGGAGTGAGGGTGCTCTATTCGGCGCAAACCGGCGTAGCGCCGCCAACGTTCGTTTGCTTCACGAACGTGGCGACGCAATTTCATTTTTCGTATGTTCGGTTCTTGACGAATCAATTGCGAGAGGCTTTCGGATACGAAGGTTCACCGATTCGACTCCATGTGCGGCGACGTCGGAAATAGGTCAAAAACCCCATGCTATACTGACCCGTCGATCCTGAGGTGAGGGCTATGGCGACCCCAGTCTTTTCTGACATCCCAACGAGGGCGTCTTTTAGATCGCCCGAGGTATGCAAGATCGCCGACATTAAGCCCTATGTTTTACTTGCATGGGAAAACGAGTTTCCCAGCCTCGGTGTGACGAAGGACAGTGGTTCCCGTGTCTATCGTAGAGCCGACCTCGAGTTAGTGCTCCGCCTGAAGCAGATGGTTTACGTTGAGGGCTTGACCTTGGGTGGCGCTCGCCGTCGACTGGAAGGAGAGCTTGCTGCGGTCGAAGAGTCCAAGGAGAGTCTCGATGTGACGGTCGAGGTCGCGGCAACAGTGCGCAAGAGTTTGGATGAGGCCAAGGTTGGCTTGCGAGGTATTCTGGAAATGCTGTCGGCGAATGGAGGAGGCGCGGTACAGCACGCTGGCGTGACTAGACGGAAGAGCGACGGTAGCAAGGTGAAGCGAGCTCGAGCGTCGGGTGGCCATAACGGAACGGGTAAAACGAAGCTAGGTCGGTCGGGGCACGGTCGGAAGCGAGCGTCTGGCGGGCCTAGAAAGCGTAAAGCATCCAAACGAGTAAAGCGTTAAGAGATTACCAGCAGTTTTTCACCTACGGGACGGGATGTGGCGCAGCCTGGTAGCGCACCTGACTGGGGGTCAGGGGGTCGCTGGTTCAAATCCAGTCATCCCGACCAATAACTCCCAACTTCGAGCAGTCTGTTCCCGCGTGCTTTTGCGAAAGGGCGGGTGCTTAGGGAGGCCTCTCATGGTCTATCGAGTGACGGCTCGGCTTAAATCTGATGCGGCACTGCGGTTACGTCGCGCGCTCGAGGACGGCTCTATCTCCGCTCAGCAGCCCGACGGTCAGGAAATCGTTGACTCCTTGAACAGGGCGGTCGTGACGGGTACAGGAGAGGTCATCTGGAGCGAGAAGTGCTATTGCGATCCGCCACTAGCGCACGAACGGGTCACCGTCCTCGATCGCTACTTCAATGACCTGAACACCGAGGCAATCGGGGAATACGAGTTATTCGACGGTCGACCGTTTATGGAATACCTCAACGAGTCCATTGCGCGGACTGAAGATGGCCGGTCTGATCGCCACTGACTTACTCTTATGCGATCCTGTGGATAAAAATTTGAGTGGGGACCGCCGAAAGTTTTAGCGGGTGACGGTGATCGTGCGGTCCTCGTCGGCACCTACCGCGCCGTCAGAAGCGAGGCAGCGGAGGATGTAGGTGCCAGGCGCGTGAAACGTCACCTCCACCTCCCAGCGGCCGTCCGGTGGGAGCGGCGGCGTGACCCAGCGATTTGCCCACGGCGAGTTCGCGCCGTCCCGGGTATCCTCCCAGACCTTGGCTTGCAAGGGATCGAAGGTCACCTGGCCCGCACCACGGTAGACGAACCAGGAAAGCCGGAGCCCGACGCTGCTGCCAACGGTAATCTGTCGGGGTGGTGTCCATTCCGGCCGTGCCGTGGAGAAAGTGCCAGAGTTTCGAGCCCGTGGGAAGCTCCCTCCTCCTTTCCCAGGTTTCGGAATGCCGTCGTCGCTCGCCCAGGCGACCAGCGTCAACGGTTCACCCACGCGCGCGGTGCGATGGGCGGCACCCTCGACCCTGAGTTGGGGTACCGTGTTCCCGCGCATGTTCGAATCGCTCGTCCCGGCTCCGAGGGCGCCTTGCTCCGAGGCTTTGACAAGATTATCCACGAAGGAGTCCAGCCTGAGCGTTGCGTAGGCCTTTTCCTCTTTACCGTTGGTTGTTAGCGTCCACACTAGTTCGTCGGTCTCGCTGAAATCGTCTGGGACCGGGACGTGGAAGACGAAACGGTTTCGCCGGGGAAAGAAATGGGTGGGCTGTCCCTGGTCGGCGTCGCCAGGCTCGAAATAGTTTTCCGGTCCGACCGGCACGTCGAGTACTTCCTCCCAGTTTCGATTGATGTAGCCGAAGAGGAAGTAGCGGGATCCGTCGGTGTCTTCCTCCCACCCTTCATACGCGGGGGAGGCGTTTTGGCCTCTCGAGTACGACTGCTCGGCCTCTGCACTCTGGGGTATGACGAGCATCGCCGCCGCGATGAGCACCAGCCTAGACTGTGCGATTTGTGTCATCGGTCTGACGACCTACCGCCGCTCCGGCTCCCGCGCACCCGGATGTTTGGCCTCCGGCTTTGGCGCCTGCAGAGCTTCGGCAGCGGCCAGGGCTTCCCGCGCCGCTTCGACTCGGACGCCGACTTCCTCCTGTGCCTTCTCGGCGGCGGTGAGCCTGTCTTGCGCCCGCTCGACCGTTGGCTGCTCGGGCATTACCATGCACAACGGGCACCCGGTCACGACGTCATTCTTCGTCAACTTGAACATCTCCCGCCGCTCGTCCATCGCCTCTTGGAACTGTTCGTCGGTCATGGCGACGCCATGCCCCAGGTCGATGAACATGTTGGCCACTGACCGGTTACCGGATCCCTGCCAGTTTCTTGGGTCGGGGACGTTCTCATTCCCCGGCGTGTTGTCCATGTAGCCGGTGATGTGCAGGATGGTGCCTTTCGGCAGCAGCGGCTCGTAGCCGGGAGCGTACTCGTAGCCCCTTACCCAGTTGTGGTCGTAGCCCGCGCAGGTCAGCGCCTGGACGTTGATACCCCAAATCGACTCGAGGCACATGCGCGCCCCGGGCGCATGCAGGTGGGGCTCGAACGTGGTGATCTTTGTGTGCTCGGGGAGCACGTAGTAGGCATGGAGCTCTTGGTCTTTTTCCATTGCCTTGATGTCGATATCGACGGCGTTGCCGAGGTTCCGCTGTGCACGCTTATATTTCGGCTCGTAACCCTTCGGGTGGAATCGCCATCCGATCTCGAGGTGCGCCTTCGTGTCGCGGCCGTTCGAATGGAGGTGCACTGAATCCGAAACGAGCCGTGAATTGGCCGCCAGGAGGCGGGCCCCTTCCGGGTCGAACGTGTCC
>DBHR01000093.1 GCA_002296225.1 Acidobacteria bacterium UBA823 | reverse complement strand
CCGCGTGGGAAATCCCCAAATGTTGCCAAGCCCAACCGCGGAGCCAGCCGCCGCTAGAATGAACCCGAGGCGTGACCCCCACATCCCACGATTCGGCGATGTCGTCATTGGTGCGATTCCCAGTAATCAGAAATAGTTACAACCGGTTCGCGCTCTCGACCAACGTGATCGGCTAAGCGCCCTCTACCGGCGAGGCCACGGCTCGGCCGGCGCTTCGAAGCTTGGCTCGCCGAGCACGGGTGTCGACAGCACGTACATACCGTGATTCGCGAAGAGCCAGATAAGGTTTCGATCGTACTCCACGTAAATGCCGTGCGCGAGATTGCCTCGGGCGTAATCGGGCACTCGCTCGGCGTCGAACCGAGGGACAAAATAGGCAGCAATGGTCGGATCGGATGGACCACTCACATCGAAGACCTGCACGCCAGCATTGTAGAACGCATAGGGCACAATCCCATCACGACGTGTCCCTGGCTGCGTGTAGTACCCCGAGCGCTTCGGGCCGAAGCTGCCCCGACGTTGGCAGTAATCGGTGAACGGTGCGTCATCGGAAGGGACCGGTCGCGGTAGAGTGCCAAGGACCGTAGGGTTGGCCGGGTCCTTGACATCGATCATGAAGATGTCCTTGTAGGGCTCCCAACAATCTTCCGCGAGCGGATAGCCACTGTAATAGACAATGCCTGTCTGCTCGACCTGCGACACGTCGATGTTGTCGCCTTCGGTTCCAGCGACGCTCGGCGGAAAGTCCAGGTGTCCAACTGCCTCAATGTTTTCGGGATCGGAGACATCCAGAACGTAGAAACCGAGCGCACCCATTGCGGCGTAGCCGTATCGGCCTCCTTCCTCGACCGGCGTCGGAAGGAAAATCGACATGCGCGCACCAAACCACGAGGTGCGGTTTCCGCAGCGGGGATTCTGCGCGTAAGCATCTTCATCGCCCAAGCGCTGACCGGGCGCTATGAATTGCCCGACGAACGCCGGGTTTGCGGGGTCGGACATATCCCAGGCCTGATACCCTGCGGAATAAAGATCGGTGGGGTATTCGGTCAGCGCGTAGGTCGCATCGGGCGCTGCCGCCACGAACATGTACTGGCCGCCGAAATACGTCGGAATGTCCCGTACGCCAGAACCCTGCTGCTGGCCGATCGGCGCATCCGGATGCTCTACGTCAGTCGTGACCTCTGCCAACAGCTCCCAATCCTCCGGCATCGGGCCGTGCATCGCGTAGACCTTGAAGCCTTTTAAATGATCTGCGCTACGATGGCGAGCAACACCGTCGGGGTCTGTGCGCTTGTCGTCAATCACGCCGAACCGCTGTACCTCGAACGCCTGCACCATGACGTAGGCTTCGATTTCGTCGTTCCACTGGATGGACGCCGCTCCAAACATGTCGCCGGGCGCGAAGGGGTTAACCTCGTCGCCGGGTCCGTTCGGACCCCACGGGTGACCCTTTTCCCGCACGATGGTCACGTCCCTCGGATCGGTGATGTCGAAGATCTTCATGTCGCGGCGGACATACTGATACAGGTAGCGCCGCCCATCAAAATCGACGATGTTCTGCCAAGTATGGAACGGCTCGACGGTGTTCGGATAGTAGGCCTCGACCGTCATGTTATTGATGTATTCGTTCGTATCCCAGGTCTCGAGCTCGCCGTCAAACGGCTTCGACTCGGTTTGATACGGTGTCGCCCCCGGGTGTAGGAATCGACCGGTAGCCGCGTCCATGCCGTAGCTGACCGGGTCGGGCTCCGCCGGCAGGTTGGGCGCACACACAGAATCCGCCCGCAGCACGAATTCGTCGACGTTGCCTGAAGCCGCGGCGAGCTGCTGGCTGTGCCCCGCGTCCTCAACGGGCGGCGAACAGGCTGACGTGACCAGACCGGTTCCCAACGCGACCAGGGCGACACCGAACAACCTCCCCCTCATTCCCATGTCCTCTCCTGCTACCATCCGAACCTCTCGTCGACCGCCGCCCCGTCCTTCGTTTGGGGGGTTACGAGAACCGACCCGGTTCGAGATTCAGCCACTCCAGTGCGGAGCCGCCGAATAGCCGCTCACGCGTCGTCGGGTCCAGTCGCAGCGATTCGATCAGCGCGCCCGGCACATGCTCACCCAACGGGAACGGATAGTCGGTGCCGAGTGCGACGCGTTTCGAGCCGACCAGATCGATCAAGGCTCGCAGCGCCTTACCGTCGTGTACGAGCGCATCAACGTAGAAGCGGCCCAATTGCTCGCGCGGACTGGTTCCGACGTTGACCGCGCAGAGATCAGGACGGACCTCGAACCCATGGTCGATTCGTCCCAACGTGGCCGGAAACGCACCCCCGCCGTGAGCGAACGCCACGCGTAGTCGCGGCAGGCGCTCAAAGATGCCGCCGAAAATCATCGAGCAGATCGCCAACGCAGTCTCAGTGGGCATGCCCACAAGCCAGGACAGCCAGTACCGTGACATCCGCTCCCCCCCAAGCATGTCCCACGGGTGCACGAAAACTGCAGCCCCCAACGCCTCGGCCGCCTCAAAGACGGGAAATACTCGTTCGTCGTCCAGGTTCTTACCGTTCACATGAGTGCCGATCTGAATGCCCGCCAAGCCAAGCGTTTGCACACATCGTTCAAGCTCCTGGACCGCGAGCTCCGCATCCTGCATCGGCACGGTGCCCAATCCGACGAACCGCCGAGGATGGTCCGCCACGACGCTTGCGATGTGGTCATTCAGCAGTCGTGACAAATCGTGGGAATCCTGCGGCTTGGCCCAGTAACTGAACATCACCGGGACGGTCGAGAGCACTTGCACATCGACCCCGTGACCGTCGCATTCCGCTAGGCGTGTCTCGGGGTCCCAGCAGTTCTTAGCGACATCCCTGAACGCGCGGCTGTCAATAGACATGCGCGCGCAGCCCGGACCGTTATGGTCAAGCTGCACGAATCCGCCGTAGCCGTAGCGCGCCTTCAGGTCGGGCCAAGTCTCGGGCAGGATGTGCGTATGGATATCGACTTTCAGCACAACGCCTCATGCACCGGTTATCTCTGACAGGATCGACACTACGGTCGCGCCATCACCGACCCGCACTTATCGCACGTACGATGCTCGGTCGAGCTGTAGAAGTGGTCGAAGACGGTCGGCAACTGCGTTTCGATGTCGTTCAGGATGAAATATTCCTCGTAGAGCTTATGGTGGCACTTCTCACAGAACCAGATGAGCCCGTCCTTCTCGTGGTCGGCCCGCTTCCGCTCGATGACGAGTCCCACAGTATTGGACCCACGCTGAGGAGAATGCGGCACCCTGGGTGGCAGCAGGAAGATCTCCCCTTCGCGGATTGGGATATCGACCGGCTTGTCGTCCTCCATGACCCTGACCACGATGTCGCCTTCCAACTGGTAGAAAAACTCCTCGCTCTCGTCGTAGTGATAGTCTTTCCGTTCGTTCGGCCCCCCGACCACCATAACGATGAACTCGGCATCCTGAAACACCAGTTTGTTGCCAATCGGGGGCTTGAGCATCTCTCGGTGCTCGTCGATCCATTGCTTGAAGTTGAAGGCCTTAAGCTCACGCATCGTCTCACTCCTTGATTCAGTCCACTGTCGCGACGCATTTCAACTCGATCGCGATCGGCGTCGGCAAGCGACTCACTTCCACCGTCGTGCGGCACGGTTGATTGGTCGAGAAATACTCGGCATACACCGCGTTAAACGTATCAAAGTCATCCGTCATATTCGTCAGAAAGACCGTAACGTCAATTAACCGTTCCCACGTGGACCCGGATTCCTCCAGCACGGTTCGCACATTATCAAACACCGACCGACACTGCGCCTCGATGTCATGGGCGATCACTCGCCCGTCCTTGCTGCAAGTGACGCCTGGAATTTCTCGTTGGCCTCTCACGCGCGGGCCAATCCCGGAAAGAAATAGCAGATTTCCGACACGGCGCGCATGCGGATAGGCACCCACGGGTTTCGGAGCGCGCGATTCGTCTGGCTTCGTCATTAAGGATGGCGGAGAGGGTGGGATTCGAACCCACGTGCCGGTTACCCGACAAGACGCTTTCGAGGCGCCCCCGTTACGACCACTTCGGTACCTCTCCGCTAATTCGGACAATCGAACCTAAGAACGCCGATTACTCGAGATGCATGGTGTACGCGCTCACCTCACGACGCCGCCGAAAAAATCCCTGCAGGATTGCCTTGCACTCAGACTCCAGCACGCCGCTGACCGCGACAACTTCGTGGTTCAGCGACGGATGTTCCAGTGACCGACACATGGACTGAACCGCTCCGGCCTTGGGCTCGGCCGCACCGTAGACCAATGTGCCAATCCGCGCGTGCACCAACGCACCGACACACATCAGGCACGGCTCGACAGTAACGTAGAGCGACGCTCCCGTAAGCCGGTAGTTGCCGCACGCCAGGCCAGCCGCGCGTAGCGCCACGATTTCTGCATGAGCCGTTGCATCGTGCGTCGCGATCTGCTGATTGAAGCCAGCGCCAACGATCTTGCCGTCGACGACAACGGTCGCACCAATGGGAACCTCGCCAGCCGCTTCGGCCCGCTTAGCCTCCGCGAGCGCCGCACGCATAAACGGCTCGAGTGTCGTCGATGAAAAACCTTGCGATCTAGTGGACAACATGGCCCTTAGAGGCGTTCGGCGACTACCGCGTAGTCTAAGTGTGTAAACAAGAAACTATTGATCTTGTCGGCAGCATCGTTGAACGCCAGAGACAGGGCAGCCAGCGCATCCGTGTCGCTGGACTTCTTGGCCTGGTCCGATACCGTTACGCTCTGGAGCTTGGCGTGTTCGGGATACGGGGCACTGTACCGAACAGTAGCGCGTTGAAACCCGGTTGCGTGCAACAGATAGGTCAGCGTGTCGGGATGCAGTGGTTGCACGTGCGTAATGTCGCGAATATAACCGTCAAAGAACGCGACCCAGCACGCAGGATTAATCGTTTCGAGGACGATCTTGGACCCAGGTCTGAGCTTTTGGTACGACAGTTCAAGCAACCGTATTAGATACTCCGGCGGTAGATGTTCGACGACCTGGGCGGAGAAAAGACCGCCGAGTGAGCCGTCCGCCAAACCTTCCAGATAGCTGACTACATCGCCTTCTGTCACGTCGAGGCCTCGCGTTCGACAAACCTTGACCATCTCCGGGTTGATGTCGAGGCCGCGCGCCGGCACACCATGTTCCTTGAGCACATCGAGGAACTCGCCGCGGCCGCATCCCACATCCAATACGTCAACTGCACCAGAAAAATCGGGCGCATATTCATTCATCCGTGCCCGAATTTCTTCCGGTGCTCCTCGGAACTGATCCTCAAAACCCACGTACTTGAATGCGCCGGCCGCAGTACTCAATTGACCCTCGGTCAATGCCGTTGTGGGAGAAGGCTCTGCGCCCGGTGTCGCAGACTGCCGGCGGTTGCTACGACTCTTGGTCGACGTCTTAATCTTGCCAACCTCCTGCTGTTCCAATTGTCTCGTCAGTAGAAGCAACTTCTGCTGCAGCGCACCAACGGTCGCTCGAAGTTCGTCGACTCTTGCCTCGAACCGTCGCTCTCTCACGAGATTCGCCTCGGCACGTATCTGGAGTTCATCACCGACCGCGTCGAGGCCCGCAGCAAGACCCGCGCCGAACTCGTGCACGCTGAGCGGCATGACGGGCTGCGTAGTGTTCAAATAAGGGGTGATCTGCTGCGCATATAACATGAGCTTGTGTTGAAAGAGAGCCTGCGCAGAGAACGATTCACGAATCGCCGTCAGCACTCTGTCAAGAGCGTGCGCTGCTTGGCGGGTGGGCTCTATGTTGCGATTAATGTGGTCGACCAACGTAGTATTGAATTCATCCTGCGGTTGAAGCATTGGACCCATAAATCGCCATATGAAACGCTTGACCCGTCCTCGCCAGCCAATACCAAAATCTCTGTCTCCGGTCAGATGTAGGCCCGATAACTCCTTTAGCCGAGTGAGGAGTGACTCGTCAGGCGGCACCGGTGCAACAGGAAGCTCAGGGAATTGCTGCAGTGCACGATCGAGTGCCGTCAACGCATCGTTGTATTGGCGGTCGATCCTTTCACGTTCGAGCTTGAGACGCTTTTCGCCCGTAACAGACAGCGGATCTTCACTCATGAACCATCCCACACGTCAGGGTAACAGGCAGAAACGGTCCGCACTTGTGTCACCCCATCGGAAAACTCAAACGTTTCGATTCGTTCCCCTTCGCGGATTATGTTCGCGTCGAATTCTTCGCGCTTAACGACGACGAAGTCGTACTCTCCACCACCATCTGCCCGGCATCGAGTGCCAGGGTTGCCAGTAGATGGCTCAGAAAAATCGTTCTGGCCGTATCCAGCATAATCACCGTCTCGAACAACTTTCACGCGAGCCAGCGTACTAAGCCTGCGCGGCTCAAGTCAAGGCTAAGCCATTGAGTTACAGCAGGTTACAAAACTTCATCCACGGCAGGTCAAAGCCAGTCAGGGTCTATGGCTTCGGCAGAATGTCAACCGACGACCCCATCTCCTGAAGAATGTGACGCGTGGTTTCGAAGCCATCTGACTGCAGGTGAGGCAGCGGGAGCGTGGCCCGTGGCGAACTCGTAAGGGCCAGGTCTATCACCCGTTGATAGTCATCTAGCATGCAGTTCAGCGTATGATGCGCGGCCCAGAATGTTCGCGCTCGGTTACCGAGCTGGCGTCTTAGCGTCCGGTCGCGCACCAGCCGGTGCATCGCAATCTGCAAGGAGTTCTCCTCGTCCATTATGTCGATGCTG
>DBHR01000103.1:1277-8141 GCA_002296225.1 Acidobacteria bacterium UBA823 | reverse complement strand
GTGATGCCATCGGAGATCGACACCGTGTTGAACTCCATCGGCGTGCCACCCGCCTCACGAATACCCTGCTTGACCTGCACAGCGAGTTGCCGCAGATGAAAGTTACACGGACCGATCTCGATCCAAGTGTTCGCTACGCCGATGAGCGGCTTGCGCAGCGCCGCGTCGTCGAACCCGACCGCTTTCAACATGGCTCGGGCGGGCGCGCGGCTCGGCCCTTCGGTCAGGGCAGCGCTTCGGCGGGTGGCTGACGGTATGCTCATCACGTTGGTCTTCCTTACTGGGCACGAATACAAAAAAAGGCCGTCATCCGCTTGGGGATGATGGCCTCCATCGTTCACTTCATCTGGGCAGCGGCTAAATCATCCCGTACGCGGCGTCCCGCTCGACGAGGAACCACCGCAATGCGACCGCGACGCGTCGTAACCAGACAATTTTGGCGATAGCGTGAAGCATCGAAGTCTGCCCCATCTGGAGCACGGCCAACGCCCCAGACTACAACGCTACCTATCTAGTAGGCAAATTTATAATTCTTACAATTCTATAATTATTACAAATACTATTAACAGTCGTGGCACCTGAATTCAGTGAAAATATCCGCCTGACGGCCTGGCTCGGATCGCGCATAGTCAATCAAGCAGCGGACGGCTTTGCCCATGTCTGAGAGCCTGTGCTGCTTGACCATCTCCTCCAAAAACTTGACCTTGTCCGAGTCCAGCGTGATCGGATGGGATGTAGCGTCCTTCATAAAGCCTCCTCAAGATTGGCGTTGCGACCCGAGCGCAAGGCCGTTGTCGGCCGCTACTGAGTTTCTCGGCGAAACCCGTTCTCGGCTATAAGGGTCGGTGTCATTATTATGGGTGGCGTCCTTCGATCCGGCTGGCCACTCTTGTCGTGCATCGCCGTGCCCTAATGCCACCCGGCCGCCCATTGGTCCATCGCAGAAGCATAATATCCATTTTGGAACGTCGTCACGGGAACACGCCGTCCAGACACATCGAGAGAGGAGCCGGGATGCAACGTTGGATCATTGCGATTGGAATCCTTGGCACGCTGCTGGGGCCAGCCCTGGCAGTGGCCCAAGTGAGCACGCCCCAGGATTCTCTGAAAAATCTCGAGGCCCTGCGAGTCGAGGTCACGATGGCCCGTAACCCCAGTGCTGCCCGACGTGGGGTGGATGCCGACTACGTCCGGAACACCGTCGAGCAAAGGCTCGACCTCCTGGATCTCCAACTGTTGCAAGGCGAGGACACCGATGCCAGCGCCTATCTGTCGGTCGCCCTAAATCCCGCAAGGATCTCTGACGGCTACGTAGTCAGCCTCATGCTACAAGTCTTCCAGCCAGCAAGGCTGGCCAACAGTGAGACCGTAATGGCCGCGACTTGGTACGCTCAGTCGCTCGAGGTCAGCGACGCCGAAGGCCTTCAGGACTACGTCCGCAACGCCCTGCAGCATCAGCTGGAGATGCTCGCCTCAGCGTATCAGGCAGCGAATGAGAGATAGCGCACCGAGTCTCTCAGGGCTTTCGCTATTAGACGGGCCTGTCTGAAAGCAGTCACGCTGACAGTGCGTTCGTGGCTACACAGAGCCAATCTGAAACCAGAAACAGAACACTGAACTGGCGCCCTCTCCGGCCCGTCAACGCTGAAACGCGCGATCGAACAGTGGGTGGTAGGCGACGGCCCCTGACACACTCTGAAGCGCGCCGACTTTCAGTTCTTTCACGAAAAAGCAGACGTCGAGTTTCGGGTCAGCATAGTGCAGGCCAAATGGGGCAACGGGCTGAAAGCCGAACTTCGGGTAATAGTCAGGATCGCCAAGGACGAACACGAGCTCCGCGCCGGCTTTCTGACAGGCGTCGAGGCCCTGCTCCACGAGTTGCCGACCAAGACCTTGCCGCTGGAACTTCTCTCGCACAGCCATCGGCGCGAGGCCCATCGTGCGAACACCTCCACCCTTGTCTCCGATAGTCACCGGTGAAAAAAAGATATGACCAACAATGGCACCGTCTACCTCAACCACCCATGAGATGACCGGACCCACTTTCTGACGGAGTTCCTCCACCAGCCGCGCCTCCGCGTCGGTCGCAAACACCTCCTCATTTACTTCGAAGACCGCGCAGTGATCCTCGTCCCGCTCTGGTCGAATGGTTACCATCGGTAGATGTCCTCTAGGCTCAGCCGGACCCGGAGGCCTCCCCGCTGCGATGAATCAACAACCCAATCGTGTCGGGACCGAAGACGCCGTGCGCCTAGGCTACGCCACGAGTACGG
Organism: Acidobacteria bacterium UBA823; assembly: GCA_002296225.1. GTDB lineage: Bacteria > Acidobacteriota > Vicinamibacteria > Vicinamibacterales > UBA823 > UBA823. The sequence continues at coordinate 5,868 of DBHR01000103.1, read as the reverse complement.
CACGGAACGCGTCGAGCCAAGCCTGAGCCATGAGGTAGTTACCAGCCGGCGCGGGATGCACGCCATCCGGGCACCAATGCTCCACCGGCGCCCGCACCAACGCGTCATCGAAGATCGACTGATACGGGATCCACACCGCGCCGTAGTCTTCCGCCACCCGCTTGGCCGCCGCGCGATAATCAGCGTAGGCCGGATACCACGCGTCGTTCAGCGCCGTGCCACCCGTGACAGCAAACGGCTCGCCGATGACCAGGGCAACGTCGGGCAACACCCCTCGGGTCCGGTCCAGTAACGCTCGGTAGTCCCGTTCGTAGGTCGCTACCGTCCCGTCATATCCAGAGCTCAACGTGTGCCAAAAATCGTTTACGCCGATGAGAATACTGAGAACGTCTGGCCGCAGGTCAAGGCAGTCGACCTGCCAGCGGGCCGCCAACTGGTGAACCTTGTCACCACTCACCCCACGGTTGTAGCACTGCCACCGGCTGTCGGGAGCGTTCCCGAGCAGTTGGCCCGTAGCCATGCTCGCGTATCCCGCACCGAGACCAGCGGGGTCGTTGGGGCCCAGCTGCTCACGGTTCCGGCCGACGTCGGTTACCGAATCGCCTTGAAAAACAACGATTCTGGCATCCTCTGAACGAGCTTGTCCTTTCATATCCTCACCTGAGAATCCCTCAGAAAACACCGGCGGCCAGCTCGCTGCTAGTCCAACACCAAGCACCATTCGCTCCAAGAAACGACGCCGGTCAACGCGGCAGGCGTGGCCGCTCATCGCGGCCGCAACAGGACTAGAACGCACTGAAGAGTTCCTCCGTCTCGGCGGATTATGGCACACGCCGCCGCGAACTCCTCACCGCAGCCCATATCTAATTAGTGAAAGCACTACATGGCAGTATTCGGCCGACCCCTGTAAGATCACGAGTGCAAAATACGCGCCCGTAGCTCAGCTGGATAGAGCATCGGCCTTCTAAGCCGAGGGTCGCAGGTTCGAATCCTGCCGGGCGCACCATCGTTCCGGGCAAATGAGGTGGGGCAACCGCTCGGACAAATCCGAGGAGTCTACCGTGACGACACGAGTGCTGTCTGTGTGGGGTTGTGCGCTGGGACTGATGGCGTGGACAGTCCCGGTGGTTGCGCAGGTTCCGACGCCCGAGTCCGTACTTGGATTTAGCGTCGGCGCCGATTTTCACCTGGCTTCGTATGACGACTCGATCGCTTACTTCGAACGGCTCGACGCGGCCACCGACCAATTGACACTGGTCCACGTCGGCGAAACATCTTTCGGACGCCCCTTTTATCTGGCGCTCATTTCGTCCTCGGACAACCTCGCGAACCTCGAACGCTATCGGAAGATCGCACATCGGCTAGCGCACCCGCAGGGCCTGACCAACGACGAGGCTCGAGCGCTAGCGCGCGAGGGCAAGGCGATCGTGCACATCGACGGCGGCGTTCACTCCACTGAGGTCGCTACGGCCCAACACACGATGCAGTTGGCCTACGACCTGCTCACGGGCACCGACGACCTGGAAATTCAGGCGATTCTCGACAACGTAATCTTCATGCTCTGGCCCACCTTGAATCCTGACGGTCAGAACATGGTGGCTGCCTGGTATCAGTCCAATGTCGCCACACCCTATGAAATCGCACCGTTGACCGCGCTCTATCAGAAGTATGTCGGCCACGATAACAACCGTGATGCCTACATGCTCAACATGATCGAGTCTCGCGTCATCGCAAGGACCCTACAGTACTGGGAGCCGCAGATCGTGTACACGCAGCACCAAACCTCGCCGTTTCCCACGCGGATCTGGCTCCCACCGTTCGCCGAACCAATCGGATTACGGGTGCACCCCCTGATGTCGCGCACGGTCAACACGATCGGCATGCTCATGGCGCAGGGACTGGAAGAACGCGGTCAGATTGGCGCCACCCACATGGGTACCGGCTACGATGCCTGGTATCCCGGATATGTCGACTACCTGCCCATGCTGCAGAACCGCGCATCGTTCTGGACGGAAACGGCGCTCTACCGATACGCCACGCCCCACTTCTACACGGTCCAGGACTTTCCCGAACGGCGGCGCACGCTACGCTCCGAATCGCTCTACCCAAGTCCGTGGCGGGGCGGATGGTGGCGACTTCGCGACGCGGTCGAGTATATGGAAACCGCGTCGCTCTCAGTGCTGGATTTTGCTGCCAAATACAAGGACGACTTGCTCTACAACCGGTATCAGGCCGGGCGCGACACGATCGCGAAATATGAGTCCGAGCCGCCGTTCGCATACTTCGTACCCCGCACGCAGCGCGACCCGATGGCACCAGTGGAACTGCTCCGCCGACTGGCCTTCAACGGCATTCAAGTCCACGAGCTTCGAGCCGCCGTCACTTTCGAAGAAATAGCCTATGACCCCGGCACGTGGGTCATTCCGATGAACCAAGAGTTCGCCGAGCTAGTGCGCCAGGTGCTGGAGGTTCAGACCTATCCAGACCTTCGCGAATTTCCCGATGGCCCACTCGACCAACCCTACGATGCTGCAGGCTGGACGCTGCCGAAGCAAATGGAGGTTCGCGTGATTGAGGCACGCTCTCCGCTCACGGATGCGGTGCGGTCAGCTATGACCCTCGTAGAAGGTCCTGTGGTCGATTGGCGTGACGGTGAAACAGGCAAGGATGCCGCGCCGTTCGACAGCGTCCCCGGTGTGGGATTCGATACGAACTCCGTGGCCGCCGGCCTCATCCCGACCGCTGGTGGCATCCCCAACAACGGCCCCTTTGCCCTTGACGCGGCTCACCTCAACACCTACCGCGCTATCAACCGAACATGGCGATCGGGCGGACAGGTTCGGTTGCGCCAAGACGATTCGGGGGCAACTTTCATCCTCTCTCAACTCAGTCGCGACGCGCGCGAAACTATGACCGACCTCCGTCTCAGCGCGACGGCCGCGTCACCGTCAGGGGCTCCGCTCTCACCGCCAGCGATCGGTCTTCACCGTCCGTGGGCACCAAGCATGGATGAAGGCTGGACGCGCTGGGTGCTTGAGCGTTTCGAATTTAACTTCACGAACATACGGAACGTCGACATCCGATCAGGTGCTCTCGGCACGCGATACGACGTCATCGTCCTGACTGACCCTGGGCGCACTCCAATCATTGAGGGATTCGCGGACGGTGTCGTGCCCCCGCGCTACACCGGTGGAATCGGCCTAGAGGGCGTCCGCGCGCTCGACCGGTTCGTCCGCGATGGTGGAACGCTCGTTTGCCTGAACAGTGCAAGCGACTTCGCCATTGAGGCACTGCACCTGCCTGTGAGGAATGTGATCGCTGGACTGTCACGGAGGGAGTTCTTTGCTGGTGGTTCACTCCTCGAGATCGAAATCGACACCTTGCATCCAGTCACGGCGGGCATGGCACCACAGAGTGCAGTGTTCTTCAGCCGAAGCCCCGCGTTCACCACGCTGGACGGCTTCGAAGGCGACATCCTCGCGCGGTATGCCTCAACCGGATCGCCATTACTATCAGGATACCTGCTCGGTGAAGATTACCTGCACGACCGCGCTGCGGCCGTCGATGTGCGACACGGCAACGGACATGTTGTGCTTCTTGGCTTCAGACCGCAGTGGCGTGGGCAGCCCTTTAGCTCGTTCCGTATCCTGTTCAACGCGGTGCTCTATCGAGCAACGAATTCGATTAAGTGATCGAGGACTATTTGTATGCTCCCACCTAAAGGATTCCTCACACTGAAACAGCTTGCTGCGTTGGTCAAGAACGACGAAATCGATACGGTGTTGATCGCATTCACCGATCTCTACGGTCGGCTGATGGGGAAACGTTTCGATGCAGCGTTCTTTCTGGAGTGCGCCGCTACGCACGGCACGCACTGCTGCGACTACCTCCTGACCGTGGACATGGAAATGACCCCAGTTACAGGATACCGGCTGGCGAACTGGGAGCGAGGGTACGGCGATTTTCACATGGCACCGGATCTGCCGACGCTTCGGGTGGCGAGCTGGCTCGAGAAGACGGCACTCGTGATCTGCGGTCTCCGACACGAGAATACTGAGGCACCCGTAGACCAAGCTCCCCGGACGATCCTTCAAACGCAGGTACAAGCCGCCGCCGCCGCAGGCTTCGAAGTCCTGGGCGCGTCAGAACTCGAGTACTACATCTTCGAGAGCAGCTACCGTGACGCACACACGCAGAATTATGCTGACTTGCGGGAAGCCGGCTGGTACATCGAGGATTACCACGTCCTGCAGGGTACACGGGTCGAACGATTCAACCAGCCAGCGCGGCGGCATCTCACACGATCCGGCGTGCCGGTGGAGAATTCCAAAGGTGAGTGGGGTCTAGGACAGCACGAACTAAACATCCAATACGCCCATGTGCTCGAGATGGCAGATCGGCACGTCATCTTCAAACAATGTCTCAAGGAGCTTGCCGATTCGCTCGGGATGAGTGTCACATTCATGGCGAAATATGCGGATGACCAAGCCGGGTCGAGCTGCCACGTGCACCTAAGTCTGCGTCAGGGAAACGGAAAGGCCGCCTTCATCGGCAACCGGAAGCTCGGCCCGATTCACTGCTCAAATACCTT
>DBHR01000103.1:0-899 GCA_002296225.1 Acidobacteria bacterium UBA823 | reverse complement strand
AACGTCAATTCCTACAAGCGGTATAAAGCCAACTCTTGGGCACCCACGCGTTTAGCGTGGAGCCACGACAACCGTACTGCGGGTTTTCGTGTGGTTGGTAGTGGTGAGAACTTGCGCATCGAGTGCCGGTTACCTGGTGCCGACTGCAATCCCTATCTGGTCTATGCCGCAGCGCTAGCATCTGGCCTGGATGGGATTGCGAACAAGACCGAACCGCCGCCACACTTCTCAGGGGATCTCTACGCTGCTCAAGATCAGGCCAGCTTACCGGGTTCACTCGGGAAAGCTATTGACCTATTCGAGAGGAGTTCGTTCGCGCGCACCGCATTCGGCGACCCGGTCGTTGAACATTACGTTCATTTCTTCCGAACCGAGGCCGCAGCGTACGACGTCTCGGTGGATAATTGGGAGCGCAAGCGCTACTTCGAGCGCATCTGACTATGACGCGTGCGGTAATCGGTCTGTCCACCTATGGTCGAAACGACCAAGGACATTTCCATTTACCCTCTGAGTATGTCGACGCAGTCCGCCGGGCCGGGGCTAGCCCGGTCTTGCTGCCGCCTGGTGAACTCAACTTCGACGCCTGGCTGAAGTGTGTCGATGGACTGATTTTCGCAGGTGGCGGAGATATCGACCGGGTAGCTTATGGGGGTCTGGAGCATTCGACCTTCTATCTGGTCGATTCAGAGCGGGACAGCACGGAGCTCGCACTCGCGCGACGCGTGGTAGCGCTGGGGGTCCCGACGCTGGCGATTTGTCGAGGCGCCCAAGTGATTAACGTTGCGATGGGCGGTACGCTGCACGAACATCTGCCAGACGTCGTCGGGGAGTTGGTCACCCACCGGGCACCCCCGCGGGAGCCGATAATGCACACCGTCACCCTTGAATCCGGATCGAGG
>DBHR01000029.1:4267-4908 GCA_002296225.1 Acidobacteria bacterium UBA823 | reverse complement strand
AGGCGGCGTACCACGTCAGGGTCAGGCTTAACGACCAGACGGTCGACTACAACCTCGATCGTGTGATTCCGGTACCGGTCGATCTTAATCTGGTCTTCCAAAGAATACATTTCACCGTCAACACGAACCCGGACGAAGCCTTTCGCCGCCAAAGTGGCCAACTCTTTCTTGAACTCACCTTTCCGACCGCGAACGATCTGGGCGAGCACGTTCACCCGCTCACCAGATGGGTCGAGCATCACTAGGTCGATGATGCGCTCGACGGACTGTGAGGTGATCTCCCGTCCGCACTCTGCACAGTGTGGAACACCAATATTGGCGAAGAGCAATCTGAGGTAGTCGTAAATCTCCGTCACGGTACCAACTGTGGAACGGGGATTTGCACCGGTTGTCTTTTGTTCGATAGAAATTGAGGGAGACAGGCCCTCAATCAAATCAACATCCGGTTTCTCCATCTGCTCCAAAAACTGGCGCGCATAAGCCGATAAGGACTCCACGTAACGGCGCTGGCCCTCCGCATACACGGTATCGAACGCGAGGGAGGATTTACCCGAACCAGATAGACCGGTAATGACCACCAGCCGATTTCTCGGGATATCGACCTCGATGTTTTGGAGATTATGAACGCGCGCGCCGCGCAC
>DBHR01000029.1:0-3888 GCA_002296225.1 Acidobacteria bacterium UBA823 | reverse complement strand
TCATGCTATCACGACCGTGATCAAAAAATCAGTGCTGGTCGGCTATCGACCTGCCCCTGGCGAGAGGCGGTAGGCCGTATCGTTTGATGCCACGACAACCTCACCGGCGGAACCAAACGCGACACCGACGAGGGCTTCCGCGGCAAGAGTGAGCTCCATGGACCCCCGGTCGGTAAGGGCGTAGAGGCCTGCGGCACCGGCCAAGGCTTCAACGACGTGAAGCTTACCGTCAGCGTCGAAGGCTAGGCCCTGTGGGCGACCAAAACCAGCGTGTACTACGTCGACTGTACCGCTGGCATCGATGCAGTAAAGCGAATCTGATGTCGATAATGTCGGCGCAGTCACATACAACTTGCCGCCAGGCCCTACCGCTAGATGGAAAGCAGCGATGCTCGGTGGCAGTGATGCGAGGACGCTCGTCTGTCCAGAAGCCTCGACGCGAAAGATTTGACCAGATCGATCGCCAACAAAAAGCGTGCCTTCCTCATCAAATACGATCCCACTAGTAGACCCTAATTTGGAGACCACGACATCGACTTCCCCCTTCGGAGTGACCTTGTAGACCTTACCTTCGAACCGACTACTGACATACAAATCTCCCGACGGTGCGAAAGCCATCGACGTCGGATTGGGCACCTTCGAGGCGAACGGTTCTCGGCTCCCGTCGGATTTGATCCGGAAAATACCGATCGGCGCCTGCTCTCCCCTTATACCGCTATAAGTCACATAGAGGTTTCCAGCCAGGTCGAAGACGGGGCTATCCACCTGGTGTAGTCCTTCGGCTATGGGTGCGCCCACTTCGACGAATACCGCAGCTGGCTCCACCGTCCCAACCTGGACCGGCGCAGAACCCTCCTCAACACCGTCTGGGATGACCACATCTAGCTCTCGCGGCGACGCAAATACGACACGGCACGATCGGCCACCAATACGTACCTCTGGTAAAGGGTCGAGGTCGAACCCGTGTCCCTGGACGGTAATTCGGCCGCCGCCAACGGCCCAAGTCGGCCGCACGCCGGATACGTGAGGGGAAGGCGAAGCGCAAGACATAGTGACGTCAGAGAAAAGCGCGTAGGTGGTGAACGAACGCGTTGTGTACCCCGTTACGATTCGTCGAGCTCAACATTCCAGTAGAGGTAATCCCGCCAGCTGTCTGGAGTCTCTCGTAACCCAACCTTTACACGAACCACGGGGGCTCGTTCAGGCCGTCGCGGCCTGCGAATCAAGCGCATACGTGCCTCAGCCGGTGTACGACCACCCTTCTTACGATTGCACGTGATACAGCACGTGACGATGTTTCCCCAGTCCTTCCGGCCGCCCTGGGCGACCGGCACGACATGGTCGAAGGTCAGGTCCGTCGTCGCCGAAGCATCCCCACAATACTGACAAGTGTGATCGTCACGCGCGTAAATGTTCGCCCGCGAGAACGGTACGGAATTGAACCGCTTCTTGATCCGGATATAGCGAAGCAACCGGATCACTGACGGCAGCTTAAAACTAATCGAGACCGACCGAATCTCTCGGTCGTACTCAGAAATGACCTCAACCTTGCCTTGGCACAAAAGCGTGATCGCCTTCTGCCAATGCACCACCTTGAGTGGCTCGTATGTGGCGTTCAAGAGCAGCGTCTGCTCCATAGCAATTTCATTCTGCCTTGTGACCTTGAACAGTGTCAAGACGCCACTTCAGCGTAAGATACTGTCAAGCCTACGCTTAGAAGGGTCCATCGGGTCAGCGCTCACACCGAGTGACTCACCCCTGAGGACGCTTCGAGCATTGTCAGTGCTGTCCGGATTTCTTGAACGACGTCATCCGTACACCGGCGCAGCGGAAACCGCGGGGCACCCCCTCCCACCCCAATCAGGTCCATGGCCGCCTTTAATCCCGGAACACCGAATCGTGAGGTCACCATCTCGGCCAGCGGGATTAGTTGCTGTTGAAGCACCAGGGCTTCGTTAGGGTGGTTCTCAACGACAAGCTGATGCAGTCGAGCACAGAGCGCCGGCTGCACGCAGGCCAGAGCGAGTATTCCACCCACCGCACCAACGCTCAGACTCGCATAGTAGGTCTGGGCCGACCCAACGACGACTTGAAATTCAGGTCCCGTGGCACTCACAAGCTGACTCACCTGCAACACATTGCCACTCGATTCCTTAATCCCCGGAATGTTTGGGTGTTCGGCCAGCCTTGCGACTGTCTCGGCCGACAGACTCACCCCAGTCACCTGCGGAATGTTATAGAGGAGAACCGGCACGAGGGACGCATCAGCGACGGCCAGGAAATGGTCGATCAGCGCCTCGGGTGTCATCAGTGACTTAAAGAATGCCGGGGTCCGAACGAGCACGGCGTCCACACCCAAGGCTCCGGCGCGCCGTGTCGCCGAGATTGTGGCTCGGGTAGATTCTCGCGCCGTGCCGGCCACAAGCGTTCGGTCGGCTGGCACCACCTCGCGCGTTTTGGCGATAAGGAGGTCCGCTTCGTCGTCATCAACGTGTGCTGCTTCGCCGTTAGTACCAAGGACGACGATGCCACATAGCTCAGAGCCTAACCAAAACCTCAGGTTGCGCACCAGAACATCGAGGTCGATCGCCTCATCGCGAAACGGTGTCGGAATCGGTGCGAGTACGCCTCGAAGTTTCATAACACCCTCAACAGAATGAACCATCGCCTAGGAGCCACAGGTCGAATGTAGAGACGGACGCATCCAGTGTCAACTGCTGATGAGCAGTGCCTTCGGCCGTCATCCATATGCCGTTCAGTCGCCGCAACCGGATTACCGCCTCAACTCGATACATACGAAGGGATCGGTAGGTCCCGCATCGTCTGGAGCCCAGGCGGTGCGGCCAATACCTTCGGAATTGAATTCACCACGATCGAGGCGGTGGCGATATCGCCGTGCACGCCCCCTGCCAGTTTCATCGCGAGTCGAGGAGACCCGGTGATGCGCACGGCATCATACGATTCTGGCGCCCCCAGATACGCCTCCATATGCAACTTGATCACCGCCTTGCCAGCGCGATATCCAACACCGTCCTGCACGAGGCCACACACCTCACCAGCCGCCACTGTGAGAAACCGACTCGCCACACGCTTAGTGGCAATCTTAGGCTTGATGCGATCAGCGATCCGGTCGAGCTTCCATCCTAAGGCGTCAGCAATCATCGAAACGGATTCCGCAAGGCCCACGTGACGAACGGTGCCCTCCTTCACCCTGTTCCGAAACTGCGCTCTCGTAAGTCCAGAGCCGATCTTTTTCTGAAACGGTAAGCGTCGAGTGCACGCGTCCTGGATTCGGTCTACTTCTACCCGGTCAACGCGCTCGCACACACCGGTCAGCGTAATCGGCAAGGCGTCCATCGTGAAACCAGGGTTCACGCCGGTCCCAAGCACGGCGGCCTTCGCTTGTTTGGCGAGACGGTCAATTTTCCGTGCCCACCGCGCATTCGATGACACTGGGTAAGACAATTCCTCAGTAGTCGACACAATCGGCACCCGAGCACGGAGAATCGTTTCGATTTGCGCGGTCACCACACGGAGCGAGGAACTCGTGCACAGCACGACCACATCCGGCTTGCTACGCCGCAGCGCGGTTAGCGCATCCGACGAGACCTTCGTGCCGAGTCGACGCTTCAACCCCGCGACGATACCGACGTCACGGCCCACCTTCTCAGGGTCAATGTCGACCGCGCCCACCACCTTGAATCCTCGCCGCGTCGCCACCTGGCGTGCCACCGCGGTCCCGATCGGCCCAAGACCAAAATGCATTACCCGAATTGCCATGTCCTTGCCTCCGTCTCCGCGGGCGCTTGTTTCTCTTACCGCCGCCGCATAACCAATCCACGATTATACTCGGGTCGTTGGCAGGCACTCGCGGGAACACGGCACCCT
>DBHR01000117.1 GCA_002296225.1 Acidobacteria bacterium UBA823 | reverse complement strand
TCGCCTTACACCACGCAAGCCTCAGTAGGCTGTGTTGCATGAGCCTCGACAAGCAGAACATCTGCGTGGTGGGTGGAGCGGGACACGCAGGCCTACCGCTAGCATTGGCCCTAGCCTCAGCACGCCAGCACGTCATCATCTATGATCTAAACGCCGCGGCGATGGACGACATCAGCAAGGGCACGATGCCGTTCGTAGAGCATGGGGCGGAGCCACTTCTTAAAGAGGCGCTGCAGGAAAACCGCCTGACGTTCACCACCGACCCAAGCGAGATCGAACGAGCGGAACATGTGATCGTCACTATCGGTACACCGGTTGACGAATACCTGAATCCGAAATTGCGAGCATTGCTCGACCTGTTTAATGAACTCCGGCCGCATTTGCGACCATCCCAAACGATCGTCATTCGTAGCACAGTGTTCCCAGGAACGTGCCGCCATGTTGAGCGCTTCCTTGGCAACAAGGGAGGCCAGTGGAAGATTGCATACTGTCCAGAGCGCATCGCCCAGGGATTTGCAATCCGCGAGCTCAGTGAGCTGCCGCAAATTGTGTCTGGCTGCTCGCCGGAGGCCGTGGAATCGGCCGCGAAGCTTTTCGCCTTGCTCGCTCCCGAGATCATACGCGTGGAGATTGAGGAGGCAGAACTCGCAAAGTTGTTTACGAACGCATGGCGCTATATCCAGTTCGCAGCTGCGAACCAGTTCTACATGCTGGCGAACAATGCCGGCGTAGATTTCAACCGCATTCGTGACGCTATGGTACGTGGATATGGCCGGGCGGCTAGCTTGCCGACAGCGGGCTTTGCGGCAGGACCTTGTCTACTGAAAGACACGATGCAATTGGCGGCACTCAATACCAACGGCTTCTGGCTGGGTCACGCGGCGATGATGGTAAATGAAGGACTACCGAGCTTCATTGTCGAGTCGCTCCGCCAGAAGTGCGACCTCGCAGGTAAGCACGTCGGTATTCTCGGAATGGCGTTCAAGGCTGACGTTGACGATACACGGGACTCGCTTTCCTACAAGTTAGGAAAGCTCTTACGGTTTCACGGAGCACTGGTCGGGTATTCCGACGAGTTCGCGAAGGACCCTACGTTCGTGAGCAAGGAAACCCTGTTACGCACCTCGGAGGTGGTGGTCGTGGGCGCTCCGCACAGCGCGTATCGGACACTCGTCGTGCCGCACGGTCTCGACGTCGTGGATGTTTGGGGCATCCTGCCAAAATAGGTGTAGTGCGATGTCCAATAGATACGGGTGCGTGCTGTTGATGGGTGACCGCTCAGACCTGGCCGATACCGCCGAAACGTTCGCTAGGGCACGGTTTGACGTTCAACACGCAAGTAGACATTCCCGCGATGAGCGACAGTTCCCCCAAGCCGCAGCCGCAGCGATCGCGCGCGGTAAGGTTGACGTGCTATTCAACTACTTGGCGCCAATGTACGTGCCGCCGTCGGTCTTGCGTGGTGTTCGGCGTGAGGCGATCAACTTTCATCCCGCGCCTCCAGCGTGGCCGGGCATCGGTTCCGCTAGCTATGCGTTGTATCGCGGCGACAAGACGTTTGGCGCAACCGCGCATCGCATGACAAATAAGATTGACGCGGGGGAAATCGTTCGGGTTGTCCGGTTTCCAGTGCACCCTGACGACACCTGTGCCACCCTGTCCAATCGCGCACGTAGAGCCACACTCGAGCTATTCTTTGACGTCTGCCAGGAGCTCGAAGTTGCTGGCCACGCCGTCCCTTCTGGCGATTGTTGGGAGCGGGCGGCTCTAACACGCGCGGAATTCGATCAGTGGATGACCCTATCCCGCACCGATCCGCCTGATGAAATCGCACGAAAGGTTCGGGCCCTACGCCACCCGAAGTTTCCTGGTCCCTTCTTCGAGATCGACGGTGTTCGGGTTGAGCTACCACGAAGTTTCGATTCCAGCGAAAGCCCAAGTGCGCTCTCATCACTCCGCCCGCCGAATAGAGGCACTGAGTCAACCCGGGGTGAGCATGAGTGAGCACGATATCCCCTGGTGGACTCCACAGGTCGGTCAGAACGAATATGCGAACCTCCGTGACGTCCTTGAGAGCAACTATCTGAACGACGGCGACGTTACAACACAATTCGAGCAAGAGATCGCAAAGTTAGTGGGCGCGACGTACGCCGTCGGCGTGACCAATGGCACTTCGGCACTTTTTCTTGCATTAGCGGCACTCGGAATAGGGCACGGCGACGAGGTGGTCGTTCCCGATTTAACCTTTATCGCAACGGCCAACGCGGTGACGCTAACTGGTGCGACACCGGTGCTCGTGGATATCGATCCCGCAACACTTACGATTAGCCCAGAGGCTTTCGAGAAGGCAATCACAGCAGACACGCGTGCCGTGATACCGGTACACATCAGCGGTCGCTCTGCCGACCTTCCGGCCATCGTGGCGATTGCGAAGGAACATGGATTAGCGGTCGTTGAGGACGCTGCCGAGGCATTTGCATCTTTCCATGATGGACGGGCGCTGGGAACCATCGGTATCGCCGGTTGCCTGTCGTTCTCTCCGAACAAGACAATTATGACTGGCCAGGGTGGAATGGTCCTGACTGACGACGAGGGACTCCACCTCCGTCTGCGTGAGCTGAAGGATCAGGGACGCCCAGTGCGCGGCACCGGGGGCGATGACCCACACCCATCAGTGGGATTCAACTTCAAGCTGACAAACCTGCACTCAGCTATAGGCCTGGGGCAACTGGAGTACCTGACAGAGCGTCTTGCCAGGCAGAAACGCACTTACGCGCAGTATGCCCGAGGCCTGGCTGGCGCCCCCGGAGTCCGCCTTCCAGGATTCGACATCGACAGTGGTGAAGTGCCACTGTGGGTCGACGCTATCGTCGAACGCCGGCAGGAACTCGATCGCTTGCTCGGAGATCGACGCATGCACTGCCGACGTTTCTGGGCACCACTGCACACGCAGCCACCATATCGCTGCTCCGACGAAGAGTTCCCAGGGAGCATCTGGGCAGCACCACGTGCGTTGTGGTTGCCGTCAGCTTTCACTCTATCTGACACTGACGTGGACGCGGTGATCGGCGCGGTTCGCGAGTTCGTTGATCTGCGCAACGGGACCTAATCACGACCGCCATGACCAACACGGTATCAGCCAACGACTCTGCTTGCATACTGACGATTTTAGTGCCGGTCAGGAACGAGGGCGTCAATCTACGCATCATGCTAAAAATGTTGCGCGTGTTCGTCGAGGTGCCTCACGAAGTGGTCGTCGTGCACGATGAACCGGACGACGACAGTCTCGACGTGGTCTCGGAACTATCGTCCGAGCTACCAGTGCGCGCCGTGCATAACACACACGGTCAGGGAGTCGTCAACGCAATCCGTACGGGAATAGCGGCCGCGGCCGGTGAGTATGTGCTGGTGTTTGCCGCAGATGAAGTTGGCCCTCTCCTGGTGGTCGAGGACATGCTTGCATTGATGGACCAGGGATGTGAATTCGTCAGTTGCACACGCTACGCACATGGCGGCAGGCGCCTCGGTGGTTCCGTTTTTGGTGGTGTGCTGTCGCGAACAGCGAACGCGCTGTTTCACTGGATGGCCGGCTCCAAGCTCACCGACTGCACGACCGGTATCAAAATGTTCCGGCGTAACCAGTTTGAAACACTGCGATTTGAGTCACGACCCGTAGGCTGGTCTGTCGCGTTCGAACTAGCAATCAAGGCGCAGCTCATGGGCTTGGTTCTAGGTGAAGTTCCGATCATCTCGATCGATCGACTCTACGGGGGCAGATCGACGTTCCGTGTTTTACCGTGGACGGTCGAATACCTTCGTTGGTTTTTTTGGGGACTGAAACAGTTGAGAATGAGTCGTCCGTACAAGGGCAGCGTCCTCGTGCGGGTTCCGGCATCGACGGCCGTTGGCGGAAAAGCCACACGGTGAAGCCATCTCGGTTCCCACACCTAATGAAGAATTATCTCAGAGGTAAGAAAATCCTGGTCACCGGAGGCACAGGATTCATCGGGAGCGCGTTGGTCAAGGGACTTTTGGCGGCGGGCGCTGAGATTCGGTCGCTCGATAACGATTCGCGAGGCCTTCGGACACTGGAAAGAGCACAGAACGATGTGGAACGAATCACCGGAGACATTCGTGACCCCGACGTCGTCCGAAAAGCCGTGCGTGGAATGGAGTGCATTTATCATCTGGCGTATATCAACGGAACGGAGTTCTTCTATGACAGACCGGAACTGGTCCTGGAGGTAGCGGTTAAGGGAATGATGAACGTCCTGGACGCCTGTGTGGCTGAAAATGTAAAAGATTTGCTCCTCGTCTCAAGTTCGGAGGTCTACCAGCTCCCACCGGTCATTCCAACCAGTGAAACCACGCCGCTCACGGTCCCGGACGTGTTAAATCCTCGGTTCTCATACGGCGGTGGCAAGATCATCAGCGAACTGCTGGCAGTGAACTACGGCAGGAAATTCTTCGACCGCACGCTCATTGTCCGACCTCATAACGTCTACGGCCCGAACATGGGGGGTGAGCATGTCATTCCTCAGTTCGTGTTTCGCATGAAAGAGTGTTCCACACAGCAGCCGGACGGCGCCCTGACTTTTAACATTCAAGGCACCGGGGAAGAGACGCGGGCGTTCATCTATATCGACGATTTCGTCCGGGCGCTTCTGCACGTCATCGAACACGGTGAGCACTTGGATATCTATCACATCGGTACGGACCGCGAAGTGTCTATCCGCGAGCTCGCCCACCTTGTGGCGAAGTCGTGCGGCCGGGAAATCTCAATTGCGCCTGGGCAACGACTCGCCGGGAGCACGCCCCGGCGGTGCCCGGACATTCAGAAGCTAAGACGCCTAGGCTTCGAACCAGCAGTATCACTAGAGGAAGGCGTGCAACGTACCGCCACGTGGTACTTACAGAATACAATCGATTGAAATGGGGTACCGAGTGAGCCGTGCTACTCCTAGGTCAAGAGACAACAATGTCTGAACCCGTTGACACCATCGCTTTGGCAGCTGGGTCGGGTGGTAGCGTTCTAGTCGACCGATGCCAAGTGAGTGGTTCCCGAGATCTTCGATCCATTCTCTTCGTCGGGTTTCTTCCTCCTGTAAACACGATGGCGCCCATTGGAACAAGACCGACCGAACAGGCCGCCTATCCTGCCGAGTTGCTCTACTGCCCGCAAAGCAAGCTGGTGCAACTCGGCCTCATCGTGGACCCGGCCGTACTCTTCCCACCTCATTACGCCTACACGAGTGGGACGACGCGAATATTGGTCGAGAACTTCGCCGAACTGTACCAGGAAGTGATGCGGCTCTACCCAATCACTCGTGAGGACCTGGTCGTGGACGTGGGGTCAAATGACGGCACCCTGCTGTCGAACTTCCACACAGCCGGCCACCGTGTGTGCGGAGTCGAGCCAACCGATACCTACCGCATCGCGCTTGGCCACGGAATCGACACCATCAACGACTTCTTTGGGCCCAAGGCAGCCCACGAGGTGGTGAGGCAGCGCGGGCGCTGCAAGGTCGTCACCGCCACGAACGTTTTCGCTCACACCGAGCACGTGCACGACATCGTCAAGTCCATCCTGACAATGCTGGATCACGACGGCATCTTTATCTCGGAGTCGCACTATCTACTGCCACTTATCGAGAAACTCCAGTACGACACGATTTACCATGAGCACCTGAGGTATTACTCGGTGCAAAGTCTGAAATACCTCCTGGAGATGCACGGCTTGGAAGTCATCCATGCTAAGAGAATTCCTACGCACGGAGGATCGGTCCGCGTGTACGCCGCGAGAAAGGGACAAAAGGCCGTAGAACGCTCAGTCGCGGAACTTCTGGCGGTGGAAGAACAGCAACTCACCTGGGAGCGCTTCATGGACTTCCGGAGTCGCGCATCGCAGAGCAAGCTCGACCTAATGGCGTTATTGAAGGACATCCGCAGTAAGGGCGAAAGGGTCTATGGAATCGGTGCTCCCTCTCGAGCCAGTACGCTAGTGAACTATGTCGGCCTCGATGATTCGATCATCGACTGTGTGATGGAGATCGAAGGCTCCTACAAAATCGGCAAGATGATGCCAGGAACACTGATCCCGGTATTGGAGGAAAGGAAATTGGTTGCCGAGCAACCCGAATACGCCCTGCTGTTCTCTTGGCACATCGCCGACGAACTCATACCCAAGCTGCGCCAGAAAGGTTACTTGGGAAAATTCATCGTGCCGTTGCCATCCATAACGATTGTGTAAGACATCTGAGACGTCAGCCTAACACTGGAACGGAACGACTCTGTTACTTCACCCGGATGGTCGAGTGCACCCGTCTTTCGTGGCACTTCGCTCGAGGACGACGTCCAGCTTGTGGCCCCTTCGAAGGCTGATCCCTGCTGCCGCTATTTCGTTTTCCGTCAGACCCTGGACGAGTCAGGTGGCGCCATCACGCCGAATCACTTTCCGGGCCGATACGCTGCGAGCGCGGTGCCAAGAAGAACCCGAGCGGTGCAATCAGGTTTAAGCCAACCAAGAACCCGTTTCTATGTTTAAGGTCGTTGTCGATCCCATAAACGCTCAAGAAAAGCCAGATCGCGAAAGGGATCGCGCCCAGCACGAGCAGCGGCATTTGGGCGCTCCCGCGGCGTATCAACAAGACAAGACCGGTCATAATGAACATGGTGTAAACAGCTTCGTACAACACATGTGCAGGGCTCCACGATTGATAAGTCCATGGGTAGAGAAGTGCCAGGCCGCGAAGCGGTATCTTCAGGACGTACCACAATGGGTCTTGGCGGATGATCTCGATACCGTCGCGCGACATCAGATACCAAAGGTCGTAACCGTTCAAAGACGCTTCGCGCTGAACCCGTTGATAGTATGCCGTTATCCGGTTAAACTCCGCGGCCCCTTCGTTAAGAAGGCTCCGCGACGACATGGAGAGCCCCCATGCGATATGGCCACGGGAAAGAAGTGACCTCTGCTTCAGCGGTGAAGAACTCAACATGATCGTTGTCGCGATACATACCGTCACAATTGCCAGAAACAACCCTCCAATCAGGAACCTTCTCGACCGGTAGCGGCGAAGAAAGTCCCAAGCCAGAACCGATGTCACTGCGAGAATCACCAGCACCGCCTCCGGACGGGTGAAGGCAAAGGCGACGAAACCGACGAGCATAACTGTTAGGCTCTTGCGGGTCTTCTCCTGGTACCAATTAATGACGGACAATCCAAAGAGCGGAAGTATCGCGTAAAAGAGATTATCGGGAACACCCCACCGAGCTATCCAATAGAGAGGAGTCAGGGAACACATCAGGAGCGCTACGAGAACAGCGTAGGTCTTGTTCCACAGGCGTAACGCCGTGAAGTAGGACCCGACGATGAGCGTCGCTCCCAGAACGGTGTTCAATACGATGAGGTGCGTCTCAAGACCCCAGCCAATGGGGCCCTGCAACGAAATTAGGACTGGATAGAGTAGCTGATTCGTCCTGTACGCTACGAAATCACCCACCGGGCCACTCATGAGCTCCGTCCATGAAATCTCGCCCGACCAGAACTGTCCGAGCCCCTGGCCGGCAACAACGTGCCCATCCCCCGAAGGGGTGAATTCTCTCAGACTGAGGAAAACTCGGATTGGGATAAAAACAAGAAGGATGGAAGCTAGATGGGTCAGGCTGCTGCCGGCAAGAAACCTCAACGCAACACGCTGGATTGACGATGGGAACGAAAGACGCATGTAACAGTCCTACTCGGTGTCAACCACGTTTGCCTTCGTGCAACTCACGAAACACTGGGATCGTATCTCAGAGTGCGGATACGGTTCAACGCAAGCCAGAAGTCGGCCCGTAAGAGCCTGGCTGCACGTGGAACTTTCACCGTGGGTGCGCAGTCTCCCACTCACGGGCGAGGCG
>DBHR01000006.1 GCA_002296225.1 Acidobacteria bacterium UBA823 | reverse complement strand
CTGGCCGGCAACCTGATGAACACACTCGGAATCACCGAACGGATCTTCGGCCTAGCCGGAGCCTTGGTGCGCCACCTCCCTGGGGGCCTGGGTCACGTGAACGTCTTGGCTTCGGTGTTCTTCGCCGGCATGTCGGGTTCGTCCATCGCCGACGCGGGTGGCCTGGGTGCGGTTGAGATCAAGGCTATGCGCGAAGCCGGCTATCCGCCGGCCTTCAGCGCGGCCATTACCGCCGCGTCAGCCACCATTGGCCCCGTCGTCCCGCCGTCGATCGCCATGGTGCTCTATGCATTTCTAGCCGAACAATCGATCGCCGCCATGTTTCTGGCAGGCATCGTGCCAGGTCTTTTGATGGCAGCCGCGATGATGGCGCTCGTCTACAGCCTCAGCCGGAGCGAAGCCTACACGTGCCCCGTCATGCCACGGGCAACCTTGGCCGAAATAGCGAGCGCGACCCGGCAGGCCGCGGTGCCGATGCTAGCTCCATTGATCCTCGTCGGCGGAATCCTGCTTGGGGTGTTCACCCCGACCGAAGCGGGTGTCGTTGTGGTGATGTACGCGCTCGTCGTCGGTGTCGGCTACCAGCGCTTCCGACCAACCGAGGTCATGACGGCCGTACGCGAGACGGTGCGCACGTCGGCAGCAACGCTGTTCATTATTGCGGCGAGTATGATCTTCGGATGGATCGTGGTGGTCCATCGAGCACCGGACCTGACCCTAGCATTCGTGTCGACCTTTATTGAAAGCCCGACTGCCGTGATGGCCTGCATCATCCTCACTATGCTCGTCATCGGGATGTTCCTTGAAGGCATTCCAGCACAAGTGCTGACGGTGCCGACTTTTCTTGCGCTAGCTACGCGCTTCGGTATCGATCCAATCCACATGGGCGTGGTCGTGGTGCTAACCATCATGATTGGTTCACTCACCCCACCCGTCGGCCTCGTCCTCTACACAGTGATGGCGATTTCCAAGGTCCGCATGCATTCGCTTGTGCGGGCACTGTGGCCCTTCTACCTCGTCCTTCTGCTGACCACTTTGGTCGTTGGGTTCGTTCCCAGCCTGAGCCTGTGGCTTCCTGGCTTGCTCCTCGGACGATGACGCCCCAAACAACGTTCGAGACGGTCCAGGCTGAGTTCCCCATCAAGAAGAAATGGGCCTATTTGAACAACGCCTCGATCGGGCCCTGCTCGACCCGCGTGAATGACGCAGTGAGTCAGTTTCTAGCGGAGGTCCAGAGCCACGGACGCCTCCTTTACCCCGAATGGTGCCGAGAAGCAGATGGAGTGACCAAGAGCCGCATCGCGAAACTTATCGGCGCGATGCCCAACGAGCTTGCGTTTGTTCCGAACACGACGCAGGGACTTTCACTCGTCGCAAACGGTCTCGACTGGAGGGATGGAGACAACGTCATCATTGCGGACATCGAATACCCATCGAACGTCTACCCGTGGCTGAATCTTCGGCCGCGAGGGGTAAACGTCCGGTGGGTTGAGGCTCGGCAGGGCCGCATCGCCCCAAAGGACGTCGAGCAAGCAATCGACGCGCGTACGCGCCTCGTCTCCCTGAGTTCAGTGCAGTTTTCGAACGGGTTTCGCCTCGACCTGAGCGCTCTGAGTGAAATCTGCAAGCGCCGACGCGTGCGGCTGAACCTCGACGCGATTCAGCACGTCGGCGCCCTTCATCTCGACGTATCGCGCTACCAAATCGATTATCTTTCGGCCGGCGGCCACAAATGGCTCTTGGGACCGATCGGCAGCGGCGTCTTCTATTGCCGCCGGGAGGCGCTGGAAACACTGAACCCCCCGATTGTCGGCTACCACAGCGTGGACAAACCCTTAGATCATACCGACTACGAACTGACCCTGCGGCCAGACGCCGGCCGTTTCGAGGAGGCGCTCGTGGGTTTCCCGGCTATCCGAGGGCTGGATGCATCAGTGCAGATGCTGTTGGAATTATCGATGCCAGCAATCGAACGGCACGTCCTTGACCTGACGTCGCTCGCCATCGAAGGACTTCGCGGCCAGGGTTACGAGATACTCAGCCCAGCCACCACGGCCGAACGGTCGGGCATTGTCTCGTTCAGGCACCCGTCGGTGTCGGCGGCGAGCGTCGATGCACGCCTCACTGCCGGCGGCGTCCAAGTTGCCGTCCGCCGGGGAGCACTGCGTCTCTCCCCATCTTTCTACAACGACACCAGCGAGATTGAGAGATTCCTGGACGTGCTGCCCTGAGACAGCCTCCGTCAGGCACCAACTGGGGAAAGATTGCCGGGCAAGGAGGAGTGGTCGCCGGCTTCAGGGACGAACGGTCACTAACACGTGGGCGGTGGTCCAGCAGCATTGCGAGCCGCCGCCCCCTCTGCCAGTGGTGTCGGTAACCTCCGCTCGCAACAGATACTCGCCGGCGTTGTCGAAGGTCGCCACAACCGTCACGAGCCCACCAGTCTCAGGGACTTCGGGCTGGGCATCATCGAACGTGACCTCGCCCTGACCGCGAAACTTGCTCCAACCAACCCCAAGCGGTGGTCGCGTGGTCGCCGCGCCGGCAGTGGGGCGAAGGTAGAAATCGTCGGTCACCCACAGTGGGAGCGCGAGCGGATCACCCACACTCGTTTCGAACGAGGCGGCGACTACCCGTGGTGGGCCCTGAACCGCTACGCCACCCTCTTTGAAACGCACAGTGGGCGGCGCGTTGCCCATCGCCGCATCTTCCAGCGGTTCGATCGCCCACTGCGGGTCCAGCTTTAACGGAATCGAGGTCGACTGACCGTTAGCGGTCAGCGTCCACGTGAGCACGTTGTCGCCGAAGTCCGCCGGCACCGTAATCGTGAACACGCCCCACTGCCGGCGCGGTAGGAAGTGCGTTGGTTGCCCTCGGTCGGGACCGCCAGGCTCAATCCGATTGTTCGCTCCTACTGGTATGTCGAGCTGCTCTTCCTTATTCCGATTGAAGTAGCCAGCGAGCAACGTGAAGCTACCATCGGGGTTCGGGTACCACCCCTCGTAGGCACCAATAACACTCTGCCCAAAGTCGCGGACTGGGATCACGGGCGCCTGCCCGTAACTACTCGATGCGCCGGCGACCATAGCGCCCGCCAGCAGCACCGCTAAGCGTGTTCTCACGACCACCGACGCCGTCCACACCCCGTGACCCGCCAAGTCGACCGGCCCACTTGCACGAAGGCTACTGTTGCTGCGATGCCGCATCCGTTTGTTCGGCACTGCGCCGACCGACCTCATCTTCGTAGTCGGCGTCGCTCATGTAGGTAACGTTCACCCAGGCGTGCCCCATCTCGTCCACCGTGCGGTCACCATAGCCCACCCACTGGTTCGGATCCGGATTATTCCGATTGGCGCCCGTGTTGTCGTACCACGATGCGACGCGGAGAATCGTTCCCTTCGGGAAGAGCGGCGCAACTTCGTCGGTATAAACGTAGTTCACGTGCCAGTTAAAATTAAAATCACTCACCTGATTCAACATTTGCGTTGAGCCATCCGGCAGAATCGCCTCCATCGACATCCCCTTGCCACGTAGATGCATGTGCGGCTGGAAGTTCTCCACGCGACCTGCCTGCTTCAGTACGTGGAATCGCTGGCTGCCCCAGAGTGAATTAGGCGGGATGTCGATGTTGCCACTACCGCCGGCGATACTGCCCAACGACGCCAGCACCTGTCGGTAACGTGGCTTCTCGTCTTTTGGATAAAAGTAGATGCCGAGTTCAACTCCATCGGTAATCTCTTCGCCAACAGCGTGATAGTGAATGTCGAAGACAAAGCGTGCACCAGGCAGCATCAACTTGCCGCTATTCGGCCGCATGATCTCGCCCTGCTTGCCAACCGCCCACTCCATGAACAGGCCGGCCCCGATATCATCGTCAGTCAAGTCGTTCTCTTCATCCTGCTGAAGCCGCGCCAGTGCGTGGTGGACTACACGACGGCCAGCCACCGTAGACGGCCGGATTTCGATAGCCCGCACCCAGCGCTCCTCAGTTAGACCTGTCTCAACTGTCGGCCGGTACCACGC
Source organism: Acidobacteria bacterium UBA823 (assembly GCA_002296225.1). Lineage (GTDB taxonomy): Bacteria > Acidobacteriota > Vicinamibacteria > Vicinamibacterales > UBA823 > UBA823. The sequence continues at coordinate 909 of DBHR01000006.1, read as the reverse complement.
ATCCTGCGCAACGGCGGGTACCCTATAAGGCGGCGACTTGATGATCATGTCAGGCGGCCCGTCAAACAACTCCGCGAAGTTCCAAATGCTGTCGTCGGCGAACTCCTTCGGCAATGGCATGTCACCCGGGTTGCCCCGTGACGCTCCGGTGTCAACCCAACGCACAATCGTGTCGATCTGTTCAGGGCTTAACGAACGGTCGTTCTTGAAAGCTTGAATGCCTATCGTCTTGTCGATGTGCCACGGTGGCATCTGACCCTCAACGACACGCGCCTTGATCGCGCGCGCCCATGGGCGCGCCTCGCGATAGGTGACCAGCGACATCGGCGCCATGTATCCCTCGCGGTGACAGGCTTGGCATTTTTCTTGGAAGATCGGTGCGATGTCTTTGGTGAAAGTGACCGCATCGTCAATACCCTGCGGGCTCGCCGGAGCCACAGCCACCAGGACACCAACCAATGCCAGGATTCCGAACTTCATGCCTAGTCTCATCCCCATGACGACTCTTCCATTTGCCATCCCACACCCCTCAGGCAAACAAGGTAATGTGCCTCGCCTCACGCGCGGCACCCGCCCATACGGCGGCCGAATTCCTACTTATAACTGGGCATTGTGCGCCTATACCGCGGGCGGGTCAACCGGAGTCCAGTCCGGGTCAAAAAGGCTGATATTCCCCGCCCAACTCCTCATTGAGCAGCCAGATAACGCCGCCTGGCCGTCTTAAGGGCTCGGAGCTCAACATGGACCTGGGGAGCAAAACATTGACTCCCAGTCAATTGAGGCGCAAACTACAATGACATTTGAACATCTCGTCTGGAGACTATGGCTGTTCGAGCCATCGTCCAGACTCTGGAGTGGAGGCACACGATGCAGATTGATCGCCGAAAATTCTTCAAGAGCGTCGGTGGG
>DBHR01000110.1:718-8319 GCA_002296225.1 Acidobacteria bacterium UBA823 | reverse complement strand
GCCACGCACAAACGCGTTGATGATTTCCTCGCCGCGGGGGTGATAGTGGTTCAGTTCTTGCGTGAGATCGCCGCGGAACCGATGGAGCCGAGAGCCGATGTCGTCTAGAAGCGCCCGCCGGCCCAGAATCTCAGCCGTGGTTCCAGTCGCCTTGCGCCGCCATACTTCGAACTGGAACAACCGATCGCGTGCAGCGTTGAAGCCCTGGGCGAAGAATAAATCGGCTTCTGTCTTGGCGTAAATGTGCGCAATTCCCCACCGGTCCTTAACGATCTCCACAGACTCAGCGAGTCCAGCCAGCCGCGGCGTTTCCATCTGTGCCTCGACATCACCGACGGCGCCAAATAACCCCGCGTATCCCAGCACCGCACCGACCGTCAGCAGATGGATGGTTCTCATGAATAGCTCCCGTGAAACGCGTTCGCGTATAACATCAGGTGTCATTATAGGCGCCGGGCACCCGACACGAGCAGGCTGCTATACTCCACCCACACGCGAATCGCCGCTTCTTTCGCACGTGGCATCCCATGGCGTGGATCAAGACGATCAACTACAAGCAATCTGAAGGCGCGCTCCGTCTGGAATACGACAAGGCAATCAAGCGCGTCGGCAAGATCTACAACATCGTGGGCATCATGGGGCTTCGACCGATGCAGCTGAAGGCGAGCATGGGTCTGTATCGCGCCATCATGCACGGCCGTGCCGCACTGAGCCGTGCCCAGCGGGAGATGCTAGCCGTCGTAGTGTCACAAGCGAACAAGTGCCACTACTGAGTGGAAGCACATCTCAACGACCTCCGTGCCGAGGTCAACGAAGCAGCCTGGGTGGACCGCTTTGAAATGGACTGGCGCAAGGCTGGGCTCCCGCCAGTCGACACCGCATTGATGGAGTACGCCGAGCACCTGACGCGTGCGCCGTCGGAAATTCGGCGCGGAGAACTGGACCACCTACGAGCCGCGGGTCTGAGCGATGAGCAGATCAGCGACGCTGCACAGGTGATCGCCTATTTCAACTACATTAATCGGATCGCTGACGGATTAGGTGTCGATCTTGAAGAATCGATGCCGCCCGACCCGCGCGGCACTGGTTAACCCGAGTCAATCCGAATCCTCGTCTACCCGTTCGTCGTCCGATAGTCCCTCCTCGCTCACCACCACGGCCGAGGTCGACCGCTCGTTGACTTCCAACCGGAACACATCGGGACGTGCGTAGTGTCCCACGACGTCGAAGTCGTACTTACCGCGGGTAAGGTCGGCGGCATCTAAATCGGCAGTGAGCAAACACGCCCCCTCATACTGTGGTCCAGCCAGTAATTGTCCAAACGGGTCGACGATACAACTGCCACCGCGCGAGACGACGGTCTCCGGGTCGTTCCCCTGCACGGTATTGTAATCGTCTGGAAAATCTTTGCGCTTCGTGTATTGGTTGGCCGACAGAACAAAACATCGGCCCTCCATCGCGATGTGACGCATACTCGACACCCAGGTCTCACGGTCGTCGGCGGTTGGCGCACAGTAGATTTGAATCCCCTTGGAGTACATGTAGAGCCGCATGGCGGGCATGTAGTTCTCCCAACAGATGACCGCGCCGAGTCGGCCTAGCGCTGTCTCGAACACCGGCATCGTTGACCCGTCACCAAAGCCCCATACCAGACGCTCGCCCCCGGTAGGCATCAACTTCCGGTGCTTTCCCAGCAACTGCCCATCCGAATCGAAGAACAGAACCGTGCAGTACATCGTGCCAGCCGCACGCTCGATGACACCGATGACCAAGTGCATCCGGTGGTGTTTGGCGATCGCGCAAATCCGGTCGACTGCGGGTCCCGGCACATCCACCGCGCTGTTCCAATAACGCAAATAGTCGTCACGGCCGGCTGCCGTCCGCATTCCAACTCTGGCACCGAAATCGAGTCCTTTGGGATATCCAGAAACGAAAGCCTCGGGAAACAACACGAGCTGTGCACCATCGGCTGCGGCCTGAGCCGTCCAGTCAGCAACGACCTCAAGGGTCCGCTCACGATCGAACACGATGGGTGCGGCTTGCACGACAGCGACACGGGACATGGCAACACCTCGCAGCGTCTGCTTAACAACTCTATAAGAACGATATTCGCATTGTACGTCAGCGGTCGCTTGCCTGAGTCAGCATGCTAGACTCGCTCAACCTGATTTAGGTGATCGAACACTGTCCCTCGGAGGAACCCCATGCGCCGCACATGGATCACAATTTTCGTCGGCCTGTGGGCCCTAGCAGCGTGGACACATAATGCTCACGCCCAGCGTAGAGGCCTGCAGCCCGAGGACTACTACCGGGAAGTCAACGTCAGCCAGACTGCGATCTCGCCCGCCGGTGATCTCGTGGCCTTCACGGTCACGATCATCGTCGAGGACGACAATCAGCGCCATCGTGAGATTTGGATGCAGCGGTTACGCGGCGGCGGGCCAGATGGTGAGCCGTTCCGTTTCACGGATCCGACCGAGGAGTCGTCAGACCCGAGATGGTCACCAGACGGTCGCATGTTGTCATTACAGTCACAGCGCGGTGAAGATACCAACACCACCTGGTTCGCCAGAGTGACTGCGCCAGGTGGTGAGGTCTATCACATCAACGGTGTCGATAGCGCACCTGTCTGGTCGCCAGACGGCGAATGGATTGCCTATACAAAGGCACCTGAAACAGCGGACCTGGAAAGCACGGACGATCCAGAAACGCGGCGGGGCTGGATCGCCCCAGACGCGATCACGCAAACCCTGGATGCAGAAAGATTCGACGGACGGGTCGTCACCTCTATGCGCTACAAGCGCGACGGGCGGCTTCAGTTGCAACCCCATCCGTCGGTCAACGAAAAATCTCAGCTCTTCGTCGTCGCGGCCACAGGCGGCAAGGCCATCCAGTTAACGGCACTCGATTTCAATGTGGGTGGTATCGTCTGGTCACGCGACGGATCGAGTCTGTACTTCACCGGCGACGAGTTCGAAGATGACGAATACAGCCGAGACCTGACGACCGATATCTACCTGGTTGCCCGCGAAGACGGCGAACCACGTCGCCTGACATCGAATCCCGGAGCAGAACGGTCCGTCGCTATCTCGAACAACGGGACCTTTCTCGCCTATCTAGCGACTCCCGCACGGGGGGAGGAGACTAACCTAAAGATCGTCCGCCTCGATGCCCGGGGACGATTTAGCGGCGCCCCGAGAACGCTGACCAACGAGTGGAATCTAACACCGGGCGCACCGTCCTGGACACCTGAGGAGACGGTTCGGTTCTCGGCCGCCACGGGAGGGTCAGCGCATCTCTTCGAAGTGCCCACACAGGCCGGACTGATCCGCCAAGTCACGAATGGCGCCCGTCGCCTACAGGGCGTGTCGACCAGCGATGACGGCCAAGTGATGGCCTATACCGTAACCGATGCGGACTCACCCACTGAGGTCTTTGTCGCACGCGGTGATGGCACGGCTGAACAGAAGGTCACGTCGTTCAACGACGCTTGGCTTGCCGACATCGAGTTGATGCCGGCCGAACGGCTCTCTTGGCTCGTCGAAGATGGCAGCGAAATCGAGGGCTGGGTCATCAAGCCAGTTGGTTACCAGCCAGGTATGGAGTACCCGATGGTGCTAAAAATTCACGGGGGACCGCATGGCGCGTACGGCGACACATTTTTTCGCACTTTCCATACCTTGTCGAGCGCCGGGTTCTTCGTGCTCTACACGAATCCGCGCGGGTCGACCGGCTACGGCCACACCTTCACCTACGCGACCCGTGGCGCGTGGGGCGAAGTCGATTCGGAGGACTACCTCCGCGGTGTGGATGCCGCGCTGGTGAAATATCCCAGAATCGACCCGGATCGGATCGGCGTCTCGGGCGGCAGCTACGGAGGGTTCATGACGAACTGGCTCACGGCCACGACTGACCGGTTCGCGGCGGCAGTGACCAGCCGGTCGATCACGAACTGGGAAAGCTGGTACGGTGCCTCGGACGCGCAGGGCCTGACCGAACATGAATTCTTGGGCGCTCCGTGGGAGCAGCGTGAACTCTACCGCCGACTGTCACCCATCTCGTATGTCGAAAACGTGACCGCACCGACACTCATTATCCACTCCGAGAACGATTATCGAACGCCCATCGCCGACGGCGAGCAGTGGTTCATAGCACTCAAGAAGCGTCAGGTCCCGGTGGAGATGATACGTTACCCCCGTTCGTCTCACGGCCTGTCTAGAACCGGCGAACCCTGGTTGCTAGTAGACCGGCTGGAGCGACTCCGCAGTTGGTTCGTCCATTGGCTGATTGACGACACGACCGCGGCAAAGCCGATCCAAGCACGTTAACCGCTGGATCGGTCGATTGCTCCCACACCGTTACCGTATCCACAAGCCTACGACGACGGTTGGCCGCTCGAAGCCAGACAGCGTGTCGCGCGGAGGTGCTGTTTCATTGACACCTCCACTCGAGATCACGCACGAACGATGCCAATCGCTGGATAGGTCTGCCACTGCCCGCGGGTAAAGTCTGGAAACGTCTGAGGGCGACTCCCATCGGCCACCGAGAGTTCGGACAGTTCGGAGACCGCGCTCAGTGCAGCCGCATCGTAGACGTTCATGTCTGTCGGCAGACCCTCGCGCAGACACTTGACCAGCCGGTAGTCCTCTAGGAAGTCCATTCCGCCGTGACCGGCGCCCCGGGAGCGGTCGCCGATATCCCGCCAGAGCGGATGCTCATATTCAGCGTAGTACGTGTCAGCCGTATCCCACTGGTGCTCCGCGCTTCGACCCTCAACGTAGACTCGGTCCGGATAGCCTTGGAAGAGCCCTCTAGTGCCCTGCACAAGGTTAATCCGGCTGTAGGGCCGAGGCAGGTTGGTGTCATGGCTGAGAAAAATGGTTCGGCCGTTGACCGTGTGAATTAGGCTCACGTTCACGTCACCGAGCGCGTATCGCTCGTGCCGCTGCGGTGCATCGAACGGCAGGTGGGCCTCGGCGTATTGCTGGAGCCCACGAGAATTACTGCTCATTGAGACGAGGTACTCAAACCGGTCGCCGCGGTTGATGTCCATGCAATTGGCGACCGGACCGAGTCCGTGCGTCGGGTAGAGGTTTCCATTCCGGGACACCGAATGCGTGCGCCGCCAGAGCCCCTCGTGCGCGTTCCCGAACTTCACTTCACGAAGGTCATGTAAATAGCCACACTCGCCGTGCATGATCTCCCCCAACACGCCTTGGCGCACCATGTTGAAGACCATCATCTCAACGCGTCCGTAGTTCACGTTCTCCATCATCACGCAGTGTTTACGAGTGCGCTCGGCTGTTTCGACGAGCTGCCAGCACTCGTCAATCGTCACGGCGGCTGGCACCTCGGTAGCGGCATGCTTACCATTTGTCATGGCAGCAACACACACCGGGACGTGCCAACGCCACGGCGTTGCCGTGAAGACCAAATCCAGGTCCTCGTCCTGGCACATCCGCTCGAAGTCCCGTTCGCCGCGTACGTACCCGCGTGGACGCGGCTGGTCGGCTTGCACGGCCCACTCCTGCACACGCGAAACTTTCGCCTCGACGATGTCGCATATCGCCACAAGTCGGACACCCTCGATCCGGAGCAAGTTCCGGCAATGCGAGGAGCCTTGTAGGCCAACGCCGACAAAGCCAATTCGAACCTCTTCGATCGGCGGAGCCGCTAATAAGGCCGCAGGTGCAGGCGCCAGTTGCTGCGGTTGGGCCGTCGATGGACCCGCTGCGCCAACGACAGTGCCGAGTCCTGCCGTGCCAAGCTTCACGAATGTACGACGATCAAACTTAGGCGTCATCATTCTTCCTCCCGAGCTCGCCAGCCACTTGACGCCGCGCCGCGACGGCCTCGGGACCATGCTACCTCAGCCGCAGAACCAGCAGTATAGGATGCCTGGTTGGCACGTGGGGGGAGTCACGCGACAGACAGCATGTAGAATGAGACCATCGTGAGCGAACTCGTTGAGCGGCGACGCGCCCGTGGAGTGCGAAGAAACCTGTGCGCAGCCATCATCACCGCGCTCGCCACAGTGGGCTGCAACCCTCAGGAATTGGCTCAACAGGCTAGTAAAACAACCTGGCTCTCGGTGGCAACGGGCGGCACTGGCGGCGTCTACTACCCATATGGGGGCGGCATCGCCAAGGTGCTCAGCAGTCACCTCGACAACATTGAGGCGACTGCAGAGGTAACCGCGGGCACGGTGGACAACCTCAAGTTCCTGAGTGAGCGCGACGCCGACATTGTGTTCGCGCTCGCCGACTCTCTGGGCGATGCCGTGGCTGGTAAAGGCGTATTCGCCGACTTCGGTCGCGTACCGGCACGAGCGCTCGCCGTTCTGTATTCGAACTACACCCATATCGTGACGGTGGCTGATAGTGGCATCAGGACGATCGGTGACCTGAGCGGTCGCGTCGTGTCCACTGGCGCGCCCGGCAGCGGCACCGAGATCATCGCGTTCCGCGTGCTCGCAGCGGCTGGCATCGACCCTAACACTGACGTGAGGCGGCAAAGCCTCGGTGCATCACAGTCCGTCAATGCGATCAAGGATGGCAAGATCGACGCTTTCTTTTGGAGCGGCGGACTCCCGACGGGTGCCATCCTCGATCTGGCGACAACACCAGGTATAACGCTCCGCCTAGTGCCCAGCGACGACGTCCTGCCAGCGCTACAGGCTCGGTACGGCGACACGGTGTATCACGAGGTCGTTCTGTCCCGGTCCACCTATCCAGATCTCGAAGCGGACGTGCCAGCGGTCGGTGTCGCCAACGTCCTCACCGTCCACGAATTGATGCCCGCCGACTTGGCCTACGACATCACCCGCGTGCTCTTTGAGCGTCAAGCGGAATTAGTTGCAATCCACGCGGAAGCAGAAAACCTGACTCTCGATACCGCTGTGATCGGCTCACCCACGGTGTTTCACGAGGGCGCCATCCGCTACTACGAAGAGCGGAACGTCTGGACCAATACCGACGAACCCTGAGTGGGCGTCTCACCCTGAAACCTACACCGCACAAACCCGTCGTCACCGAACCTAATGACCTGGAATTAGGGGCGTCAACACGCACGTTGCAGGGCGTCCCCGCACGTCTGTCCACGGTCCTAGCCGCCGGGCTCTCAGCCTACGCGCTGTACTGGGTGATCGGGATCATTCAGCCGCAGATTTATCGCGTTACGTTCCTGCTCATGACGCTCTCACTCACCTTTTTGCTTTACCCGCGCGCGCGAATATCGATTACTCGGGTCACTACGGGCGACTGGATGCTCATCGGCGCCGGCATCATCGCGCTGGGTTGGCCCATCGTCAACTTCGAGCAGTTCGTCTACCGCGCCGCTACGCCGAACACGATAGACGTCGCACTGGGGGCCGTCACGATCGCTTTAGTGCTCGAAGCGACTCGGCGAACCGTCGGATGGATCCTTCCGGTCACGGCGATCGGGTTTCTCGTCTACAGCTATCTCGGCCCGCTGCTCGGCCTCTTCGGCCTAGGCCTCTTTGCCCATCGGGGATATCCGTTCGACCGGTTGGTTGGCACCCTGTATATGACACTCGAGGGAATCTTCGGCGTTCCACTCGACGTTGCGGCAACCTATATTGT
>DBHR01000110.1:0-389 GCA_002296225.1 Acidobacteria bacterium UBA823 | reverse complement strand
TTCACGATCTACGGCGCCATTTTGCACCATTCAGGCGCGGGCCAGTTCTTCATCAACTGGGCGATGGCCGCCATGGGCCGATCGGGCGGCGGGAGCGGACCGGGCCGAACGATCACCCTGTCGGGATTCCTGCTCGGAACAGTGTCGGGAAGCGGTGTTGCAACAACGGTCACGCTGGGCGCCGTCGGCTGGCCGCTGCTCCGGCGTGCAGGTTACTCAGCGGACGTCGGTGCGGGAATTCTATCGGCGGCCGGCATTGGTGCAATCATGGCGCCGCCGACGCTGGGCGCAGCGGCTTTTCTGATCGCCGAGTTCTTGAGGATCTCGTATTTGCAGGTCATCACGATGGCGGCCATACCCGCCATGCTGTACTACTTCTCAATCCTGCT
>DBHR01000028.1 GCA_002296225.1 Acidobacteria bacterium UBA823 | reverse complement strand
AGCCGGGCAGCCCAGTGGGGCAGTAGACCGGTGATAACGTCGATTTCGATGTGACCACGTCTCCGGTAAAGCGACGCAGCGCCGGTAAAAGTCAGCCAGGTTAACGCGACTTGGGCAATTTCGTCGGTGTGGCTCAACGGCGTGCCCAGAACATATCGGAAGATCACCTGCGCTGCCAGCGCGGTGACGATGAGAACGAGAGAAAGAAACGCCAGGCCGTTCAGCAAGACGTCGATTTGATCGCAGACGCGCGAATACACTAAGCGGATGTGAAGTCCATGCACTCCGGGGACGTTCATTGCATTGCCTGAATGCGGTCGAACCACCCCATTGGGATGAGGCCTTCGGCTTCCAGTTGTGGCGCCCGGCGACGGACCAAGCTCAGAAAGGCGCGCTTTGCGTCGGCGGGTAGTGGCGCGAAGCGGGCGCCCTCCTTGATCATCGCGAGCCGGTCCGAATCGAAACGGTCGTTAACGAGCCTCGTATGTAGGTCGCCGGCAGCACGGGCCGCCTCAATCACGATTCGCTGGTCGGCCGGGCCGAGTTCCCGGAATGCTCGCTCGGCCACGTAAGCCGAGGCCTGAGGGAACATCATGTCGGCCTCGGTAATGAATGGTGCCACCTCGTGCAGGCGCATCGGATAGATGTCGTCACCGGACGCCTCAGTCAGTTCCACGAGGCCCTGACTCAGAGCGAGATATTGTTCGAAGAACGTGACTTTAACCGGAACTGCGCCGACAGCCGCCCAGTTCGCGAGAAACATCGGCAGGTTTGGCGAGCGTGCCCTGGCACCCTCCATCGAGGCCGGGTCGGTGATGAACCGCCCACTGTGCAGCAGGTAGCGTGGCTTCCGATACCAGTTCATCGCCAGAACCCGCACGTTGAATTCGTTCAGGAGTTGTTGGTTCAGCGCACTAATAAGGTCGGAGGCGAGGAACCGGTCAAAGTGAGCCCGGTCGCGAAAGAGGAAGGCGATGTCGATGACACCATACTGTGGCAATAGGATTGACGGGGCGGACCCGGACCCGAAGTAGAGATGCTGTGTGCCCAGCGCCAATGCTTCAATCTGTTGCTGGCCGGTCCCAAGCTGTGATGAGTCGAAGTGTTGAATAAGGATCCGGCCATTGGTTTTGTCCGTGACTTGTTGTGCGAAGTGACGCGCGGCAATGGTGGTGGGAGAGTCTGGTGGCGTGAGCGAACCGCTGAGCCAGCCGCGGACAGCGGCCGGGTCGCTGCCGCAAGCGGCCAGCCAGATCGTGCAGGTGCACGTGACAGCCGCCCAGACGGAGGAGTGTGGGATGGGCAGACGCGGTTGCATGTGGACGGCGAATTATATGCCGAGGAGCGAAGATCGCCGGAAACCGGATATGCTGATGTTTCGATACCGCTCCGTGTACGTAAGCAGGATCCACACAGGATCCACGTAGAGGAGATTGGATGGATAGGCGCACGCTGCTGAAGACGGGAAGCCTAGCTGCTTTGGGCATCGGGTTTGGCGGCTGCGCGGCGCGCACCTCCCGCGTGGTGGCACCGACAGTGCAGGGCATCACGCTTCCCCCCGTCAAGGCCTCGTGGGACCGGGTCATCCGGACCACCGTTGGCTTGCGGCCCCATCGGCCGTCTGGTTTCGTCGTGAAGGCTGAGAAGTTCGACGGCAAGACGATCATTCACAACTATGGGCACGGCGGCTCCGGCCATTCACTGGCTTGGGGTACCGGTTCGCTGGCGGCTGACCTCGCGGTCCAACACCCGGACCGCCGCGTTGCCGTGCTCGGCTGCGGGACGGTTGGTCTGACAGCGTCGCGCCAGCTCCAGCGTCGCGGCTTTGACGTCACGATCTACACTGAGAAGACGCCGCCGTATACCACATCGAATATGGCGTGGGCTGGGTTTACGCCGACTTCGGGGTTAGTTGCCGCCACTGGTCGCACGCCGGCCTGGGAGGCGCAATTCAGAGTCGCGGCGGAGATCTCTTACCGGCAGCTTCAATTGATGACCGGTTCCCGTTACGGGATCAGTTGGATTGATAGCTACGGGATGACGCAGTCGGCGGCCCCGCGGCAGCGCCGAACGACCACTCCGTCCCGGCAGGCGGAGGAAGGGGCGTTTTCCGAGCCACAAGGGTTACTGCCGTCGCATCTGGAGACGGGACGAAGCATCCTTCAGCCAGGGGAGCATCCGTTTCCGTCTCCCTATGCCAGCCTCGGTGTTCGTATGCGAATTGAACCGTCGATCTATCTGGATGCGCTAATGCGCGACGTGATTCTTTTCGGCGGCAGGATTGTCATTCGAAAATTCGACAGGCCCCACGACCTGATGACGCTCGGGGAGTCCCTTATCGTCAACTGCACGGCCCTCGGTTCTCGCGAACTCTTCAACGACCAGGAGCTGATTCCGGTTAAAGGGCAACTCACGTTCCTTGTACCTCAGCCGGAAGTGGGCTACATCGTCAATGGCGTGCTGCGAGATGCAGATGGGGGGATTCACCAGATTGGAACGATGCCGCGGAGCGACGGTATCGCGCTCGGCCGCACCGGCGAGCGTGGCGTCTGGTCACTGGAACCCAACGAGGAGGCCATCCGGCGGACTGTCGAGGCGCATATCGCGCTATACGAATTAATGCGGGGGAGCCGCCCGCTTGTGCCGCGGGCTCGCCTCGAAGCGTCACGCGATATTCCGAAGTTGGAGAGTTTCTTCGGCCTTGAGTCGTAACGGCGTGGTCAGTCCGGCTGGCCGTCGGTCTCTGGGGGTAGTGCTGGCGTGTGGACTGGCAGTCGGCGTGCCTTCATAATCTGCTCAAACGCATAGCCTAGCGCGAACAGTCGCGGTTCGCTAAACGCTCGTCCTAGGAATGAAAGCCCCACGGGTAGACGGCTGCCGGTAAAACCAGCCGGTATCACCAGGTCTGGGAACCCGGTCAGGTTGGCGTAGCGGATTGGCGACGGCCGCGGTTCGTCGCGGCTGGGCGCCGGGTCGGAATCGAGTCGCGACGGCCGCCTTGGCTGGGTTGGATACATGATCGCGTCAAGATTTTCGGAATCCATTAGGCCCTCGACGATCGTCCGGATGAGCGGCAGCCCATACCGGTGCACTGCCTGGTATTCGTAGTCGGAGAGTTCGCCGCTCTCCTCTTCGCGCTGCATCAGGCGCCAACGGCTCGGGTTCGGCAGCGCGCCGTCGGTCGGTGACGTGATGCGTGCCGCCCGTTCGACGAGTTCGGCCAGGGTATCGGGATACCCAGAGGTGAGAGTTTCCAGGTAGTCGGATATCTGTGCCCGAAACTCCCGGTGACGAATGGTTGTGTAGAGTGCGTTGTTCACCTCGAGGAGCCAATCCGGCAGACTCACGTCAACGATGGTTGCGCCGGCGTCCCGCATGGCCTTCAGCGATGCTTCTACGACCCAATCTACATCGGCATCTTGGCCAAGAAAGTCGCGGGCGATGCCGAGGCGAGCGCCATCGAGCGCGCCAGCGTCAAGGTACTTGGTGTAGTCGGTCTGGAAACGTCCTTCGCTCTTCTGGGTCGCGTCGTCTGCGGGGTCGACGCCGGTCATGACGCCGAGCATCGCCGCCACGTCGTAGACGTGGCGAGCCATTGGGCCGGCCATGTCGAAAGAGAGGGCCAGCGGAATGATGCCATCCCGGCTCAATAATCCGTGCGTGGGCTTCAGTCCGACGATGCCGTTCGCTGTCGAGGGCATCCGCACGGAGCCACCGGTATCGGTGCCCAGTCCGACCTGCGCGTAGGCCGCGGCGATGGCAATCCCGGTGCCGCCCGATGACCCCGCTGGGGACCGGTTGAGGTTGTGGGGGTTGCGCATCGGCCCCCCGAGCGAACTCTGGGCGCCGCCCGACGCGAACTCGCTCATGTTTAACTTGGCGAGTACGATCGCGCCTGCGTTGTGCAGCTTTCGGACGATGAACGCGTCGTCTGGTGGAATTGAGCCGTTTAGTAGAGTGGAGCCGGCGGTCGTCGGCATGTTGGCCGTGTCTAGGTTGTCCTTTAACACGACCGGGATACCGTGCAGTGGCGATCGCGCACCTTGTGTTCGACGTTCGGTATCAAGCTCACGAGCACGATCTAGAGCCTTTGGATTCAGCGCGATCACAGCATTGAGCATTGGTCCGGCCTTATCGAACGCCTCAATCCTGGCAAGGTAGAGTTCAACGAGATGCTCGGACGTTAGTCTGCCCTCGTCAAACGCTTGGTTTACCTCCTCGAGCGTGGCCGACGTGATTTCGATGGTTTGGGCCGATGAAGGGGAGACCGGTCCGAATGTGGTTAGCAGAGCCGAAATTAAAAGCCCTAACCCAAAGGGTATCGAGATTTGGTAGCGGAAAAGACAGACGGAGATGGGAAGACAGGTCATGGTGGCAAGCTCCAGCGGTGCGTTAGATGAAGGCCGTGCGTTGAAATTATAGGGTACTCGAACTCGTCCGGTGTTCGCGGCGCTGCATGGGATGGCAAAAGGGTAAATAGGAGACTGTGCTCCGTCGTCCGTATAATAATGAAGAGGCGTCGCGTCTCGCATTCATGATTTCAGGGTTGGGCCCGCTCAAGTGTGTGATCGCGTTGCGTGTCCAGTTTTACCAGGTTGCATGCCGGTAAACCGTATCTGTTGAACACTATGACCAAGCGAGCGAAAACTAGCATTACTCTGATTTTAACCATCTTGGTGGCTATTGCCGGGTTCTTTGCCTGGACCCGCTATCGGGAACGTTCCGAGACCCCGGTAGTGCAGGCTGAGCGAATTGAGCGGCGTGATCTAGTCGCCACCGTTGAGGCGTCAGGAAAACTCGAGCCTGAACGTTTGGTAAATATCAGCGCTGACACAATGGGTCGAGTTACTGACCTTGCCGTCGAAGAGGGCGAGGAGGTCGAGGAAGGGCAGTTCTTGATGCTCATCGACCCTGAATCAGCAGAGAGTGCCGTTGCCATGGGCGAAGCCGGCCTCCGGGTCGCGCAGGAGTCGCTCAACGCATCGCACGTGGCAGTGGAGACGGCACGCGCGAATCTTGAGTTGTCGCTTCGCAATGAGGTTCGAGCCAAGGAACTCAACCGAGAGCAGATCGTATCTCAGGAAGAACTAGACCGAGCTGAAAGCGAAGTCAAGGTTCGCCGAAGTGAACTTAAGGCGCGGGAGACAGAGGTTAAGGCGCAGGAGCAGCGACTTCAGCAAGAGACCGCCAATCTTCGCAGCACACGACATGTATTGAGCAAGGTCACAATCGATGCACCGATGGCTGGTGTGATCACGCGCCTCAACATCGAGCAAGGTGAAACCGTTGTTGTTGGCACTATGAACAATGCGGGCACTGTCTTAATGACGATTGCCGACCTGTCAGTGATCCTTGCTGTTCTCGAGGTGGACGAGACAGATATTCTCGATGTCGACCTTGATGATATTGCGTCAGTGCTTATCGATGCGGTGCCCGATATGGAGTTTGAGGGCAGGGTGACAAAGATCGCTTCAAGTGCGATTCAAACTACGGGAGCGCAAGCCGGCTCCGCTGATCAACGCGGCACCAACTTCGAGGTTGAGGTCCTGATTCATGGTGACATTCCTGGCGTGCGTCCAGATTTTTCGTGCACGGCGGCGATCATAACGGCAACGCGATCGCGCGCGATCGCGGTGCCGATTCAAGCGCTGACAGTCCGCGACGACGAGCAGGAGGAGGAGCAAGAGGGCGTGTTCGTCTTTCGGGATGGTGTGGTGAACTTTTCGCCGGTCCAGGTTGGAATTGCAGGTGAGCGATATTTCGAAGTGCTATCAGGTCTGCAGGAGAGCGACGAAGTTGTAACGGGTCCGTACAGTGCAGTGCGCGAGCTCGTGGATGGCGACGCTGTCATTCTCGAAGAGGACGTGGAGGATGACGAGGGATGGAGCTTTAGCCTCAGAATCGGTGGTGACGGTCCGCCGCGGTAAAAGTAGCATCCGGCAAGACAAGATCGGAGCAGTCGCCCGGATTCACTCCAATGCCATTTTTCCTAGAAGCCTTCCGGCTCGCTTTAGGGTCCATCTGGTCGCATAAACTACGGTCGCTTCTGACCGTCCTCGGCAATATTGTTGCGGTGACGTCGATTATCGCCGTCGTAACGCTGATCCAAGGCATGAACGTTGCGGTTAGCGACGCGATCACCTCGGAGGCGGGCGCGGATGCCTTCATGGTTGAACGGGTCGGCATTATTACCGACGAGGATGAGGCGGAGCGGGCGCGTCGGCTCAATCCGCGCATCACGCTCGCCGACGCCGCAGCGATCGAGGAGTACTCTGCGTCGGCTGAGGCAGTTATGGCCAGGGTCGAACAGCGGGGACGCGTCACCTACCGTGGTCGGGAACTCGAACGTGCGAGCATCGAGGGGGTTAGCGGAGGCTACATCCGGTTTTCGAATTACGGAGTTGAGTGGGGCCGACTCATTACGCCGACCGAGGTTCGCCGGCGACGCTCGGTAGCGGTATTGGGTTGGGCTGTTGCCGACCGGTTGTTCGAAGGGGAAAACCCAC
Source organism: Acidobacteria bacterium UBA823 (assembly GCA_002296225.1). GTDB lineage: Bacteria > Acidobacteriota > Vicinamibacteria > Vicinamibacterales > UBA823 > UBA823. Next base: position 1,878 of record DBHR01000028.1, on the reverse strand, counting down.
TCGACAAAACGATTAAGGTGGAGGACCGACATTTCCGCGTCATCGGCGTGAGTGAAAAGAAGGGAGCAGTCTTCGGGCGGTCGCAAGACGAATTCGTGATCATCCCACTGGGTGCCCACCAAAAGATCTTTGGAATCCGCCGGAGTCTCTCGCTCGTAGTCAAGCCGCAGGACCCTGGTGAGATAGAGCGAGTGATGGAGGATGCCGTTGTGGCGCTTCGGATTCAGCGTCAGCTCAAACCCACCGAGGACAATAATTTTGGACTCTTCACGTCTGGCACCATCCTGGGGCTCTGGGAGTCAGCAACCTCAGGAATCTTTGCCGTTCTAGTTGGCGTTGTTGCGCTGTCGCTGGTCGTCGGGGGCATTGTGATCATGAACATCATGTTGATGCTCGTGACTGAGCGCACGCGTGAGATCGGCCTCCGGAAAGCGCTCGGCGCGCGACGCCGTGACATCGTGTGGCAGATCTTGGCCGAGTCGGTAACGCTTTCGATCGTTGGTGGGGTTGTTGGCATTGTGCTCGGACTAGGTGTGGCGCTGACGATCGACCGGACCACTCCGGTGCCGGCTGCGGTGGAAGGATGGTCGATTGTTCTTGGTGTTGGCATGACTGGCGCGGTGGGTCTCATCTTTGGCTTGTACCCGGCGATGCGCGCGGCGCGGTTGAGCCCGATTGAGGCGCTCGGAAAGGAATAGCGTGAAGTTCCGGATTGCGCTGTTTAGTGAGATCGCCTCGATGGCGTTTGGAACGCTGCGCGCGAACAAAATGCGCTCTGCGTTGACAATCGTTGGCGTTGTGATCGGTATTACGGCAATTGTGGGGATGACGTCGCTTGTCCGCGGATTTGACCGATCGTTCCGTGCGATGGTTGAGACACTCGGGCCGAATACCATTTTTGTGGCGAAATTCAGCGGGCTGAGCTTCATGTCGGGCAAAGAGTTTCTTGATTTAATTCGCCGCCCCAACCTGACGCCGAATGATGCGCTGGCGCTCGAACGGCTCGACTCGGTTCGCTTCACTGACACAATGCTGGGTGGAGGCCTTAGTGACAGTCGTGAAAGGGTTTCCTACCGCGGGGAAGAGACGAAACGGTTGCAGATTCTTGGCGCATCGGAGTTATTCGCTCAGGTCGGTTTTATTCCCATCGAGATGGGGCGCTTCTTTACGGCGAGTGAACTGCGGCATCGTCGCGCCGTTGTGGTGTTGGGTCAGATGCCGTATGAGTCGCTGTTCCCATTCACGGATCCGATCGGTAAAAAGGTGCGCGTGGCTGGGCAGCAGTACACTGTAATCGGCGTCCTGGGGCCACGTCCAAGTCCCGGAGGCTTCAACCTTGGCCAGGACGATCTCGCAGTCATTCCGTATACCCGCTACGAGACTCAGTTTGGAGTCCCAACGCTCCGGATAGCCGGTGGGCGGCATCGCGATGTCACGATTACCGTGATGCCCCGCGACGGACAACGGGCGTTGGCGCTGCGTGAGATCGAGGAAGTCATGCGAATTCGTCACGGGCTGCGGCTCGACGAGCCCAACGACTTCGACCTTGTGACGCAGGATGCCATGATGCGCCTTTGGCAGCAGACAACGCAGGCGGTCTTCTTGAGCCTCGTGGTCATATCCTCGATTGCGCTACTCGTTGGCGGTATTGGCGTGATGGCGATCATGACGATGTCGGTGACTGAGCGGACGAACGAAATCGGGCTCCGCAAGGCGTTGGGGGCGAGGCGACGGGAAATTCTATGGCAGTTTCTCGTGGAGGCGGCGGTCTTGACCTCGACGGGCGGCGTACTCGGAGTGCTGCTGGGCAGCGGCACCGGGCTCGTGGTGCATTTCGTCTCGGGGTTTCCGATCTCGTTGCCATGGTGGTCGTTTGCA
>DBHR01000108.1:5347-7782 GCA_002296225.1 Acidobacteria bacterium UBA823 | reverse complement strand
CCGCGCTCGAGTCTCCCATGATTCACGCGGGTTGACAACGCCCCGCAGCGAAACAACTGGTGACCAGGCGGTGTTTGCTGCGCGGCGGGTAGCCGGGTACGATTAGTGCATTCCATCGGGACGCCTCGATGCATTCAGTCATCGTTCACTACCATGAGATTGCGCTCAAGGGCGGCAACCGCCCCTGGTTCATTGCGCGATTGGTGCGCAACCTGCGTGTGCTCACGGCCGATTTGGGTGTCACTAACGTGCGGACGCTCATGGGCCGCATTGAGCTTGAGCTCGATCCGGCGGCCGAGTGGGAACCGTTGCGCGAGCGGTTGCGTGGTGTGTTCGGTGTTGCCAACTTCGCTCAGGCTGGACGCGTGTCGGGTGTCGACCCGGACGAGGTTGCCGCCGCGGTGCTTGCCGACCTGGATGGCCGGTCGCCTGGGACATTTAGGGTGTCGGCACGCCGCGCCGACAAGCGGCATCCGCTCACGTCTCCGCAGATCGAGCGCGAAGTCGGCGGCCGGATCAAGCAGGCGAAAGGCTGGGCGGTGGACCTGTCCGCGCCCGACCTGACAGTGCGCCTTGAGATGCTGACCGACGAGACATTCTACTCGTTCAGCAAGGAACGGAGTGCGGGCGGGCTGCCGAGTGGCGTGAGCGGTCGCGTCGCATGCCTGCTTTCGGGCGGCATCGATTCGCCGGTTGCGGCCTATCGGATGATGAAGCGCGGCTGTCGCGTGCACTTCATTCATTTTCACAGCTATCCGATTCTCTCAAGGGTATCTCAGGACAAGGTGTGCGAAATCGTAGGCATGCTCACGCGGTCACAATTACGGTCACGCCTCACGATGGTGGCCTTCGGAGAAATCCAGCGGCAGGTCGTGCTAGCCGTTTCGCCCCCGCTACGGGTTGTCATCTATCGCCGCTTGATGCTCCGCATTGCGGATCGGCTGGCGCGCGAAACAGGTGCCCGCGCCCTCGTGACCGGCGAAGTGATTGGCCAGGTTGCGTCACAGACACTGGAGAACTTAGCGGTGATCGACGCTGTAACCCGCCTGCCCGTGTTCCGGCCATTGATCGGACTCGACAAGAATGAGATCTCGGATGAGGCGCAGTGTATCGGCACTTACCCTATTTCGATCATCCCTGACCAGGATTGTTGCCAGCTCTTCACGCCGAAGCACCCGGCGACCCGGACCACAGTCGCTGAGGTTGAGGCTAAGGAAGCTGGCCTGCCGATTGATGAGATCGTCGCGCGGGCCGTCGCCGAAGCGTCGGTTGAGCACCTGAGCTTTCCGCCGAAACGAACCGAGGCACACTCGACTGGCTAAGCATCAGCGCGCTTAGGGGTCCCCAACGGGATTTACTACAAAGTGGTCTGTCCGTATTGAGGGAATAGTTACAAAAACAACAAACCGTTTAGAATCAACACCACCAAATTCTTAATGTTTTATATATTCGCAGTCATTTTATTAAGTATCGCTTTGTGGAGTGGGCATGCCGCTGTTGCATTGGTGCTTGGAATTTCTTTAACTTACATTGCTAATTTCCCTTCAGGGTTCATTACAAAAAAAATAGGTTCAAAACTACTTCAGACTGGAATAGTTTTCTTAGGAGGAAGTATTAGTCTACCCACTTTGGTTGAATTAAACGGTACTTATGTACCTTGGATTTCTTTATTTGTTGTGATTACTTTTTTAGCAGTAATGTTTCTAGGAACGTTGCTGGGCGTTGAAAAAAAACAAGCTTATCTGCTTGCTTCTGGCACCGCTATTTGTGGGGGGACAGCTATGGCTGCTGTAGCGCCTTCAATTAGGGCAAAACCTGAAGACTTAACTACAACCTTGAGCATAGTTTTTCTGCTGAATGCTATGGCGGTGTTGATTTTTCCTTTGATAGGAGAATGGTGGGATTTAACACAAGAACAGTTTGGCACCTGGGCTGCTCTTGCTATACATGATACTGCGTCGGTTTTAGGTGCAGCTGCTGTAGTTGGTCTTGATTCTGTGGAGGTGGCAGCAACTCTTAAGCTTACACGGACATTGTGGATTGTGCCTTTAGTGCTAGTGTCAGCTTGGTATTTTAAGTCGGGGAAGCAAGGATCTGCTTTTCCTCTATTCATTATATTTTTTGTTTTTGCGGTGAGCTTAAACACGATACTGAGTCCTCCGGAAGAAGTTCTGTATTTTTTAAAAATGATTAATAAGACTTTTCTTTTAGCAGGATTGTTTTGCATTGGCACACAAATAGATAAAGATTCTCTTAGGAACATCACAATTAGACCAATGATCCTTGCCCTTGGTATTTGGCTTATAGTAATTCCTACGGCTTTGTGGGCAGCACTGTCTATTTAGACGAGAGTCACTTACGGTCTTACTGGCAAACTACCAGCTGCTATTGAGTTGGGTGATTCCCACGAAGTTGGCGTCCCCAAGGGGACTCGC
>DBHR01000108.1:0-5008 GCA_002296225.1 Acidobacteria bacterium UBA823 | reverse complement strand
TGTGGACGCCGAAAATCCAAGGCAAGGCACCGACCGCGACTTAACGCTACCGCTGGCGGGGAGGAGCCTAGAAGTTCTTCACTCGAAGCCGTGACAGTGGAGGCGCCCATTGAAGTAGTCGTGCAGTGCATCTCGCGTGCTGCGAAACGCCAGGTTCTCCCATGGGATCTGCTCCTGCGAGAACGACCCGATCTCCAGCGACTCGTCGCAGTGCCGGAGGGTGCCGCCGACTGCCGTGGCAGCGTAGACAACAACGACCGGGACCCGGTTGGTGTAGGAGTAGATGCTGATTAACCCGATGAGCCGCACGTCAAGGCTCGTTTCCTCCAGCGCTTCTCGCCTGGCGGCGGCCGTCATCTCCTCACCGCGATCCATATAGCCGCCCGGGAATGCCCATTTGCCATAGCCCGGCTCAATCGCGCGGCGCACGAGCACGATCCGATTGTCCTCCATCTTGATAATCGTGCCGACCACAACCTTTGGGTCAAGATAGACGATATACCCGCACACTAGACAGACGAGTCGTTCGGGCTGGCTAGGCTTGAGTAGCCGTGCTTCTAGCACGCCGCCACACATGGGGCAGTAGCGGTAGATGGGTCTCAACAGTGGAGGCATGCTCTCAGAGTCGTATGTGCTACTCACGTATAATCGACGGATGTCTATTCTCAAAGTCGCGCGTATGGGCAACCCCGTGCTCCGCGAGAAAGCCCGGCCCGTCGAGCCTTCGGAGTTGTGCACGCCGGCCACGCAAAAGCTGATCGACGACATGATCCAGACGGTGGTCGAGTACCAGGGGATCGGATTGGCCGGGCCGCAAGTACACGAATGCCGGCGAATTTTCGTGGCCGGCGTCGAGAACGGGGATGACCCGATGCCTCTTATGGTCGTCGTAAATCCTAAACTCGTGCTGCTTGGCGGCACGCCAATCGAAGACTGGGAGGGTTGCCTGAGCATTCCTGATTTGCGAGGACGCGTGCCACGTGCGCCCGAAGTGGAATTGCGCGCGCTTGACCGTCACGGCGAAATACTGCGGCTGAAAACTCACGGGTATGCCGCGCGCGTGATTCAGCACGAGATCGATCACCTTGACGGCGTGCTGTTCGTCGATCGCATGCGGTCCTTCGATTCGCTCACTCACTTGGATGAGTTCTCGCGATTCTGGACTGCCGACGAAGGGTGATCATCGGTTTCTAGGCTAGAAATTAGAAGCAGGTCTAAGACTTCAGTCGCTTTTTCTCTGAATTCCGTTCGGCCTTAAGACGTTCCAGCTCCACCACCGAATGATCAGCGAATTGCATCGCAGCCGCGAGGGCCCGGTGGCCTGCTTGCTCAGCAATCAGCCGGTGCATCGCTTGGCAGACACGTCGATACGCTGGATGGCCTTGCGGCGCGCTCCGAAGCTCGATCACGTGCATCGCCTCGCGCGCATTCATGTGCATGTAAAATCGGACGCGGTAAGCCATGGCGACCGCGTACGGTGCCACCACGTCGAGATTCGCCACGCGCAGGGCGTCGTGTAGCTCCGCTGTTGATTCCATGACTTGGCGCCAGTCAGGGAGCGCGCCGGCTTCTTCAATTGCCGCCGGCTCGTTGAAGCCGTGTGCCGGCGTGAAATCTTGCCACTCGATCGTAAGTAACCGATGGCGTTGGAGATCTCGAAACGCGCCATAGTCCGACAGCACATCGAAACGGTAGCTAGTGCGCTCGAAGGCGCGGCCAGGTTTATGGCGGCGGTTCGTTCGGTCACCGACGTAGGCCGCTAGAATCGACGCACGCTCGTCGGCCGACATTCGCCGCGCCACGGTGAGTAGCTGATAGTCAGGTAGATTCGAAACCGCGTAGAGCGCGGCGGCGACGACCTTCACCTCGCCCTCCGTGTCGAAATCGACCAGCGACACCTCATCGTTCGGCTCGGGTTCAACGTCAGTCAGGGCCGCCGTCGATGCTTGTCGGATGTCGGCCTGCGTGTTGCTTAGATATTCGCTCCAGCGAACGCCGCGGTCGGGTTGGTCAACGCGGGTCAGGAACGCCGGTATCACCTTACGAAGCTCGACGAGCATCGCGTCCGCATACCGCCGCATCTCGACCAGAGGATGCGCGCGCATTTGAAGGAGTAAACCTTCATAGGCCTGTCCGGACCCAAAGATGCCTACGTTGGACTGGGTCGCGGCCGGCAGTAAACCACGTAGCGTATCAAGCGCCTTCGCCCGGATCGCGGCCCGGTAGACACCCTCCGAATCGTTCGGATCCTTGGGATACCGGTCCTTGTAGTAGCCCTGCATCGGATCTATCCAGTGGGCGTATATCTCGAAAGCGCGATCAAGTGTCCGGATGTATTGATTGCGTAATGGGCTGCCGTCGAGCTCTTCTGGGACTAGGTACTTCCATCGGCCCTGTGGGCGGTCAGTGTAGGGAACATAACGCGTCGACTGCTCGAGGTACGCTGCCAGCCGGCCGCGTTCCAGCACTTTCGTCAGGAGATTCGACGCGCCCTCGCAGGCTATATGTGCGCCTCCCAGCTGAGCGATTGAGTCGTCGCCGTATTCGTGGAATACGCGCGTGTAGAGTCGTTCGGCCCGTTCGATGCCGACCGCCGAGGCCTCGCTATCGTCGTCGGATACTTGGTCGGCGAATTCGTCGAGAAACAACCGGCGTAACGGCTTTGCCGACCGCGAGTACCGGGCGAAGAGCGCGCCCTTGACGACATCGGGCAAATTCGTCAGCGCGAACACGGGTTCATCCAGGTTGGTGAAGTACGGTGTGAGGCGTCGTCGTTCTTCGGATGTGAACGATTCGGCAGGCGAGGGACCGTCTGGCACGCCGTATAATAGTCGGGCGGTGCGAGGGTTCGTCAACCTTACTCCCCGCGGTGGCTCATGAGCGCGAACTTTCATCATTCAATCAACGTCCGGTTCCGCGATTGTGACGAGTTGGGCCACGTGAATAATGCGGTCTACTTCACCTACCTTGAAGAAGCGCGTTGGGCGTTTTTCCGCCATCTACAGGATCGGCTGCGCGAGCACGGCTGGAACAAGACTGTCGAAGTGCCGAGGGAGCCAGGCACGATCTTGGCGCATGCGGAATGCGATTTTCGTTCAGAGGCTAAGTACGGTGATGTCCTCGATGTGTTGGTGAAGGTTAGCTCTGTCGGGAGATCGAGCTTTAGCTACGAATACGAAGTAGTTGACACGTCGACCGATCGGCTCGTCGCGACAGCAAAATCGGTGCAGGTGTCCTATGACGCTGCAGGTAAACGGTCGGTCCCGATTCCCGATGCGTTGCGTGGCGTGCTTGAGGAAACCCTAGAGGTTCAAGGGAGGAAGGAGAAGTCATGACGAGTCAGATCGTCTACATCTTTGGCAAGGACACGTGACCCTACACCGTGGCCGCCCGTGAGGACTATGCCAAGCGGAACATCAAGGTCGAGTACGTCAACGTCAAGCAAGACACCGACGGGCTCCGTCGAATGCTGGAGTATTCTGGCGGGCGGCGGGACGTTCCAGTGATCGTTGATGAGGACACGGTTACGATCGGATTTGGTGGCACCTGAGGGGTGTGATGGCTGCCGGCGGCAGCCGCACTATATACATTTCATTCCCTATCGCACGCTCGGGGTTCCGTTTTCGCTCTCGTCCGAGTGGCTCTGAATCTGCTTAGTAACGAGGTGTTATGCGCTACGAGTTGATTCATGCGCACAATCCTGGGCCCTACACTGGGGCCGGCAATAATACTTATCTCATTCCCGGTAGGGCTCCAGTGCTTATCGATGCGGGGACTGGTGATTCCCGTCATCTTGCCGGCGTTGCCGCCGCGTTGGTCCAGTCGCCGAGCACATTGCTGACGAGAATCCTCGTGACCCACGGGCATGTCGACCATGCCTCCGGCATTGGCGCGCTCTTGGCTAAGTGGCCTAAGGCAGTGGCCGCAAAGATGCCTTGGCCAGAACGTGACGACCGCTATGCGGCGTGCTGGTCAGCGATTGTTGATGGCGCTCTGATCGCTGCCGGCGATACCACTCTGCGGGCCGTGCATACGCCGGGTCATGCACCGGACCATCTGTGTTTTTTTGATGAGGCTTCTGGGATCTTATTCACTGGCGATCTTGTTGTCAGCGGTAGCACGGTAATCATTCCGGCGAGTTCGGGAGGCGACCTTGTGGCCTATCTCGCATCGCTTCGGCGCGTGCTATCGCTCCAGCCCGTGCGGTTGCTGCCGGCACACGGACCCGCGATTGACGATCCGGCAGCCCTTGTGCGGCAGTATCTGGTACATCGCCAATCACGCGAAGATCAAATCTTGGCGGCGATCCGCGTGGGCGTCGACACCGTCGACAGGCTGGTGTCGCATGTCTACGAGGAACTGGACGAGCAACTCGTTTCGGCGGCGCGTGAAAGCGTCCTGGCGCATCTTGAAAAGCTGCGGTCCGAGGAGCGCGTCCGCGCTGAGGCAAACCGCTGGGTGTCAAGATAGGTCACCGGCATTAACTGTCGCACGATTTGTAACGACGGGCGGCCGATCGGCGTCACGAAGGGCCACATGAACGCTGTTATCGATTTCATTCACACGAACCGAGATCGCTATATCGACGAGTTGAAGGCCTACCTCGCCATTCCTAGCATTAGCGCGCTGCCCGAGTACGCGGCGGACGTGCGGCGTTGCGCGGAATGGACGGCTGAGGAAATGCGTCGGGTCGGACTGAACGAGGTTCGGCTTCACGAGACGCACGGCCATCCAATCGTTTACGGCGAGTGGCTGGGGGCAGAAGGCGCGCCAACCATCCTTCACTATGGGCATTACGACGTACAACCGGTCGATCCACTCGAGCTTTGGGAATCGCCTCCCTTTGAGGCGACGGTGCGAGATGGTGAGATTTACGCGCGGGGTGCGGCCGACGATAAAGGCCAGGTTTTCATGCACTTCAAGGCAGTCGAAGCGCACTTGAGACAAACCTCTAAGTTGCCGGTGAACATTAAGATCATTTTAGAAGGCGAGGAGGAGGTCGGCAGCG
>DBHR01000061.1 GCA_002296225.1 Acidobacteria bacterium UBA823 | reverse complement strand
GCAATGGATCGATGACCACCGAGACATGCTCAAGCCGCCGATTGGGAACAAGCTGGTGTTTCAAGATGCCGAGTTCATCGTGATGGTGGTCGGCGGACCGAACGAACGGAAGGACTATCACTACGACGAGAGCGAAGAGTTCTTTTATCAGGTAGAAGGCGACATTGTGGTCAAGATCATGGACAACGACACGCCGGTCGACATCCCGATTCGCGAAGGAGAGGTCTTCCTGTTGCCACCCAGGGTGCCGCATTCGCCTCAGCGCGGGTCCAATACGGTCGGCTTGGTCATTGAGCGAAAGCGGGCCGAGGATGAGAAGGACGGGCTTATTTGGTACTGTGAAAAGTGCCACCACAAACTCTACGAGGAATATTTCTGCCTCGACAACATCGAAACGCAACTGCAAACGGTCTTTCATCACTTTTACGGTTCTACGGAACATCGTACGTGCACGCAGTGCGGCACGGTGATGGCGCAACCGTAGCGTCAATTTCGTCAGGGATGACCACTGTCTAAGACGTGATGCTAAAGGTCGATATCCATACACACATCCTGCCCGAGACCTTGCCCGATTTGAAGGCGCGCTACGGTTACAGCGGATTCGTGCAACTCGAACAGCACGGGCCAGGCTGCGCGCGCCTGTCGATCGACGGTCGGTCGTTTCGGGATGTCGGCAAGAACTGCTGGGATCCTGGGACGCGCTTGACGGAATGCGACGGCCACGGAGTCGATGTGCAAGTGCTCTCGACCGTCCCGGTGATGTTCAGCTACTGGGCCAAACCGCAGGATGCCCATGACTTGTCGCGACTACTGAATGATCACATCGCGGGTGTTGTTGGGGACCATCCCCGACGGTTCGTTGGCCTGGGAACCGTGCCAATGCAGGAGACGGCGCTCGCGGTGCAGGAACTCGAACGGTGCGTGCAGACCCTCGGCTTAGCAGGCATTCAGATCGGCACCCATGTCAATGGTAAGAATCTGGATGATGAAAGAGTGTTCCCGGTCTTTGAGGCAGCCGAGGCGTTGGGAGCAGCGGTCTTCGTGCACCCCTGGGACATGCTCGGGGGGGGCCGGATGTCACAGTACTGGTTGTCCTGGCTCGTGGGCATGCCCGCCGAGACCGCGCTGGCGATCTGCTCGATGATATTCGGCGGTGTCTTCGACCGCCTGCCACGGCTGCGCGTAGCGTTCGCTCATGGTGGCGGGGCGTTTCCGGGCACGGTGGGACGCATCGAACATGGGTTCACGGTGCGGCCCGATCTTTGCGCGGTTAACGTCGAGACCAGTCCGCGCGAACAGTTGCGCCGCTTCTACGTCGATGCGCTCGTGCATGATGGCGACGCGCTACGATTCCTAATCGATTTGTTCGGCTCAGACCGCGTGGCGCTCGGGACGGATTATCCGTTCCCGTTGGGTGAACACGCGCCAGGTGCGCTGATTGACTCGCTGCAGTTGGACCCGGCGACGCGCCAGCGACTACTCGGCGCTTCTGCGCTGGAGTGGCTGAATCTTGATCCGGACCAGTTCTTGTGAATCGGCAAACGACATGGGGAAAAAGCGACGATGAGGTTCGAGCGCGGTCTTGATTTTGCGAGGGCGCAGGACGCGGCGGACCCTCTAGCATCGTTCCGCGATCGCTTTACTATACCGAAGCGACCTGATGGGACCGACGTCATCTACCTTTGTGGGAACTCCTTGGGCTTGCAGCCGACCGAAGCCGTGTCGCTTGTCCGTGAGGAGTTGGAGGCGTGGGGCGCGATGGCGGTCAGCGCACACTTCGCAGCCGAACGACCGTGGCTCTCCTACGCGGACCGCCTCGCGCCAGCCGCCGCAACGCTTGTTGGTGCTCACCCGAGCGAGGTGGTCACCATGAATACGCTCACGGTCAATCTGCATTTCATGATGGTGAGTTTCTATCGGCCCACGGCGGACCGGCGCAAGGTTTTGATCGAACAGCCGGCGTTTCCTTCGGATCGGTACGCCGTCGAGTCACAAATTCGTCTTCATGGGTTCGACCCGGCCGACTCGTTGATCGAAGTCGGCCCACGTCCAAACGAATCCGTCATCCGGATGGAAGATCTCGAGACATGCATCTGCGCTGAGGGTTCGACGATTGCCCTCGTCTTGCTGCCAGGAGTGAATTACTACACCGGCCAAGTGTTCGACATGGCGGCGATTACCCGCCTCGGTCAGGAGCAGGGCTGCGTAGTCGGATTTGACCTAGCCCACGCCGTGGGCAATATCTCACTTCGGTTGCATGACTGGAACTCGGATTTCGCCGTGTGGTGTAGCTACAAATATTTGAACGGGGGGCCAGGCGCTGTCGGAGGCTGTTTTGTGCACGACCGCCACCGTGATTGGCTGGACAAGCCGAGACTGGCAGGATGGTGGGGGCATGACCCGGCTTCGCGGTTCCAGATGGGTCCCGACTTCATTCCCATTTCAGGCGCCGGAGGTTGGCAGGTGAGTAATGTGCCAATCCTCTCGCTGGCGCCGGTGTTGGCATCACTGAACATCTTCGAGGAGGCCGGCATGGAGGCCCTCACAGCCAAGTCCGACCGTTTGACGTCGTATCTTGCCTACTTAGTGCGCGAGGAACTCGGTGCCCGGGTCGAGATACTCACCCCGCTGGAGTCCGGACGGCGCGGGTGTCAGCTCTCGCTGCGCGTTCGAGGCACTCGGGCGGACCAGCGTCGGGCGTTCGAGGCTCTTGAAACACACGGCGTCGTTTGTGACTGGCGGGAGCCAGATGTGATCCGCGCAGCACCGGTGCCGCTCTACAATCGTTTCGAGGACGTCT
>DBHR01000011.1:3584-6210 GCA_002296225.1 Acidobacteria bacterium UBA823 | reverse complement strand
ACCCACCCAGCGTCGGGAGCAGTCCGGACACCGTGATGAGGGTTGTCGTCTTCCCAGCACCGTTCGGGCCGAGCAGCGACACCACTTCGCCTTCGTACACGTCCAGATCGATGCCTCGCACGACCGGCACTCCTGCGTACCCAGTGGTCAGGTTCTCGATGTGCAGGGTTGGGGTCCGCTCATCCATCGGAAGACCCTCCGTCGCGTGTCAGACCCCGCACCGCTTCGGCATCGCGGGCCTGCGCTTCGCCGGCTTCCTCTCCAAGGTAGGCCTGAATGACGATCGGGTCGTTGCGCACTTCGGTTGGCGTGCCGCTGGCGATGATGCGGCCGAAGTCGAGAACGTAAATGTAGTCGCAGACACTCAGTACCAAGCCCATGTCATGGTCGATGAGGAACACCGAAATGTCCTCGTCGAGGAGGCCGCGCATCTGTTGGCCGAGGTGCTGACTCTCCGCGGTGTCGAGCCCGGCCGCCGGTTCGTCGAGCAGCACCAGCCTGGGACGCGCCGCCAGGGCTCGCGCAACTCCCACCAACTTGCGTTGCCCGTGAGAGATGTCGGCGGGGAGGGCATCAGCATGGTCGGCGAGGTCAAGCAACTCCATGGCCCACTCGACCTGGGTGACGTACTGCCGTTCGTTAGCCCCGGGCTGGATAATGTCGCGGAGGAACGAATGCCACTTTGGTCGCTCGGCAGCGGCGAAGAGGTTGTCGCGAACCGTGAGGTCCTCGAACAGCTCCAGGGACTGGAAGGTGCGAGACATACCCAAGTGTGCCCGACGATCCGGCGTGAGACCCTCGAGGTCCTGACCATCGAACGTGACCCTACCGGCGGCGATCGGTGTGAAACCGGTGATGCCGTCGATGAACGTGGTCTTGCCCGCGCCGTTCGGGCCGATAAGCCCGACGAGCGTGCCCTTCTCGCATTCGAGATCGACTTGGTCGTTCGCGTGCAGTCCGCCATAGGACACCGTGACACCATGGGCCTCCAGGAGCGCCATCAGTCGACCTCCTCGAATTCGAGCTCGTCGGCATGCGCTTCGGCGTCGGTCAGAGCTTCATCATGTGGTTCGCCGGATCGAGTCTGCATGTAGAGCATCTGGGCGAACAGTGCCAGCCCCGCGCCCAGCAACGGCATGTACAGCTTGCTGTAAGTGTCCACCCGCAGCGGCCAGATGAGCCACCCGAGCACATACCCCACCCCGGCCCAGGCACCGTAGCGGCGGAACCAGGAGGCCCACTCATCCCGCGCCCCGGCGAAGTTCGGCGAAAATGGCCCGTAGCGTCCGGATGTTGCGGCGATCACGGTCGCGATCCACAGCAGAAGCATCGTGAGCGGAATCCGCCAGTGCATGGGTTCGATAAAGGTTGCGTTGTAGACGAACAAAGCGGCACCGACCCACATGGCTAACAGCACCACCGACAGCTCGCGGCGGCGTTGTCCTCCGTAGCCATCTCGAAGGGTGACGGCGCCCGGCATCATTCGACAGACCCAGTTGCCCATCACACGCCAGGCTCCAGCGAAGAACGGAGCGATTCCCGACGGGTGGATAATCGCGGTCACCACCAAACCCAACCCCCCAAACAACACCGCGTAGGCCTCGAGGTTTGCGTCGGACAGCAGATAGTTACCACCAACTGGAATCAAGGCACCGGCCACAAGGAAGCCACCGACGATGCCTCCGTTCACCGACGTGATCCCGGCGAGGTACGCGAAGGCGAGCACCGCGAGGCTGGCCAGGTACGGGAAGTTGGCCGAGGAGACTTCAACCTGCTTGAAGGCGAGCATGACGCCGCCGATGCCGGCGATCGCGGCGCTGATCCCGAAGGCGAGGAGCTTGGTCCTGGCCACGTTGATCCCAGCCGCCGCCGCCGCCCGCTCGTTGGCTCGCACTGCAAGGAAGCGGCGCCCCGTGCCCGTTCGTCGGATGTTTGACACCGCGTACGCGACGAGCGCCAGCACGACCACGAGGAAAATGGCGAACGCCGGTCGCTCGTTCTGAAACCGACCAGATCGCGCGCCGATGTCGATCCCGACAAGCGTCGGCGTTTTGATGAACGCGGGGACTCCGGCACGCAACTTGGTGAGCTCATCATTTTCGAGATAAATCGACTGGATCGCGATTGCAGCCGCGATCGTGACCACTGCCAACTGGACACCCCTGATTCGCAGGGCAGGCAAGCCCAACAGAAGCCCAACCAAAACCGCGACGATGACCCCCACGAGGGCGGCGAGGGGCCATGGAAAATTGGGACCCCCAACCGGCACCAGGTTCGACCCTCGGGGCAGCCCATCGGCCATCATCCGCGACATCATGAACGCTGCCATACCGCACAACGACATCTGGGCAAGCGAGATCTGACCGATGTAGCCAGTCAGGACCACCATCGACAGCATGATAATGCTGAACACCAGCGTCGTCTGGAGCGCACCCGCGAACACCGTGCGCAATCCGGCGTTCTGCCAGAAGTTGGCGAGCAGCGCCACCATCACGATCCAGACCGCGGCGTGTTGGAGCATGCGGGTCGGTTGGGGTGACAGCGGCAACCGTTTCTCCTCGACCGAGCCACGAATCGGCAGCGAGTGGCCGCGAAGGAACAGCACAGCAACGATGACGAGCAACGG
>DBHR01000011.1:2871-3251 GCA_002296225.1 Acidobacteria bacterium UBA823 | reverse complement strand
CTGATGCCGTCCTGGAGCCACAACAGCGGCCCGTCGAACCAGTCCTGTTTCTTAATGTCGAGAAGGGTCCGGACCGCCCCAAGCGCGAAACCGCCCGCTACGGCAATCGGAATCGATCGGAGCCCACCGATGAGCGCTGCGGCTAATGCGGGCACGATGAGCGCGGTGAGACCCATAGGGGTGATGGGCCCCTGGAGCGGTCCGACCACGATTGCCATCGCCGTTGCCAGGACCGACGCGATCACCCAGTTCACTGCAGCGAGGAACTGAGGCGAGTAGCCGAGCAGCACCGCTCCCTTCTCGTTGCCAGCCGCGGCCCGTGTGGCCAGACCGAAGGTCGTGAACCGGTACAGGCACCACACACCGAGGCCCATCACCAC
>DBHR01000011.1:0-2487 GCA_002296225.1 Acidobacteria bacterium UBA823 | reverse complement strand
GATCGGATCGCTAGGGACGATGCTCTTGGGAATGGGGAACGCGTTGCCGAAGTTCAACAGCGCAACCGAGGACAAGTACAACGCAACACCCAGCGATGCCACCACCTTGCCGAGTGGGGCGGCGTTCCGAAGCGGTTTGAAAACCAGGAAATGCACCGCCAACCCCAGTACGGCCGCCACCACCAGCGCCAAGATGATAGAGGGAACCATTGGCCACGAGCCGTCGCTGGCCAGAGTGATGCGGACCGGAATGTTGACGTCGTGGCTGGGCAGAAAGTCCCGCCAGGGAAAGTAGAACTCGCCACGATTCCACGCCGTGTCGAAGGTGAACATGCCGTACATGGCAAGGGCGCCGTGGGCGAAGTTGATAACGCCCGAGCCCTTGTAAACCACCACCAAACCCGCGCCGAGCATGGCGTAAAGTGAGCCCATGCCGAGGCCCAGCAGCAAGAAGAAGAAGATCTCGCTCACCCAGAGTCGCCCTCATTCCCTTCGAAATCGGTCAAACATACAACCGGCGGCGGACCCGGCCTGGGTCCGCCGCCAGTCAACAGTCGTTAAGCAGTGGCCTAGTACGGACCAGGCATCAGCTCCGTCCCGGCAACCAGATCCGTGCCGACGATCGTGGCGCCACCCAGAACTGGAACGAGCTGCTCACCGTCCCACTGAGTCATCGTGATGGGCGCGCTGCACACCGCTATGTAGGGAACCGGCGCGCCGGCACAGTTGAGCGGCGATCCGCCGAAGCTCGGCTGGGAGCCATCGGTCGCTGCAAAGCCGGCCTTGAGGCTCTCGCCGGTCACGTCACCGCCCGCTGCGAAGATCTCAGCGGCAATCTCGTCAAGCGCCATCATCACTGCGAAGCCCTGGGCGGCGAACCCCTTGAATAGGTCGTCCTGGTTCAGGCCATACTCCGCCGCCTTGGTCTGATAAACGGTGGCGTTGTCGAGGTGCTGGCCGCCCACGGTCCCTAGCGGGGCAAGCACTCCGTTCTCCGTCGACGACAAGTAGATGCCGACGGCGAGATCACCTGCCGCTGCCATGGCTGTGAAGTCAATGCACGCTCCGCTCAAGACGAGCGGAATGTCCTGCGGCGTCCAACCAAGACGGCCGAGAGCATCCACCATGTTCCAGCAGTCTGAACCCTGGGCCGAGAAAATGATTGCATCCGGGTTGAAATCAAGGATCGCCGTGGCCTGAGGTGTCACATCGGCCGAGGCGGGCAGCACAGGCACACCGATGTGCTCAAGATTGGGGTTGCTGCCGGCCAACGCGCCGGTGCCCGGTATAACGCCCTTGATGACGTCGAGCGCCTTGGACTCGAGGTCGTAGTAGCAGACCACGCCAGGAGGCGTGTCCGCCCACGGAACTGCCACCCTGTTCACCTCAATGCCCTCGACACCGGGGAGGTCTTGGGTGACGAATTGGACCAGGCCCGTGTGGACGCCAAAGCAACCGCCGCCGGCACCGATCGAGAATGTGTCAGGCGACGTGAAATCGGCCACCGTAATTGGCGTACCAACGATGACCGGCACGCCCGCGCCATTCAGAATGGAAATGTGGTTGCCAAAGAAGTTCAGGCTAGAAACGACGAGCTCAACGCCCTCGGCGACCAACTCGTTGGCACACCTCTGGGAATCGTCTGGCGTGATCGCCATTTCACACACCACGAGCTCGATCGGACGGCCTCCGAGACCACCAAGCTCGGTGTTGATGTAGTCCGCCGCAGCGCGCGCTGAGGCCGAGTACTCGGGGAAGGACCCGTTCGGGTCACCCTCAGGGTTCTGGAATCCAATCTTGATCGGCTCACCGGTGGCTTCACCAGTGTCTGACGGTCCGGCGCTGTCGGCCGAACTGTCGTCGGCGCTCGACGCGTCGTCGGTCTGAACGGCGACGGTGTCTCCATCGTCGCTGTCGCCGCACGCAGCAGTAACGAGTGCAAAGGCGAACAAGATGGCGAACAGCCGGAGCCACTTCGCATGAGATCGCATGGATTCCCCCTCTGACCGGCCACCTACGGGCCGGACGGTCGGGGCCAAATTAACCGGTAGATAAGTGCAGGTCAAGACTGGGTCTGGCACCCCCGTCGCGGCGCGTCGATCGGCACCCTCAGCCACCTGATTTCAGCGGGTTCTCCGGCCGGGCCGACATCAACCCCAGGCGTTCAGGAAGTCCCCGCTGAGGTCCTGCGAGCCACCATAGTGAATGACCAACTCGCGGCTGTTGAAGAGCCATCTGCCGTCGACGCGCACGTATGTGTCGTTGTAATGCGCTAACAATTTGCCCTTGTCGCCGGTGTCTCGCTGGAAGTGCTCCTGTATGTACCAGCGGCCCGCACCGGTCCCGGCGTCGTCGTCGAGCTCGTAGGTGCCGTTGAGGACAGTTTGGACGACAGCGGCGAAAGTGCCCATGGCACCGTGCCACAGCTCGAGGATCGCGTCGCGTCCCTCGACCCGGCGGCCCTTGCCAAGTTCCCAGTGCGCGTCG
>DBHR01000084.1:566-4002 GCA_002296225.1 Acidobacteria bacterium UBA823 | reverse complement strand
CCACGGTCTTGCCGTTGTATTGATAGCCGTCGCAGGCAACCAGGATTTTCGGCTCGACCTGGGCAAAGCGGTCCAGCAGGCCTTGCTCGCCGAAGTCCGGTGATGCGGACGCGAAGACACCTCCGAGCGCCGTGGTGCCCAGCATCACGCTGATCGTCTCGGCGATGTTGGGCAACACAGCTACCACACGGTCACCGGCTTGAAGACCGACTTCGTCCAGCCAAGTACTGAAAGCCGCGGCTTCGTTATTCAGCTCCTCCCAACTGACGCGCCGGCAACGGCCGTCCTCGCCGAGCGCGATGATCGCCTCGCCCGAATCCGAGCGGCGCAGGAGGTTCTCGGCGAAATTCAAGGTCGCGTCGGGAAAGAAGCGCGCCGTGCGCATATCGGCGCTGGGTTCGAATACCGTGTCGCCGGGTTCGCCGATCACGCCGCCGAACTCCCAGACACTCTTCCAGAAGCTTTCCGGTTGTTCGATGGACCAGCGGTGCAGTATGCCGTAGTCGAAAGACGTCTGCCCCGCATAGGGTCCATAGCGGCTCGCGAACTCGGCCAGTGGCGACGAAGCCACACGTTCGGGCGACGGCTGCCACAGGAGCTTGTCGTCTGTCTGGGTCATTGTGGGCCACCCGCCGGGCCAGTCGCTGGGGCGCCCGCTCGATCGGCGCCCAACTGTTTGACCAGCGCCACCGACATGAACACACCGATACCGAGGATCGGCAAGGACACGACCAGCAGCACAGTCTGCATAACCTCATAGCCGCCGATGAACATCAGAGCCAGCGGCAGAATCGTCAGCGTGATCGCCCAGAACAAGCGGTGCCAGCGCGGCGGATCATCACCCGCTTGAAGTCGGCGGGTCGCGCTCGATGCGAGGATGTACGATGCCGAATCATAGGTCGTGGCGGAGAAGATCACGCTCACCACGGCAAAGGCGAGGATCACCAAGGAGGCGAGCGGTAGTTGATCGAGGATTGCAACGATCGCCGCGTGCTCACCTGCCACGCGGGCGACCTCCGTTACCAGGAGCGTGTTACTCAGCTCGAGATACAAGCCGAAGTTGCCGAAGATCATGTAAAACAGGGCGCCACCCAGCGAGCCGTAAAGTGTCATGCCGAGGATCACTTGACGTATCGTGCGCCCTCTGGAAATGCGTGTAACAAAGAGACCCACAAAGGGCGCATAGGCGATCCACCAAGCCCAGTAGAACACTGTCCAATCTCGAAAGAATACCGAGTCGGTGAGGGGGTCGGTCCACCAGTTCATCTTTGCGAAATTCGGCACCATCACGACGAGGCTTTTCAGCGAAGTCTCGAGCAGGAAAAGCGTCGGCCCGACCAGCAGGACGAACAGCAACAAGAAGAAAGCGAGTACCAGATTCAGATCGCTCAAGCGTTTGATGCCACGGTTGAGACCGAACCAGACACTCGTGCCGAAGAGCGCCACGCAGAGCAGGACGGAGACAACCTCCAGGCCGAAGGTGGCCTCCAGTCCGGTCAAGCGTGAGATGCAGGCAGCGATCATCGGTGTGGAGAATCCCAATGACGAACCGGCGCCGCCGAGCAGGGCGATCATGAAGAACAGGTCGATCACCCGCCCCGCGGTCGTCTCGTTGGCTGTTGTCCCCTTCTTGCCACCCAGGAAATAGTGGCAGCCGGTGCTGAAGCGCAGATAGGGGACACGTTTCGTGTAGTACGGATAGGCGATGGCTAGCGTTGGGAGACAGTAAAAACACCAGGCGGTAATACCCCAGTGAAAGATGCCGTAGGTCGAGGCCCAGTCCTCTGCCTCGGTTGATCGCGGGGCGACATCGAAGGGCGGCGCATCGTAGTAATTCGTCCACTCGATCGCGGCCCAGTACAGCAGCCCTGCGCCGACCCCGGCACAGAACAGCATGGCAGTCCAGCTGAAGTCCGAATACTCGACGTCATCCTCGTCGCGGCCCAGTTTCACCCTGCCGTAGCGACCGAAGGCGAGCCACACCAGCAGAACAAAAACGCCGAATCCGGCGAAGGCATACAGGAACCCCAGCCGGTCCGCGATGAAGTCATAGGCGTCCGTCAGCAGGCGCTCGCCCGCCTCGGGAAAAACTGCCAACGGCACCGAAACCAGCAGAACAACCGTGATGCAGGTAAGGAAACTCGGCCAGTCGACGTCGTTTTTGTCGATCTCGGGCGCCTTCAGGTCATTGGTCACGGCCACTAATCAGGGCCTGACAACCACGCAACCTCGAAAACCGCCCGATTCGATCAGCACGTGCGCCTTCGCGATCTCATCCAACCCCAGCACATGCGCCACGCGGTGCTGGAGCTTTCCGGTACGGCACGCCTCGTCGATATCGGCGATCGCCCCGCGCTTGGCTTCTTCCGGCATCGCGTAGACGATGACGAGCCGGATCTTGAGATCCATATACATCATCTGGTAGAACGGAAGCTTGGGCTGGGGGTCCTGCGTCGATGAATAGGTTGCGATCGTGGCGCCGATACGGGCGAGCTTGAGCACCTCGGACAGGTTCGCGCCGAACTCAACCTCGACGACCCGGTCGACCAGCTGACCGTCGGTCGCCGCCTGAACCTCGGCCGACCAGTTTTCCTCGCGGTGATTGACGACCGCGTCCGCGCCGGCCTCGGTGCAGGCCTGGCGGTCTTGGTCGTTACTCGCCGTCGCGATGACACGTGCGCCCCCATTGTGCGCCCACTGAATCGCGTAGTGGCCGACGCGGCCGGCACCGCCGGTAATCAGGATCGTCTGTCCTGCCACGGGCCCATCAGCGAACACACAACGATGCGCCGTCATGACGGCGATCCCCAGACAGGCCCCTACCTCGTGAGTCACACCCTCTGGTAGCAGTGGCGCCCGCTCGTTACCTACCGTGACCAACTCGGCGGCCGTCCCGAAGCGCCGGCCGTACTGCGCCTGATAGACCCAGACCTCATCGCCGACGCGGTCACCGGAGACGCCCTCGCCCACCGACTCGATCACACCGGCCCCGTCGCTGTGCGGAATCACGTACCCATCGTCTAACAGGTTGGGGAACGACCCGGCACGTTTCTTCACGTCGGAAGGGTTCACCGAGCTAGCTTTGAGACGTACCAACACCTCGCCGGGACCCGGCTTCGGATCTTCCAGCTCTCCGACGGTCAAGACGTCGTCGGGTGCTCCGAATTGCTCATACCATGCTGCTTTCATTCCATCTCCTCTGATTCTGCGCAGACGGCGATTCAGTCCACGTCACACCGGCTCAGTCGAGCCAGTTCGCCAGCGTTTCGGTGTGCCCGTCGAGGCCGATCGACTGACCCGAGATGACGCCACCTTCGTCCGACGTCAAGAACAGGATCGTGTTGGCAACGTCTTCCGCGCTCGCGAACGCGCGCATGGAGCTTTGCCGCAAATACACGTTGCGTATCTGCTCAGCCGTCATACCGCGTTCGGCGGC
>DBHR01000084.1:0-180 GCA_002296225.1 Acidobacteria bacterium UBA823 | reverse complement strand
TTGTGAACACCCAGTTCCATCGCCAGCGTCTTCGTGAGGCCGATGACAGCCCACTTGCTTGCGGTATAGGGCGAGCGCAGCGGCAGTCCGGAAAAGGCCACGTTCGATGACATATTCACGATAGATCCGCCACCCGCGGCCTTCAAAAGCGGAATCGCTTCGCGGGCACAATAGAACTGA
>DBHR01000051.1:3324-4107 GCA_002296225.1 Acidobacteria bacterium UBA823 | reverse complement strand
TACGCTGGGTAGTTTCTTCATCGCGCTGGTGGGAGCGGCGTTCTTTACCGTCGATCAGCTTTGGGCCAGCATCGTTGCGGCGTGTCTGGTGCAGCTCTCGTCCGTGATCGACGGGTGCGATGGCGAAGTGGCCCGCCTCCGACACCTAGCAACATCGCACGGCGCTTGGCTTGACACGATGCTCGACCGGTACGCGGACACGGCCGTGGTCATGGCCATCACGTTGGGGTATGGAGCCGGACACCCGGGCGCTCTTCCCTGGCTTGGTGGGCTGGCGGCGAGCACAGGGTTTCTGTTGGCGAGCTACTCGACGAAGGAGTTCGCCCTCACGCACGGCGTTCCTTACCCCAACAACGTGCTCAATCGATTGAAGCGCCGCGACCTGCGGCTGCTCGTGATGTGCTGTGGCGGAGCGGTGGGATACCCGTATCATGCCATGGTCGTAATGGGCCTCTTCACCCATGCCCTGGTCGTGGGAATCCTCGTCAACGGGCGGAGACTGCGGTCAGGGGATGCCCGTCCGGCGCTCGTTTCTAGCCTTCAGGCCTTTCCCCGCCGTAGAGAAACCGCTCACGCCGGACCAGATCACCGAAGCCCAATACCAGACCCGCAAGCGGGAAGCCGCGGAGCCGCGTGAGCCGTAGGCCCTGCCCCCTTTAACCTTTTGCCATCCAGCGCGTGAGCCATCCACGGGCGACCTCTTGAGGGCACCTATCGGGTTTCTGAACGAGCGACCAGGCCGCGGCCCGCACGTTCCCCTGGATTTTCGGCGTCCACATAAGT
>DBHR01000051.1:0-2992 GCA_002296225.1 Acidobacteria bacterium UBA823 | reverse complement strand
GAGTCCCCTTGGGGACGCCAAATTTGTTAGAAGCTCCCGAACCCGCTTGAATCGACCTTTTTCGCCTTGAACCCGCCCCCGTCCAGCAATAAAATTTGCACTTCACGCGCACCTGAGCTCGGAGGACAAGTCGTGCGAATAGCAGGCTCGATACCAGGCGGCAGCGCCCCTAGCCGGAGCCCCTTAGTTTTCGTGATGGCGTTTGCGACGCTGGTCCTTGCGGTGAGTGCAGGCTCTTCGTTTACGCAGGGGATTGAGGGCCTGCGGATCGAGGTCAGGTTGGATGAGTACTCGTTCTCCCCCGACCCGCTGCGGATTCCTGCCGGTCAGGAAGTGACGCTGGTCATCCGAAACGCCGGGCGCATCGGCCATGAGTTTATGGCTGGACGTGACCCCGAGGGTAACGACTTCAAGCAGGATCTGTTCGCTGATCTCCACGTAAACATCGAGCAGGTCGATAGAAGCGACGCCGACCAATCCCAGCAAACCGACGCGAGCCACGCCGAGCAGAGCGCGGATGACCACCATGCCGGCGGCGAAGGACACGCACACGGCACGATGGTTGAGGCCAAGGTGGGCCAGACCTTCCTCATGACATTCGAACTACCCGAAGACCGACGGGGCGAGTGGACTACCGGCTGCTTTCTTCCAGGTCACTACGAGGCCGGCATGCACGGCACGCTAATCGTGGAATAGATCAAAAACTTTTCGTGGCGCCTCACCCGCAGCGGGGCAAAGCCCCAGAGAGTCGTCGCAATCCCCCGCCTTGCCCCCCCGGGGGGGCTGGCGGTGGAATGACCGTCGATAGACTATGAAGGCCTCGGTCTTCTACCCGGCGGCAGCGACGAGGCTGGTCACTGATGCCGGCCGAGGTTCGCCGCGCGGATTGACCCAGTCGGTGCTGGTCCCGTCGGGGTGCAGCGCCAGAGCCTTCCAAGTCAGTTCGGTGCCCTCTTCGGGATTCCGGGCGATGAACTGAAACTCGGCGTACGAACCTGGGTGGACGTCCATGGTCCAGGTGATCTGAACGATCCGGTCGTCTTCACGTTTCACATCGAACTTAAACCCGCCCCCGGCCTTGACCCGCGAGACGACGACGCCGTCAGGAATTTCCAACACCGTCTGGCTCGTGGTCGCCCCGCTTTCCGCCGGGACCCGCACGGTGTAGACCTGGTTGCTACCGAGGGTGGATTCACGTGGCGCGACGGTGACGTGCGCCTCGGCAGCCGCGGCTGCCAGTAGGCTGAACGCGAAGACACTGGCTAGGATGCGCATAGATAAGCTCCTTCACAAATTCCGATCGAACGGTCCAAAGAGTGCAGGGAGGAGATTGTCTCACAAACGATCCTGGAGTTGGGCGCGATTCTGCTCCTCATCTGAGTGCCTTCTATTTTTTTAACAGTGGACTCCAGTTCTCAGTAGGCGTTCGGAGCATTACCGTGAACCCACTCCTCAGACGTTGCACCTACTCCGCAGCACTGGTCTTCAGGGCTGATAGAGCTGTATAAGGTTGCCGCAGGTATCATCAAATATTGCAAGCGGTGGACTAGGTGTCGGCTTTGTCGGGAACGTCACGCCACGTTTCGTCAATTGGTCGTACTCATGTTGGACGTCGTCCACAGCAAACGCCGTGGCCGGTATTCCCTGATCGAAAATGGCCGCTTGGTAGGTCTTCGCCGTTGGGTTGTCGTTAGGCTCCAGCAGTAATTCGACACAACCTGACTGCTCGGGTGAGATAACCGTGAGCCAGCGGAACTTCCCGACCGGCATGTCGGTCTTCTTCACAAAGCCCAGGATGTCCGTATAGAAACGGAGAGCTTTCTCTTGGTCGTCGACGAAGACGCTGCTTAACTCAATTCTCATACGACACCCCTAACCACTCACGCTTCGCACTCCAGCGCTAGCATGTGCCTAGTCCTGGGAATCGTAGCCACGGTAGTCGATGAATAGTGTCGTCGTCGATTCGCCCGCCGCCGACCTGTTTGCGGTAGACTCAGGACGCTGGCAGTGAAAGCCCTTTAGCCTGAAACAAATGACGTATAGTCGCTCGATTGTAACCCTTGAACGCAGGGGGATTCTCCCCGATAGCAAGATTTTATTAATCAGTTTGTTGTTGAGCCTGCTGCTGGGCCTAAGCGGAGGCGCCGAACAAGAAATCCGTCTTGACCTGGAAGAAAATGGAGGTCTTTTCCTGCCTGAGGGTTTTGAAGCCCAGGCCCTGATCAACCGTCTTGACGGCCAGGTCCGGCATATCGCCGTGAACGACAATGGTGATGTGTATGTCAAGCTACGCGAAGCATATGAAGAATATGGCAATGCTGTCTTGCGCGATACGGATGGAGATGGACGAAGTGATGACGTCAGATATTTCGCGAAATATCCTATGTATGGCCGCTATGGGACAGCCATGCGGATCCATGAGGGCTATTTGTATTTCAGTTCGCAGAAGACAGTCTACCGCCAAAAACTAAACCCTAGCGAGAAGGTGCCGGAAAGCGACTTGGAGGAAATCGTCATAGACCCCAATGAGCCACCTGAACGCGAACATGTGGGCAAGCCCATCGCGTTCGACAATGAAGGGCATGTCTTTGTTTCCTTCGGCGCTCCTTCCAATGCGTGCCAGGATCCCAAGAGAACCCCAGGCCAGCCTGGCGTAGATCCATGCCCCCAACTCGACACCTACGGCGGCGTATGGCGATTTGATGCTGATACGCCAAAACAAAGTCAGGAGGATGGCATCCAATTCGCCACCGGGATCCGGAGTCTGGTAGGTATGGATTGGAATCCTGTGGATAGCAATCTCTACACGGTCATGCATGGGCGTGATGACCTGCTGCGGATGTTTTCCAATCATTTTGATGGTTGGGAAAGTGCCCTGTTGCCAGCAGAGGAATTTCTGCGGGTGACAGAAGGTGCCAACTTCGGTTGGCCCTATTGCTATTACGACCAGCTGCAGGGCAAGAAACTGTTGGCGCCTGAATATGGAGGTGAT
>DBHR01000004.1 GCA_002296225.1 Acidobacteria bacterium UBA823 | reverse complement strand
CGCGCATCAGCAACGCCACGGCGATCGACTGCGCGGCGCAATCGAAGGCACCACTGAAGTGGCCGTACCGGTCATCTTTGCGGTACTCACCTCAGTCGCCGCGTTTGCGCCGTTGCTGGTGGTGCCAGGAATTATGGGCAAGATGATGGTCACCATGCCACTGGTTGTCATCCCGTGCCTGTTATTTTCCCTAATAGAATCGCAACTAATATTGCCGGCTCACCTGGCGCATGGAACACCGCGCCCACCCCGAGACACTTGGGGTCAGCGGATGCGAAACCGAATTGATGGCGCACTCAAACGGTTTGTCGACCGAGTGTATCGCCCGCTACTTGAACTCGGCATCCGGATGCGCTATTTGACAGTGTCCATCGCCGTCGCCATCCTACTGCTCACCGTTGGTATTGTGGGAGGTGGCTGGGTCCGCGTGGTCTTTATGCCTCCCGTTGATGCCGACTACCTGTCGGCATCGGTCACCATGCCTCAAGGAACGCCGGTTGAGGTGACAGAGGCCGCCGTGCGTCACCTAGAGGACGCGGCTGCCACACTTCGTGCGGAATTCAGGGCAGAAAGTGGACGAGAACTCTTCCAGTATGTCTACAGTCTAGTCGGTAGCAGTTCACCGCGCATGATGCCCGGCCCAATGGGGTCAGGCGCCCGGACGAGAGGGGCCTCCCACCTCGGCGGCATCTTCATCGAACTGGCGCCGGCAGACGAACGCGGCATCGGGAGTTCGGAGGCCTCGAACCGCTGGCGTGAACTGACCGGCATAATTCCCGACGCCGTTGAAGTCGATTTTGACGCGGAATTGATCATGGCAGGCGGCGACCCCATCCACGTGCAACTCACCGGCTCGGACATCGGCGAGTTACGCGCCGCCAGCGACATGGTGAAGGCCGAGCTAGCAAGATACGCCGGTGTCTACGATATCGCCGACTCGTTCCGGCAGGGTAAACAGGAAATCAAACTAGACATCAAACCGACTGCGGAGGTGCTCGGGCTGTCACTGCAAGACCTGGGCCGCCAAGTCAGACAGGCTTTCTACGGTGAAGAGGCGCAACGAATTCAGCGGGGTCGCGATGACGTCCGGGTTATGGTGCGCTACCCCGAATCAGAACGCCGTTCAATCGGCGATCTTGAAAATATGCGAATCCGAACCCCAGATGGCCAGCAGATCCCATTTTCGCAGGTCGCCCGGGTTGAACTAGGTCGCGGGTTCGCCTCAATCAACCGTGTTAATCGACAGCGGGCGCTCAATGTAACCGCGGCCGTGGACCAAGCAACCACAACGGCCGGTGACATTATCGCCGACCTAGACGCGCGCGTGCTGCCCACGATGCTTCCGGCCTTCCCCGGTGTCCGCTATTCCTTCGAGGGCCAGCAGACTGAGTTGCGCGATTCCACGGACGGCTTGACGCAGGGCTTTATGGTAGCGCTGCTGTTCATCTACCTACTATTGGCTGTGCCACTCAAGTCGTACTCCCAGCCACTGATCATCATGACGGCGATCCCCTTCGGACTCGTGGGCGCAACATGGGGCCACCTCATTATGGGCAAGGACATCAGCTTGCTGTCGATGTTTGGTCTAGTCGCGCTAGCGGGTGTTGTCGTCAACGATAGCCTCGTTATGGTGCACTTCATCAACCGGTTCCGCCGCCAAGCCGGCAGCCTTGCTCGCGCTGTGCGTGAGGCAGGAGCCGTCCGGTTCCGACCGATACTGTTAACTTCGCTGACGACCTTCTTCGGGTTGCTTCCGCTGATGCTGGAAACTAGCCTCCAGGCACAGTTCCTGATTCCGATGGCTATTTCGCTTGCCTTCGGCGTGATTTTCTCGACCTTCATCACTCTCATACTGGTGCCCGCCGGCTATATCATCATTGAGGACCTGAAGGACCTCTTCAGCAGTGCGGGCCACGACGTCGATCCCGCGGTGATGGAGCTGACCTCAGAGAAAGGCAGTATCGCCTAGCCGGGCCTCGCGAGCGCCAAGATCGCGCCTGGCTTATCCGGCCATTGATCTCCAATCTGGACGCACGCTAACCGACTTAACTGCTAGACTCGAAACATTCGACGATTGAAGGTTGGAGGTCGTTGGTGGGCAGACATCGTCCGCGTACTTCCCTTGGAAATTTGGCACGTCATTGCACGCTGACATTGAGCGCGCTCACGTTAGCATCCGCTCTTCTAGCACACGATAGCCAATCGGCGCTCGAACTAGGCCGGGCTGCTTTTGAAAGTCGCCGGTACCGAACAGCCATCACCCATCTCAAAGCCGCCACCACAGAAGCGCCGGATGACTCCGAAGCCTTCTACCTGCTCGGCGCGGCATACTGGGGTGAGGACCGGCCATATCCAATTTCTTCGAACAAAGCGATCGACGCTCTGCGACAAGCGGTCGAGCTTGACGGCGACGGGTCGATCGGCCTGCCAGCCCTCGAATATCTAGCTACCATCTATCTCCGCAACGAACGACTGCCCGAAGCGCGGCGCAGCTACCAGCAACTCCTGAAGCATGAGATGCGCGAAGAAATCGTGTTGCTCTATCTCACAAGGATCGACGAGATTGATCTCGACACTGGGCGCTACGTACCCACGCCGCAGAACCCCCGTAATGCAAGGGGCGAGGTCGTCGACAACGTCGGCCCGCTCAGGATGCACACGAACCAGTACTTCGAAAAAGGCCAGCATACCTGGGACCCAGTCAAGCGCGTCAACTACTTCTCCCAAGCCATTGAAACTGACCCGACACTCTTTCAGGCATACAACAACCTCGGCGTCGCGCTGATGCACCTAGGCCGATGTCGCGAGGCCGTACCACATTTCGACAAGGCACTGCAGGTGAGGGCCGCGATGCAACCAGCGTCAGCTGGGCCTTATCAGGACCCACACGTCTGGCGGCTCCGCTGTTACATCGAACTCGGAAACTTAGAGAAGGCTGCGACGGACTACGAAGCGCTACAGGCGATGTCCGATTACAGCTTCTTCGGCACACTGTACACGATTCAACTGGCAATCGCGGTCGGACAAGCAGAGGATGCCATCCGGCCGCTCGAACAAGCGCTCGCCGAAGACCCCGACAACGTCGAGGTAATGCAAACGCTGGCCTACGCCTACGCAGGCGTTCGTCGGACTGACGACGCGGCCAAGATGATGGTAGAGGCTTTGGCAGCGATTCCACCCGACAGCCAGTTTTTCCGCCATTTCGTCGGGCCGTGGACGAGGCAGCTCGAAACTTGGCAAAGCCCGTAATGGCTCAATCGGCCAGCAACTGGAACAGAGACCACCCGCTCACCCGTACGCTCCTCACTTCTCAATCCTGAGTTCTCACTCCGGGTCGTCTTGCAAGCGAAGACTAGGGCAAGGCCGTGACCGTCGCTACCAACCGCACGACACTCCGTCGCTGGAGCCGTTCAGGCTGGGTGCCGCCTTTGTTGCTACGAAACGAAGAGTTCTACTTCACGGCAATGAAGTCGATTTCGACGGCCGCGCCGATTGGCAGCGCCGCGACACCGACAGTTGAGCGACTCGGCTTCACGTCCACGTCCTCGAAGAACTCGCCGTAGACCTGGTTGAGCTCGGGATAGTTGCCAATGTCGTCAAGGTAGACCGTGGCCCGCACAACGTTGGCCTTCGTCAGGCCGGCTTCGGTGAGTAGGCCTTCGAGGTTTGACAGGGCCTGACGCGCCTGCGCTTGCAGATTCTCGTGCAGACTGCCGGTCTCGGGATTAATCCCAACCTGACCGGACAGATAGACCGTTTCCCCTGAGTCCACGCCAGGCGAATACGGCGCGAGCGGCCGCGCCCCGCCGTAAAGCCCGGTGTGGCGCGACTGCGCCCCTATGCTGACGTCGAACGCGTTGCTCGAACCGAACGCCACCGCGATCCCGAGTACGAACCCCATCATGAGAAACCCACGAGAACCTAGCATTGCGTCACCTCGATTACCTTGAAAGAATCACAAACAGGCGCACATCGAACTGGGCGCCACAGCACGCCATCAACGGCTCAGGTTACCAGATTAAGACCGAAGGGCTGTGTTAAACTGCGGTGTTTCCGGCGGTGAACCCGCCCCTGCCCTTCATGGTGAGTGTAGCTCAAGGGTAGAGCGCCGGACTGTGGCTCCGGATGTTGGGGGTTCGAATCCCCTCACTCACCCCATTACGTGTCTGTCGCTAGCCTTTTGTTTCCAGTCTCTTGTCTTTCGCCGCGGGTCTTGCGATCTGACAAGACGCGGTGCTTCTGACTTAGGAGGGCTTGGTATCGACCCTAAGCGCCACCTCGGGATTACCGGCCGACAGACCGTGAGCTGTTCCAGAATAGCAGGGGCCTAACCGGTTAGTGGACGACCTCGTCCTCAACGTACTCGAGGTGCGGGATATCCAGCGCGCGCACCGCCTCGATCGCTGCGACGACGATTTGGGCGTCTCGGCGGCCCTCCTCCGGCTGCCCGCGCAGTCGCCTGTGTGTCGCGCGAAGCGCCCGGAGAACTCTGGCGCGATCAAATCGCTGCCCCTCACAGTGTTCGCAGAAACTCATAGCAGTCACGTCCTTTCGTGCACCGGCTCGCGGCCGAAGCGTTTGATCCTGATCCCATCGCTGCCGGCTCACAACCGGCTGGTGCTTCTACCGCGCCTTCCCTAGGTAATGCGTGGACTGACCGAAGAAAACCTCGGCAGATTCCATGAGCGTCTCCGACAACGTAGGGTGCGGATGGATCGTCATCGTCAGATCCGATGCGGTCGCGCCCATTTCAACTGCCAGTACGCCTTCGGCGATCAGTTCCCCCGCGCCAGCACCTACAATGCCCACCCCGAGGACCTGCTCTGATTCGCAATCGACGACAAGCTTAGTCATGCCGTCGACTTGGTCGAGAGTTGCGGCTCGACCTGACGCACCCCAGGGAAATTTCACGACCTTCACCGCGCGCCCTCCCACCTTGGCTTCCATCTCGGTGAGACCGCACCATGCGATCTCCGGATGGGTAAAGACCACCGCTGGAATTGCAAGCGGCTCGAAGACACCCTTACTGCCATGGATGACCTCGACGGCCAACCGGCCCTCGTGCGACGCCTTGTGCGCAAGCATTGGCTCGCCGACGAGATCGCCGACCGCAAAAATTGATGGTTCGGCCGTCCGTCGCTGGCCATCGACCTGCACGAAACCGCTCGAGTCTACCTGGACACGTGTGTTGTGTAGCCCGGCAATCTTTGAATTCGGCCGGCGACCTACCGCGACCAGCACGCGGTCGAAGACCTGACCGGAGCTCTCAGCCGCCTTTCCTTCAAGGTCAACCACGATCCCTTCACCCGCGACTCCTAGCCGCGCCACCGTCGTCCCGGTCCAGATGGCCTCCGCGAGGTCCGCCATCCGCTTTGCTACCGGCGTCACTAAGTCCCGGTCAGCCCCTGGTAACAAGCCGTCGGTCATCTCGACGATCGAGACACGAGACCCAAGCGCCGCATACACGGTACCCAACTCAAGGCCGATGTAGCCACCGCCGACAACGAGCAGACGAGCGGGCACATCAGAAAGTTCGAGTGCTTTGGTCGAATCCATCACGCGATCGCTTTCGAGCAAGAGCGAAGCGGGGATAGCTGGACTCGAACCAGTAGCAAGGATGGCGTGATCGAACCGGATTATCTGATCACTGTCGGCACCGCGGACCGAGAGCCTGTGCGGATCAACGATCGACGCGCAGCCTTTAACATAGCGCACTTTTCGCTGCCTCGAGAGTTGTCCTAATCCGCTGGTTAGCCGTTCAACGACGCCGGCTTTCCAAGCTTGCAAGGCCGGGATGTCGAACGTGGGCGACCCAAACCGCACCCCCCAAGCCTCGGCGTGCCGCGCCTGGTCGATAACCTGTGCAACGTGCAACAGCGCCTTCGACGGTATGCAGCCGTGATACAGGCACACGCCGCCAGGGTGGGGGGCTTCGTCAACCAGCGTGACGTCAAGGCCCAGGTCGGCCGCTCGGAACGCAGCGGCGTAGCCTCCGGGGCCGGCCCCGACGATGGCCAGGTCAGTCATGCCTTCGGTCATGGCAACACCACCTCGTTCAAACCACCTTCCTGCAACACATCATCAGACAAATCGCGTCACCCGTGTGTCTCGTGTGCGCCTTGTCTCCCCCTAGTTGCAAACGAAATGATTCCGTCATAATGGGTAGGCTCTTGCTCTAAGGATCCCCGTCCGTCTATCTTCTCAGCATAGCATCCGGGGGGGTGAGGGCCGATGAGCCCGTCAGCGGTGGACTATAATTGACAGTCCCCGGCGTGAACCCAGGCGCCGACGTAGAGCGCTGGGGTTAAATCTGAAAGATCTACCGGATTTCTCATGCCTCGATCGGTCATCCACGGCACGGTACCCCAGCGGTCCACACTGCGGCTTGCGGCGCGGATGACCGCGCTGGTCTTATGCAGCGTCGTCATCGTCGGGTGGTTCGGCACGAACGCCAGAGCGCAATCGAGCGAAGGAATCGTCGTTGCGCTGCCTGGCGCCCAAGCCTTCGACGACGCCCTCGCGGCCGATCTCGAATCGGCCTGGGCGGCACGCGACCCTGACTATCGGCCGCGTACCCGCCATCTAAAAGCCGACGGATCCCCAAAATACACGAACCGTCTCTACCTCGAAGCCAGCCCCTATCTGCAACAGCACGCGCACAACCCAATGAACTGGTATCCCTGGGCTGACGAAGCGTTCGAGACGGCTCGACGCCTGAATCGCCCTGTGCTGCTATCGGTCGGGTACTCGACGTGTCACTGGTGCCATGTCATGGAGGAGGAATCCTTCGAAGACGAAGAGATCGCCCAGTACATCAACGAGAACTACGTGGCAATCAAGGTCGATCGCGAGGAGCGCCCAGATATCGACGCGATCTACATGAGCGTCGTACAGATGCTAACCGGCCAGGGCGGCTGGCCAATGACCGTCTGGGTCACGCCGGATCGCGAAGCCTATAGTGGAACAACCTACGTACCTGCGCGTGATGGTGATCGCGGAGTCCGTATCGGCTTCTTGACAATGCTGAAGCGGCTCAAGGTCGCTTACGACGAGCAACCCGACCAGATCTCGGCCGCCTCGGCCGAGATCACCAGGCGAATCACCGGCCGGCTGGTACCCGTCCCCAGCAGCATGGAGTTGGCCGGCGCGAGCGCCATCGAGGAGGTGGCGACCTACTACAACGAGCAGTTTGATGAACAATTCGGCGGACTGCGAGGCACGCAAAAATTTCCGAGTGGAATGTCCATCCGCTTACTGCTGCGTCAGCACCGGCGAACTGGTGACGCGCGAGCGATCGACATGGCCACACGGACGCTTGAGCGGATGGCCGGCGGTGGCATGTACGACCAGATAGGGGGCGGCTTCCACCGCTACTCGACCGACGCGCAGTGGCTCGTCCCGCATTTTGAGAAGATGCTTTACGACAACGCGCTACTGGTGACGGCTTATCTTGAGGCCTATCAAGCGACCGAACGGGACGACTTCGCCAGAATTGCACAAGAGATCCTCCGCTACATCATGCGGGACATGACGTCTCCCGACGGCGGGTTCTACTCCGCGACCGACGCCGACAGCTTCGGACCGAGCGGTGAGCGCGAGGAGGGCTGGTACTTCACATGGACGCAGGAGGAACTGGCCGCCTTACTCGACGGGCAGGCGCTCGCCTTGGCCTCGAGACATTATGGCGTGACTCCAGATGGCAATTTCGAGAACCGGAATATTCTCCACACACCCAAGCCCCTCGCCACCGTCGCCGCTGAGTTGAACATCGAGACCGACGCAGCTCGGCGATTACTCGAAGAGGCCCGCGAGACCCTGTATCGCGCTCGCTCAACACGACCCGCACCCCTGTTAGACGACAAGATAATCACGTCCTGGAATGGACTGATGATCTCGGCATTCGCGCAGGCTGCGTTGACCCTTGCCGACCCAGACTACGCCGATCGTGCCACACGGGCCGCCGACTTCGTCCTCACGCACCTGAAGGACGGCGACCGGCTACTCCGCAGTTACGCCGGTGGGCGAGCCCGGATAGCCGGCTACCTGGAGGACTACGCCTTCCTCATCGCCGCGCTTCTCGATCTTTACGAGGCGACGAGTGAGCCGCGTTGGTTGGAAGAGGCACTAGCGCTTGATGGCGTCCTCGCTGCCGAGTTCGAAGATCCCGAGGGTGGCTTCTTCCGGACGAGCAACCAACACGAACCGATGCTCACGCGGGAAAAGCCAGGCTACGACGCTGCGGAGCCGTCTGGGAATTCGGTGCAACTCTTAAATTTACTGCGCCTTCACGAATTCACGACCGATGACACCTACCGGCAACGCGCCGAAGGAACGCTGCGCGCATTCGGCACGCCGCTGGCCCAGAGTCCCGTGGCCATGTCTGAGATGCTCCTCGCGGTCGACTTTCGCCTCGACACGCCCAAGGAGATCATCATCGTCACACCGGACGCGCGCGCGGCCGCCGAATCATTCCTAGCCGAACTCCGGACGACGTTTCTTCCCAACCGGATCCTCAGTGTCGTGGGCGAAAACGACAGATTTAATTCGCACGCAGAGCTCGTGCCACTCGTCGAGGGCAAGTTCGCGCGCGGCGGCCAAACGACTGCGTACGTCTGCGAGAACAGGATTTGCGAACTGCCAACAACCGACCCAGTAGTGTTCGCACAGCAGATCCGCGCCACACGCCGCCCCTAACGCTCTTAGCTCACCGTTATATTCATGCAGGTGCCCTACCACCCCATCAAGAACTACATACGGAACTGACCGTGGAGGATGTACGGATCGGCGTCGACCTAGGCGGTACAAAAATTGAGGCGATCGCCCTCGCGCCAGACGGCACGACCCTCGTCCGCCAGCGTGTGCTGACACCGCACGACGACTACGATGCCACCGTCCAAGCGATTGTGGATCTTGTGACTTCGGTCGAACGCGAACTCGGCACGCAGGGCACCGTGGGACTGGGCACACCAGGTGCAATCTCCCCCGCGACCGGTCTCATCAAGAATTCCAATTCGACATGGGTTAACGGCCGCAACCTGGCCGAAGACCTGAAGGTCCGTCTGAACCGTCCACTGCGTTTTAATAACGATGCCAATTGCTTCGCGTTGTCTGAAGCGACCGACGGGGGCGGCGCGAACGCCCGGGTCGTCTTTGGCGTCATCTTGGGCACGGGCACAGGCGGTGGGGTAATTATTGACGGGCGTCCGCTGGTTGGCGTGAACGCCATCGGCGGTGAATGGGGGCATAACCCGTTGCCCTGGCCCACACCTGAAGAACTGCCGGGGCCATCCTGCTACTGCGGCCGGCGCGGCTGCCTCGAAACCTTTCTCTCCGGTCCGGGATTTAGCCGGGATTACGAGGCTGACACAGGAACCCAGCGCCAGGCCTCGGAGATCGCGCAAGCCGCGCGGGACGGCGAGACCGCCGCCCAGGCCGCTCTCGCAAGGTATGAAGGTCGGCTAGCGCGCGGGTTGGCGACAGTCATCAACCTCATCGACCCAGACGTCATCGTCTTAGGTGGTGGCCTATCGAATCTGGATTCGCTCTACGAGAGGGTCCCATTGCTTTGGACGACGTATGTCTTTTCGGACCGGATCGACACTAGGCTCGTGCGACCCGTCCACGGTGATTCGAGTGGCGTTCGCGGCGCGGCGTGGCTGTGGGAGAAAACAGTATAATTCGGCCCGACCGTGTTTACACCGAACAACCCTGACCGTGCTGTCTAGGAGATCCAGATGACACCTCGAACGCTCCTCGCTACCCTCATGCTCCTGAGCGCCTGTGCACCCGCATCTGAACAGGGGCCGCCAACTGAACCGGCCGCGGAAACCCTACCGGTTGGCCCGACAGTCAGCGTCGACGAGGTTGCCGACGATGTATTCCTCTTTACGTATAACACCCATCGGTCGCTCTTCATCGTTACCGACGACGGGGTGCTCGTCACTGATCCTCAGTCAACTGAAGCTGCGGAGCGGTATCTCGAGGAGGTGCGGAAGGTCACCGACGCACCAATTCAGTACCTGGTCTACAGTCACTACCACAATGATCACGTGTCGGGCGGAGCCATATTTGGTGACGACGTGGTAACGGTCAGCCACGAGAACGTGACAGCCCATCTCGACGACGAAGGTATGGAGGCCGTGAAACCGCCTGACGAAACGTTCACCGACGAGATGACACTGACCATCGGCGATATCGACGTCGACCTGTCGTTCCCCGGTCACTCGGAAACTGATAGCAATATCATTCTGCATGTGCCGTCGCGACGATTGGCGTTCATGGTCGACACCTTGTCCGTTCGCACGCTCCCGTGGCGCAACCTCGCCTCGGGCGATCTCGACGGCTGGATCGGAGCGCTAGAGACTCTGGCCGATTATGATGTGGATCAGTTCGTGCCTGGCCACGGTGAGATCGGAAGCCGCGACGACGTGCGCGCGCATATCGAGTATCTCAGAACGCTCACGGGTGAGGTGGCCACGCGGATGGACGACGGGCAGTCGCTCCAAGCCATCCAGAACTCGCTTGAACTGCCGCAGTATGCTGACTGGGTACGCTACGACGAACATTTCGCATTGAACATCGAAGGTGTCTATCGTGAACTGACGGAACAGCGCCAGTAAGCACCTATCGTAAGGAGGCTGACCATGTTCTGGAACCGCCGTGAATTCTTGACGACCTCGTCGCTCGCACTCGTTGGCGGCGCCTTTGGACGCCTACCCCTACGGGCGCAGGACGCGACCCCGAGGTTTGAAGAGTTGCGCCGGAACGTGGGCGCATTCCACATGCGCGGCGGCACGATCGGTTGGCTGATCTCGGACGACGCACTGGTGGTCGTCGACAGCCAGTATCCCGACACGGCCAGCGCGTGCCTGAGCGGTCTCAAGATGCGCAGCTCTCGGATGATTGATGTACTGGTGAACACGCACCACCACGGGGACCACACCGGCGGCAATAAAGTGCTTCGTGCCGCGACGCGGGAGATTGTCTCCCACGCCAACGTGCCAGGCCTACAACGGCGACAAGCACGCCAGCGGGGCACCGTAGCCAACCAAGCGTATCCCGATACGACGTTCGACGAGAACTGGCGCATGGACGCTGGCGACGAGGTCGTCTCGGCAAGATATTACGGCTCTGCCCACACCAGTGGCGACGTCGTCGTGACTTTCGAGCGTGCCAATATTGCGCACCTCGGCGACCTGCTATTCAACCGACGGGACCCGTTTGTGGACCGTCCTGGCGGAGCATCGATTCGTGGCTGGATCAAGCTGCTGCCGCAGGTCATCAACGATCACGATAGCGACACACTCTATATTTTCGGCCATGCCGGCGCACGGTTCTCAGTCACCGGCGCCGCCGACGATCTCGTGGTCCAGCGACAGTATTTCGAGGCCGTGCTCGAGCACGTTGAACGGGGCGTGGCAGCGGGCCACTCGCAGGAGCAAATTGCATCACTCGAGCGGCTTCCTGGTATGGACGACCATGACAGCACGCCGCAAAGCTTGGCACGCGTGTTGAACGTGGCGGTCGAGGAACTAACCGCTGAACAGTAGTGACGGTGGATGGCTTCGCGCCGCACTTACGCTGCTGCAGAAACTACCGATATGACCCTGTGTTGCGCGCCTGTAGCTCAGCTGGATAGAGCGCCGGGCTTCGAACCCGTAGGTCGGGGGTTCGAATCCCTCCGGGCGCGCCATTTTTTCATCTCGAACATACAGCGCGATTGCGCGCCCGTAGCTCAGCTGGATAGAGCGTTCGCCTCCGGAGCGAAAGGCCGCAGGTTCGAATCCTGCCGGGCGCGCCACTTTCAACCATCGATGGACCGTTCATTACGAAGTCTGATGGACCTTCCTAACATACTCGTAGTACATTGACCGGCGCTCGCCTCCTGAAGTGGGCCGCTAGCTCAATTGGCAG
>DBHR01000099.1 GCA_002296225.1 Acidobacteria bacterium UBA823 | reverse complement strand
CCCGGTTCGAATCCGGGCACGCGCACCATATTTTCTCAACCTTTTCGAGTTACCGATGGGTGCCGATATAATGAGAGCCTACCGCACCGGAATCGAGGGGATAAGCAGGCAATGAAGAGATCTGAACGGCATCATCTGAAACAGAATGCTCTGGCTGCTGGCCTCGCCGATCTCCAATATAGACTGGAAACGCACCGGCGCGAGATCGTGATCTGGGTGCTTTTGGTAACCGTCGGCCTTATGGCAGCCGGGGGTTATGTCAGTTATCGGCGAACTCAGAGCGCGCAAGGCGCGGACCTGCTTGCCGACGCGCTAAACACAGCCACCGCACCCGTGATTCCACCAGCGCCGCCTCCCGATCCAATGAATCCGAACGCTACGCCGCCTGCAGCAGCGTTTCAGCCCGGCAGTTTTACGTCCGAGGGTCGACGAACGGAGGCCGCGTTGGCGAAGTTTATTCTTGCCGCAGATGCCTATCCGGACAATCCAGCCGGCATCACGGCCCGGTATCACGCTGCCACACTGCTGGCTGTTCTCGGGCGCCGGGACGAGGCGGCAACGCAGTACCAGCAAGTAGTGGATTCGGCAGGGGAGCACATTTACGGGCAGATGGCCAGTCTAGGGCTCGCCGAAACACAGTTGCACGCGGGGAAAGTCGATGTAGCGATCGAGATGTTCCAGCGCGAACTGAATCGACCAGCCTCCAACGTGCCGGTGGACGGCGTTCTAATGCATTTAGCTCGCGCTTATCTCCTGGCGGGGCGCACGGAGGCAGCCGAGGAGAATTTTGCAAGAATCGTCGATGAATTTCCAGAG
The DNA here is from genome assembly GCA_002296225.1 of Acidobacteria bacterium UBA823. GTDB lineage: Bacteria > Acidobacteriota > Vicinamibacteria > Vicinamibacterales > UBA823 > UBA823. The sequence goes on along the minus strand of DBHR01000099.1, from coordinate 11,464 downwards.
TCGATCTATGGCCCAATCGCCCAGGCGGAGCTCGACAAGCTCCAGGAGATAGACGCCGGCTGACTGGTTCAGCGCCAGAATTACGGGCTCAATCTCCGTCGCCAAACCGATACGTTAGCAACTTGTAAACAAGCCTGGCACAGAGAACATTCGGGTGGACGAACCCTGGAATTGGGCACAACTCCACAATGTCGCAACCAACAATCTCACGCTCTCTAAACGTGGCGCGGAGCAACTGGAGCAACTCGCGCCACGAGAGCCCTCCTGGTTCCGGTGTGCCCACTGCCGGCATGACGGAGGGGTCGAGTCCGTCGCAGTCGATTGTAACGTAGACCTTTGAACGCAGCGTGTTAACCACATCGCGAATCCAGTTTCGGCGCTCTCTCATGTTCACGTCATAGAAAATCGTCGTGGGAAGGTCATCGACAGCCGCTGCCTCCTCAGTGGAAAGGCTTCGAATGCCGACTTGGGTGCACGTCGCATACTCGAGAGAACGACGCATGGCGCAGGCGTGACTGTTTGAATCGCCTAGGTACTCGTCACGCAGATCAGCGTGGGCGTCGATCTGTAAAATAGAAATGTCGCCGTAGTGCGCAGAGGTGGCCGCGACTAATGCTGGCGTGATTGAGTGTTCCCCCCCCAGGGCGATTAAGAACTTGTTCGTCCCTACGATTTCAGCCGCGACTCGCTCAATTTCAGCCAGCGCGGCTATCTGATTCGGAAAGGGGAGTTCCATTTCGGGCAAGGTGCACACGCCCCGCGCATGGACGTCGATGGCGAGTTCTTCATCCCAGAGCTCAAGCTGCGTGGAAGCCTTCAAAATTTCACATGGTCCCAAGCGAGTACCTGGGACATAAGAGACTGTACGCTCAAGCGGCACCGGTAGAATCACCGCCGCTGCTTCCGCGAATGTTGACCGGGGACCGTCAGTGCCGCCGAACGACTGGCCGTCGCCTTGGGCGTAGTTGAACGGAAACTTCACGGCTCAACCTCAAATCGTCCTTCGGGGAATGCCACGCCGTCCATCGACATCACGCGTTCGCCGAGGCCGAATGTTACGATCTTGCGTTGTTCCAACGGCCGAGGCGCGGTCGCTGCCAACGCACTCGCAAGGAGCGGCAACGCCAGCGTGACGTCGGCGTTGACAGTGACCTGGTCAGCATCGACCGCGACCTTTCCCCAACTCCGAGCCTCATCAAGAGTCGACCCCGATGCACCACCGAAGTGGGGTACATCGGTCACGATCTGGAGGGCATAGCGATGGCCACTGATGCCATTGGCGTAGAACTCGGCCTCAACGCTCGCCTGATTGATAAAGTTTTTTGGGGTGCCACCGCCTAAGACAACAGAGGCCGTCCGGCGTTTTCGGATTACGATGTTCGTCGATTCAATGATGTCTCCGATAACGTCGATATGACCGGAACCGGGTGTCGAATGCCTCGCTTGGGATAAGCCCATACCGATCGACGAATCCGCGATCGCCGGACAGAAAATGGGTATCTGATTTCTGTACGCGGCCGTAAGGATCCCTACGCGTTTAGTGTCGCGCCACAGATGGCCGCCTAACTTATACAGAAATTCTCTACTGGTGTAGGGGCGGGCCTCGAGGCCAGCGGCGAAATCGGCAATCCAGTTGTCGTTGTCGATGAACTCGTCTTCGTCCATAAGGGTGTCGTAAACACGGTCAATGTGAGCGGCTTGGAGCGCTCGATCGTCCGTTTGCGGTGACCCTTGGTAGTGGTGCCTGCCCCGGCACTCGTGCAGGTCGTGATACAGATTCGCGCCCGTTGAGACGACGCAATCCACGTACCGATAGCTTATGAGGTGGGCTAACGCGAGCCTTAGACCTCCGGCACTCAGGGCTCCGGCCACCCCTAAGAAAATTATGCAGTTATCGCCCAGCATTTTCTGCCAGATACTGTGGGCGGTCGCCAAGTTTCTGCCCTGGAACGAAATACCGCCCATCCGCTCAAGGATCTTCTCAGCGGTTAGGCCGGATTCGACCTCAAAGGACTCGACTGGCGTTTGCAGTAAGCGACGCTTGTCTGGCATGCGGAACAATTCTAGGCTGTTAGGGCCGCGAGGGTCGAGGGACGCCTATTTGCCAGGAAGGGACCTCTTGACTTCCACGAGCCAAGCTAACGCGTCGATTGGGCTCAGCCGGTCAATGTCGAGCTCGCGGAGACGGCCGGCTATCTGGTCATCAGGACCGCTTGCTTGGAATAAGCCGAGTTGTGTCTGTGCGAGATTCGCGGGTGTACCCATCGCAGGCTGTCCCGACCGGGAAAGCTCGTCCCGTTCGAGGCCATCGAGAATCTCACGGGCTCGGCGAATAACCTTCGGGGGTAAGCCGGCGAGGCGAGCCACCTGAATTCCGTAGCTCCGGTCGGATCGCCCTGGCACAACCTTGCGCAGGAAGACTACTTCGTCTTTGTACTCTCGAGCCTCAACGTGAAAATTGACGACGGCCGGTAACGCCTCGGCGAGATCGGTTAGTTCGTGATAGTGGGTGGCAAACAGGGTGCGTGGCCGGGCAACCGCGTTGGTCGCGAGGTGTTCGGCCACCGCCCAGGCGATGCTCAAGCCATCGAAGGTTGCTGTCCCGCGACCGATTTCGTCCAGAAGCACTAGGCTGCGTGACGTTGCCGTGTGGAGAATACGGGCTGTCTCCTCCATCTCCACCATAAACGTCGAATGTCCGCGGGCAATATTGTCTGAGGCGCCGACCCGGGCGAACACCTGGTCGACTATCGGCAACTTTGCGTCCTTAGCGGGGACGAAAGAGCCGGCTTGCGCCAAGACGGTCAGGAGCGCGGTTTGGCGCAAATAGGTGGATTTCCCACCCATGTTCGGCCCGGTAAGGATTACGAGTTGATGGGTCGAGTCGTTCAAAAGCACGTCGTTCGGTACAAAGCCGTCGACGGTGTGACGCTCGACCACGGGGTGGCGAACGTCGGTCGCTCGAAACTCGTCGCCGTCGTGAAGGTGCGGCTTCGTATAATTCAGCGCGACCGCGGTCTCAGCCATGGCAGCAAGGCCGTCGAGACCCGCCAGTGCCCGAGCGGTATCCTGAATGCGAGGGCATTCACTAACGACCCTGCGGATGAGCTGCTCAAACAGGGCGAGCTCACGCTCTAAAATGCGTTCGTCGGCTCCGAGAATTCGGTCTTCGTACTCCTTGAGGGCGGGAGTAGTGAACCGTTCCCCGGCAGACACCGTCTGTTTTCGATGGTACTCCGCTGGTATTGAATCGAGGTTCGCTCTCGTGACCTCGATGTAGTAGCCAAAAACGCGATTAAAGCGGATCTTGAGATTTGCAATACCGGTGCTAGCCCGCTCGGTTTCTTCCATCTCCGAAATTAATTGGCGGGCCCCTTGGCTCACTGACCGCAATTCGTCTAACTCGGCATTAGCACCAGTCCTGATGCACTGACCCTCCCTGGCATGAGCAGGGGGATCGTCCGTGATCATTTTTTCGATTTCAACTCGGAGATCGGCGAGATCGTCGAGTTCCCCCAATAGGCTTGAAATGAGCGGTCCCTGAAAATCTGTCAAAACCGTTCGGACGCGCGGAACGACCTCGGCTGACTCCCGAATGGCCACTAAATCTCTGGGGCCGGCGGATCCTAGAGACACGCGGGCAACGAGGCGCTCAAGGTCGCCAACGTTCTTGAGAAGCTCACGAAATTTCGCCCTCGCCACAGCGTGAAAGGCGAATTCCTCAACCGCGTCGAGTCGATCCTGGATTCGCTCGAGGGTTACGAGCGGACGAACGAGCCACCCTCTCAGACAGCGTCCCCCCATCGCCGTGACCGTGCGATCTATCGTTTCGAGCAATGAGCCGTCTCGATGGCCATCGGCCGCCTCGACGACCTCTAGATGGCGAAACGTCGTCGGGTCGATTACAAGATGTTGTGAAGCCTCCTGGAACCGGAGCTCACGAATGTGCGCCAGGCTGCACTTCTGTGTGTCTTGAAGGTGTTTTACGAGTCCACCGGCGGCCGCCGTCGCGGCGTGCCGATGCTCGATTCCGAAGCCGTCAAGAGTTCGCACGCCAAGTTGACCACATAACGTGTCACGAGCTCGGGTCAGTTCGAATGTCCAGGCCTCGGCACGAATAATGGGAATACCATCAACTTTAGGAAATGTTTTCTCGGTATCCACATCTGTGGGTACAAGGAGTTCTCGGGGCTGTAATACCGCGATTTCGTCAACAACAGCTTGAAGTCCCGCAGCACCCTCGTACTCAGCGGCGTGAAACTCCCCAGTCGAAAAATCGAGCAACGCAACGCCATACACGAGGGGACCTCTATTAGCCGCTCCGACCGTGGCGACGCGGGGAGCCAAGGCCATGAGGAATGCTGGTTTGCGTGCATCGAGATTTGCCGAATCGATCAGCGTGCCAGGGGAAACGACGCGGACAACCTCTCGCCGAACGAGACCTTTCGATTTTTTAGCATCCTCGACTTGTTCACAGATGGCGACTTGAAAGCCTTTTTTGACCAACTGGGCAATATAGCCGTCGGCGGCGTGAAACGGAACGCCGCACATTGGAATTTCAGAGCCCTTACTGTCTTTTGACCGGGAGGTTAGCGTTATCTCGAGGGCCCGTGCGGCAGTAACGGCGTCTTCATAAAACATTTCGTAAAAATCGCCCATACGAAAGAAGAGAAGCGCATCCGAATTCTGCTGCTTGGCATCCAGGTATTGCCGCATCACGGGTGTTACATCGGAGCTAGTCGCTCGGGAAGACAAGGCGTGTTCTCGACTGCTGATTGGCCGCGGTGCTGGAAGGCCGTTAAGCCGGCCACAGTATAGAAAGGGGGTCTAGGCACAGTCAAGGCACGGCGCTCGTTGACTTTCTACAGAGGGGGCACGCGATTAGAATTGTTGTGGGATGGGAAACGCTGCTGTGCCGGGACAATTTCAAGGGGTCATAATTGCGCTTGAAACCGCGACGCCAGCGGGAAGTGTCGCCCTGTTACGAGGCGGTAAGATTATCGCCAGTCGCCGAGGATCATCCGACCGAGCTCACGGTGAGCGTCTGCCAGGTGAAATTATCAAAATACTGTGTATGAATGGGCTTGCGCTTAAAGATGTCGAGCGGTACGCCGTTGCAATTGGGCCGGGCTCATTTACTGGGCTGCGGGTTGGGGTCGCTACGGTTCAGGGGCTGGCGCTTGCGAGGTCCGTACCGATCGTCGGCGTCTCGACATTAGCGGCTATCGCCGAGAGCCGGCGGGACGCAGAGGCTCAGGTGATCGCCGTTTGGCTCGATGGACTGCGTCGGCAAGTATTCGGCGCGGCATTCCTGAGACTTTCAGACGTGAACGTCATGGACGGAGAGCGTCCAAATAATGTGATGGCGAAGGCGGTCATGGCGCCTTCGGGGTTCGCAGAACTCGAACCTCATTGCGTGGGTACGCCCACAGAAGTGGCGGGTAAATGGCTGGAGTCGCTCTCTGGCCGGTCGCTGGTTTTAGTGGGAGATGGCGGGGTACGATTCGCAAAGGAAGCCGAGGCGCGGCTTGGTCGACGTGTCCTTACGCTGCCGATGCCCGAAGCAATCGCTCCGGCTCTGGGTCAGCTGGCGAGTATGGCGAATGGTGAACGACTAGTGGGCCCTCACGCTATTCGGCCAATGTATATCCGGAGACCCGCTGTCGAGTTGGCCCGCGATCAGCGCCGGAATATGGCGGAGCCAAGCAATAGCGGAGACGGTTGAGCTTTTCGGGCGAGGTCGGTAGCGCGGGGGAATGGTCGGATTGGAAATCGCTTCGGTCCAAAACCCTTGAACCGCGAGAGGCTGCTCGATGAACCAACGTGAATTGAGACTGCTTGAACGGCCAGCAACCTTATGCTACCGTGTCTCACTTTCGGCTGCCCGGGTTGGAATATCTTGACTGCAGGAGGGGTGGATGTCGACAGAAACGCAGGTGAAGCAGCGCTTACTTGAAACGGACGGGGAATTCCAGCAGTTAGCCGCGAGGCACGATGAACTCGAAAGCCGTTTGACTCGGTTATCGGAACACCCTTACTTGTCCGAACCTGAACAGCTCGAAAAAAGCGCCCTCAAGAAGCAGAAGTTGCAGCTGAAGGATCGGATGGAGAACATATTGCAGCGGAGCCGAAACTTAGCTGGGTCCACTCAAGACCCTGCTAGCCCCTCCGTGGCCAGCAGGTAACGTCTCGCGGTGTATGCTGAGAGCCGCGTAGTGAAGATTGATCGCTCGGGAGTGTCATTCATAGCGTCCGCGTGGCTAATGGCGGGCGCGCTAGTGAGTTTCGGGCTCGCCTGGTGGGCCGTGCCGTTTTGTGTCCTCGGGGCGTTGTTTTTCTTTTTCTTTCGAGATCCATACCGTGAGCCGCCTAATGGAGAACACCTTGTTTTGGCGCCAGCCGACGGTCGAGTGTTGGTGGCGGGTGAGGTCGTCGCGCCGGATCCGCCCGAGGGCGCCTGGCACCAGATTAGTATCTTCCTTTCGCCGTTAGACGTGCATGTAAACCGGGTCCCCATCGGCGGTGAAGTGACCCACGTCAGCCGGCGATCGGGTCGGTACTTTGCGGCATACCGGAAGGAAGCGAGCGCGGAAAACGAACGTACCGAGATTGGCTTCCGATGCCGTAATGGCGTCGTAATTTGCCGCCAGATCGTTGGGGTGTTAGCCCGCAGGCTCGTTTGCCGCGTGAGAGTTGGGCAGAAGGTCGGCGCTGGAGAACGATTTGGAATTATGAAATTTGGATCTCGCATTGATTTGTTTGTGCCGCGAACGGCGACGCTTGTCGTGGGTTCTGGCCAACGCGTACGGGCTGGAGAAACTACGGTAGCACGGTTTACTTGTAGCGAATGATCGGTGTAGCGAGACCACGAGCGTTTCCATCATAGACCTAAGTGGCTGAAGGGGCACTCGGCTCGAACGCGGACGATCTCGATCGTGTAGGGAAGGAGTAGTATTCATGGAGGCCGTGTCGGCATTTCAAGGTTATCGCCGGAAGGAGCAACGAGCGCGGCGAGGCATGTTTCTTCTACCCAGCATGTTCACGGTGGCGAATCTGTTTTGCGGGTACGCGTGCCTCGTTTACACGCTTAGAGGTGAATTCGGTATTGCCGCGCCGTTTATCGGTGTCGCGCTCGTACTCGACACTCTGGACGGCCGGATCGCTCGTCTGACTGGCGCGACAAGTAAATTTGGTACTGAGTTTGACTCACTGGTGGACATCGTCTCGTTCGGTGTCGCACCGGCGATCCTTACGTGCGCTTGGGGGTTGGCCCCGTTCGGTCGGCTGGGGTGGGCGGCTGGCTTTCTGTATGTCGTGGCGACGGCTACGAGGTTGGCGCGATTCAACCTGCAGTCCGTGACATTGGACAAGCGATACTTCGTTGGAATGCCAAGCCCATCGGCGGCCTGCGTACTCGCCGCGACGGTTTTCGCGTACCCGACAGGCCTTGAAACAGCAATTGAGGCATTGCCAGTCTTTGTAGTGGTTCTGCTGCCAGCATTCCTAATGATCACGAAGCTTCGGTTTCGTAGCTTCAAAGAAATAGACCTTGGTCATCGGCGTTCGTATGTTCCATTAATCGCCGTCGCGGCTGTGATTGCAATCATCACGGCGCATCCGCCCTTTGTCCTAGTGGGCATGGCATATGCCTACCTCGCGTCTGGCCCCCTTGAAGCACTTCTCGGCCGGGTTCGACGGCGTGCGGCTGGCAGGTTAAATGAATCCTGGCTTGGGAACAGTGAAACGGACCATTCCATCAATCGCAATCGAGACGCCGGGTAGCGGATCGAGTGGTGTAAGGCGGGGTGCAGCCGGTAGGCTAAACGAACGGCCAGGTAGGCTCGCCGCTGGCGCAAGCCGGAAGCGCCAGAACCTGCGACCAGGAATAATCGTCAACCCGTGAGTCAACGGCGGCACGAAGCGCCGACCAGGCAGAGTCGCAAGACGACCCAGGTCTAAAGCCCTTAACTCCTGCCAGCCCGGCAGGGGACTTAGTTCGCGCATTGGTCCAACCCGAGACGCGGCTGGCCAGCCGGGTACATAGTTCAACGTCGTGAGAGGCAGTGTCGTCGGGTCTTCGCCAGGAATGAGCAGTGGCGTTTCGAGGGTTAAACCATAGGCTGATGCGTAGGCATGAACCTCGCCCGCGGCGGTGACTAGCACGAATGCCACATCGTCAACATCATTAGCTCGGACAACGGTCGGCGGAAAAGGCAACTCGACATTCGCCGAAATCTTCTCGGAGAGGTCGTTGGTGTTCTCGTCCGTGGCCTGGTCGTCTTCGAGTTCTTGGGCTTGGTCGACTTCGACGCGAATTACCGGCAGGGTTAGGTCAGCGTCCACCAGGATCTGCCCAGCCAGTTCACCGTTATCTAAATAAAATAGATGTACCGGGGGCGTACGCCCAGGCAACATAAGAATTTCGCCAAATTGAATTAGGCCACCGACCGGACGTGTGGGCAGACGCTGCTTCCAGAGTTGAACGCCGGTCCGGCCCGCAAGCGCCCGCAATTGATTGTCGAGCGAAACGAACAATATGGCCTCGGACGTCACGACAGGGGCTCCGATAATATCGGCGCCCGTGCGCCAACGCCATCGGATCCGGCCATCCCGGCGATCGATGGCATAAAGAAAATTGTCGGTCGAACCAACATAGAGGCGATCATGGTAGGCCCGGATGCGTGTTGGGGCGCCGCCTAGCTCACGTTCCCAAAGCAGTGAGCCCGTCGCCAGGTCGAGTGACGAAATATGGCCGTCCGCCTGCGGCACGAAGAGGCGACCGTCGTCGATGGTTGGGAGAAGGACCCCAGCCGAAAGTTGTTGCTTCCAGACAGGTCGCTGAGTTTGGGTGTCGTAAGCCAACACCTCTCCATTCGCTAGGCCGACGATAAGTAGACCGGATTCCCAGAGAAGTGGAGAAGATATCGGGGCAGAGAATGTAAGCTGCCAGAGTTCTATTCCGAACGTCGACCAGAGCGCGTGCACCCGACGATCATCGGCGACGAACAGAAGTTGGCCACCAACGGTTGGGGGAAAATCAGCCGGCTGATCCACGAGCCACTGCATAATTCCGTCGGCGACGAACACCGCTGCCAACAGATCGCCGCGTAATGGAATATACAGATACGCTCCATCCGTCGCGGGGGCCTGGGTCGGCGGAAACGGGAGAATGCTCACCCATTCGTGATTCAACGGGAAAATTGACGGCAAACTGACTTCTTCGCGCTGCGATTGGGCAGCCACGGTGAGCGTCAGCATTCCTATTAGGGCGAGAGTCGCGATCGCGCTGCTAGGCTTCAACGAGCCTAGGGGTCGCCGGTGAAGCAGCCTGATCAAAACGTGGGGCACCCAGCTATAATAGTCGTTAATCATCTTGAACGCGGCATCTCATGAGCCACCTAACGCCGTGAAACATCAATCACTAATCGTCCTCGATTTCGGATCGCAATACACACAACTCATCGCGCGGCGTCTGCGTGAATTGTCTGTTCTGACAGAAATTATTCCCTTCGACATGCCCCTGTCAGAAATCGAGGCACGGGAACCGAACGGCATCATTCTGTCTGGTGGACCCCGGTCGCTGTCTGAACAGGATGCACCAAGATGTGATCCGAAAATCTTTGACCTCCCCGTGCCGGTACTTGGGATTTGCTATGGAATGCAGGCGATGACGGAAGCCTTAGGTGGAAAGGTTTCAGCCGCGCCGCACCGCGAATACGGACATGCAAGTGTCCAACCTTCGAATGAGCAGATTTTGTTCAGCGGGCTTCCAGGCACGGTGCGGGTTTGGGCGAGCCACGGCGATCTCATCGAAGCAGTTCCACCGGGTTTTACCGTAACGGCGACAAGCGCCAACGCCCCAGTGGCTGCGATGGAAGATGGCGACCGAGGGTTGTATGGATTACTGTTTCATCCCGAGGTGGCCCATACGGAACGTGGCGTGGATATTCTGAGGAACTTCGCTCAACGAATCTGTGGCTGCGTGGGCGATTGGACGATGGCGTCATTTGTTGAAGAAACGATCGAGCGAACCAAAGAGTTAGTGGGCAACGGTCGGGTCGTGTGCGGATTAAGCGGTGGAGTCGATTCCACGGTCGCCGCCATGCTTATTCACCGCGCGATTGGGGATCGCCTTACGTGCATCTTCGTTGATAACGGGCTACTCAGACTCAATGAGGCCGATCAGATCCGAAAACGGTTTGCGGACAAACTCCGATTACCAGTCGTGTTTGTGGATGCCTCGGAGGTGTTTCTGAGCAGACTCGATGGTGTCGTGGATCCTGAACGCAAACGGAAGATCATCGGCAGAACGTTCATTGAAGTCTTCGAGCGGAAGGCGGGAGAACTCGGTGAGTTCAACTTCCTTGCGCAAGGTACGTTGTATCCAGATGTGATCGAGAGCGTTTCGGTTGTAGGACCATCAGTGCCAATCAAGAGCCATCACAACGTCGGAGGCCTCCCAGAAAATATGAGTTTCGAGCTCCTTGAGCCGTTACGTCAACTATTTAAGGATGAGGTGCGGCAAGTCGGAATCGAACTTGGAGTGGACGATGAGTTGGTCTGGCGACAGCCCTTTCCTGGGCCGGGATTGGCCGTTCGGATTCTGGGCTCGGTTACAGGGCAACGATTAGCCTTACTGCGCGAGGCCGATTCCATTGTTACGGAGGAAATTAAGCGAGGCGGGTGGTACAGACGTGTATGGCAGTCGTTCGCGGTGCTCCTTCCAATCCAGACCGTCGGCGTAATGGGCGACGAAAGAACCTACGAGTATACGGTGGCAATCCGGGCGATTGAGAGTCGTGACGGAATGACAGCTGACTGGGCACCCTTGCCGAACGAACTTCTTGCTGGAATGTCGTCACGGATCGTCAATGAGGTGAAGGGTATTAACCGAGTCGTGTACGACATCACCTCAAAACCACCGTCCACAATCGAGTGGGAGTGAGGTTGCCTAACCTAAGCAGGGTTTAAGGATTTGCATGGCCGAGTTCATCCATCTTCATCTCCACACTGAATTCTCCTTACTTGATGGTGCGTGCCGGATCGGCGAGTTAATGAACGAAGCATCCAAAAGGGGTGTGCCGGCGTTAGCAGTGACGGAACACGGAAACATGTTTTCGGCGATAGCCTTCCATGACGAGGCGAGAAGGCGAGGCGTGAAACCAATTCTGGGTTGCGAAGTGTATGTTGCACCGGGTGATCGAACGACGAAGAGTGGTTCGCCAGGCGAAATAGCCAACCACCTCGTTTTGCTCGCTGAAAACACGGCCGGTTACCAGAACCTCATTAAGTTGGTGTCGTCTGGCTATACAGAGGGGTTTTATTACAAGCCGAGGATCGACAAGGACATTCTCGCGCAGAACTCCGAGGGCTTGATCGGCCTTAGCAGTTGCCTGAAAGGCGAAGTAGCTACTGGCATCCGCAGAGAGCAGGTAAAAAAGGCAGTGACTGCGGCAGCCACCTA
>DBHR01000019.1 GCA_002296225.1 Acidobacteria bacterium UBA823 | reverse complement strand
TCCGATCACGGTCGGTTGGTGGTATGGACAGGCTGGTGGCACATATTATCCAGCTTTCTTGACCTTAGTCGGCATCATGCTTGCCTGCGCCGCAGCTATGTTCTTGATTAAACCGGTGTACCGCCTGCAACAATTGGCGGCGAAAGATTCGCCTGCGTAGTGGTTAACCGGGTCAGGAGCCGTCGGCTGCTGACCAGCCAGTCCAGCCGGGTCCACGGACGACGCGTCCGGGCGTTGCGCCGGTGTGTTCACCGTCTTCGAGCACCTGTGTGCCGTTGACCCAGACGTGCACCACGCCAGTGGCATATTGGTGCGGGTCCTCGTAGGTTGCGTGGTCTTGAATTGTGGCCGGGTCGAAGACGACGACGTCCGCAAAGTAGCCCGCCGCCAGCCGGCCGCGGTCACGGACCCGCAGGTTCTCGGCCGGCAGCGACGTCAGCTTCCGGACCGCCTCTTCAAGCGGGATGATCTGTTCGTCGCGGACGTAGCGCCCGAGCAACCGCGCGAAGTTCCCATACGCGCGCGGGTGAGTTGACGAGTTCAGGAAGACACCCTCGCTGGCGTATGAACCAGCATCGGAACAGTAGCTCGTCCACGGCAAGGCAATTTGCCGCGCGACGTTCTCTTCCGACATCAAAAAGTAGACGACTTGCACGCGGCTACCATCCTCGACAACGAGATCCATCGCGGTATCAGGGACCGAGGTACCGCGTGCCGCCGCCACCTCGGCCAATGTCTGACCGAGATACCCGCGCAGTTCGGCATTCTTAAAACCGACCAACAAGGTCGCCTCGGCGCCAGCCGCCAGCAGGAGATTCTCCCAGTCGTTGGTCGGTGTCGTCATCTCCCGCCGAACGCGGTCGCGGATCTCAGGATTCCGAAGCCGCACAGCCCAAGAGTCGTAGCCACCTTCCTGCACCCACGGCGGCATCCCAGCGTCCAGACCGGTCGAACCGGCCGTATAGGTGTACATGTCGGCGGTGATCTCGAGCCCCTCGCTGCGCGCCGCCTCCACCCGCCCGATCACGGCGTCGAGCTTGCCCCAGTTCGCTTGGCCAGCGGCTTTCAGATGGTAGATTTCAGCCCGGATTCCAGATTCGCGCGCGATCGTGAGCAGTTCGTCGACCGACTCGAGCAACGCGTTACCCTCGCTACGCATGTGCGAGATGTAGAGCCCGCCGTATTCGGCGGCGACCTTTGACAACTCGACCAGCTCGTCCGTCTGCGCATAGAAGGCTGGAGCATAAATGAGCGACGACCCAAGTCCGACGGCGCCCTCTTCCATCGCCTGCCGCACCAGACGCCGCATTCGGTCGAGTTCGTCCTCCGTCGGCGGACGGTCCTCGTAACCAACTTCGTGGACTCGAAGCGTCGTCGCACCAACGAACGACGCCACATTCGGCGACACGCCCTTGGCCTCGAGGTGTTCGAGGTACTCGCCGAGCGTCGTCCACTCAACGTCGAACTTGATGTCGCCCTGGCTCGTTACCACCAGGTTCTTCATCTGATCAGTCAGGGGACCGCCGGAGACCCCCTCACCGAAGACTTCAAGCGTCACGCCCTGCCGAATGTCCCCTTGGGATCGGCCGTCCTCCATCAACGCGTCACCGGCCCAGCTCAACATGTTGATGAAGCCTGGGGCGACCGCCAGTCCCGAAACGTCGACCTCGGTTACACCGCGCAAGTCACCCAAATCACCGACTGCCGTAATCCGGTCGCCGTCGATCGCGAGGTCCCCGAGATACCCAGGCGCACCGATACCGTCAACGATGGTGCCATTGCGAAGGATGAGGTCGTGGTCGGGTGATGACGTGCAGGCACTGAACAGCACGAAAGCGACGAGAAGCGGTGCGTGGCGCAGCATGAACCTTCTTTTCTTCAGTTCGGCGTCAACGGTCCTTTAGCTTCAGCAGCGTGACGGCGTTCGCACGATAGATCTTGTCGCGGTCTGTCTCGCTCAGGTCGAGCCCATCGATGATCTTCATCGTCTCTCTGATATACATCGGCCCCTTCTCGGGGTCGAACGGCGAGTCGGACGCAAAGACGACGTGGTCGACGCCAAAGAAGCTGAGGCCACAGATTGTCGCCGCACGGGCGCCGAAGACTGCCGTGTCGGCATAGAACATTCGGAAATAGTCGATCGGCCGCTTCTTCAGTCGCTCGAGCACAGCGCCCAAATTCTCACCTGACGTCCGACTGCCGAGCTGGTCCCACCCGGGTCCGACGCGACCTTCGAAGTACGGCACCATGCCGCCCATGTGATGCGTAATGATCTTCAGCGACGGATAGTCGTCGAGCAGTCCCTCAAAGACGATCCGTGCCATCGTGGCGCTTGTTTCATACGGCCAGCCGAAGGTCCACCAGATCTCGTACTTTGAACTCGGCTCGGTCAGGTAGTCGGTGAAGTTGGCCCCGCGCGCCGGATGTACCCAGATCGGCAGGTCATGCTCAACCATCGCCGCAAAGAGTGGCCTGAACTCGGGCGCAGTCAGCGGTTTGCCCAGAACGTTTGTAAAGACCTGGACTCCGCACGCGCCGAGGTCACTGATCGCGCGGTGGGCTTCGGTCACGATCCCCTCGCACGCATTCATCGGAAGCGAAGCGACGAAGCCAGGAAACCGATCGGGGTGTCGCTGCACCAGTTCGGCCATGCCGTCGTTGGCGGCTTCAGCCAACTGGGTCGACACGTCTGGCCCACCCAGTGCTTCGAGCGGCGGCGAGGCAAGCGAGAGGATCTGTCGGTACTCGGCACCGAACTGATCCATCACGCGAAAACGCTCGTCGAGGTCCGCCAGCATCGGAATTCCTCGCACCCGTTCGCCGATATCCTTGTAATCGCCTGCCACCCGCATCATCAGCTTGTGGAACGGTTTGGGAAAGATGTGATTGAAGACGTCGATTTTCTGCATGACTACCACCGGTTAGGCGAGGCCCCGTTACTTCCAGCCGTAAACCTCGAGCGTCGTGCGCCCTTGCCGAAGGGCCTCGGCGATTGTCGCCTCCTTCTTCTCCCGCGCCAACGCGGCCGTAAGAACCTCGCGAACTGAGTCGCGGGGAAGAGCGACCACGCCGTCGGCGTCCCCGACAACTAAGTCCCCAGAAGCGACCGTCACGTCACCCAGCACGATCGGCTCATTCACGCGACCGGCAGCAGCAGCCACCTTGGCCGTGCCGTGGATGGCTCGGCCGCGTGCAAAGACTGGAAAACCTGAGGCGACGAGCTCGTCACCGTCGCGCACGCAGCCGTCGATGACCAGCCCAGCTAGTCCTCGCGCAGTCGCCGCCGTCGTCATGATCCCACCCCAATACCCGAACTCGTGAGCCCCGCTGACGGTTACTACCAAGACCTCACCCGGTGCGGCTTGGGCGATCGCTCGGTGCAGCCAGAGATTGTCTCCCGGCGGACCCTGAACGGTGAGCGCAGGGCCGCAAAGCCGCATCGAATCGCCCAAGGGTTTGATCGCAGCCGGGAGGGCACCCACTTGTCCCGCAGCCTCGTGGAGCGTCGCCGAGGAGAATACGGCCGCTTCCGCGACCAGTGTGACGTCGAGTCCACCTTCGCGGTCGGTCACGAACGGGAGTCCTTACTGCGCTGGAGTTCAAAATACTTAAACTGCTTGCGAGCCTCATCGAGACGCAGGCCACCCTCAACCGCTGCACGAATCCGGTCTTCGGCCTCCTCAATCTCCTGCGCCAAGGCGATGACCTCGGCTTCCCGTGAGCGCGGCACCGCGATTACGCCGTCGGCATCCCCGAGGAGTGCGTCGCCGGGATGGACCGTCGCACCGCCGACCGACACCGGCACGTCCATCGCGTCGAGCTGCACCCGGTCCTTGCCGGTGCGCACCGACCAGCCACGGCTAAAGATCGGATACTCGAGCTTGAGGCTCAGTGAGATGTCGCGGCAGTGCCCATCAATGACACTGCCGCCGACCCGGCGCCGATGTGCGACGAAGGTCAGGATGTCGCCCCACACCGTCATGTCAGGACGTCCGGCGTTGTCAATGACGATCACCTCGCCCTCCGGTACGTCGTCGATGTAGTCACCCACGGTGCCAGGTTCCCCAGCAACGGGCACGGTGCGCATCGTGAATGCGCGGCCGCACAACCGAAACGCTGGGGCAAGCGGCTTAATCCCCAAACACTGGCCGGCAATACCGAGCCGGTCAAGCGCATCGCTCACCGTCGTTGCCGAGAGTTGCTTCAGTTGCGCCAGAACCGGATCCATATCGCCATCCTCACTCACTCGACCGGTGCTGCTTCAGCATTGATTCGTAGCTACCATCCATCACACGACTGACCGGTGTACCTTTCCGAACTGCCGCCGTCAGCTTCGCCTCGCGCGCGGCGATCGACTCGGCAAGTTCCAGCACCTCCGCACTCCGATTAGCGTCGATAAACACAACCCCGCTTCCGTCAGCGATCACGAGGTCGCCGGGCTTCAGGTCAACCCCGCCTACCACAATCGGCTCGTTCCAGGCATGCTCGCTCACACGCCCACGCGCCGTGAGCGGAACCACCGCGCGCGCAAACACCGGATAGTTGAGATCTCGGCTGTCGTCCGCGTCGCGCACCGACCCGTCCACGATGGTCCCAGCCACGCCGCGCACGCTGGCAGCAGTCGACAGCAAGCCACCCCAGCCGGCGGCATCCTCACGGCTGTGGTGCTCGACGACGATCACATCTTCAGAAGTGGCGGCCTCGATGGCGGCACTGCACAAATGACGGCTGGCCACGCCTTCTCCAGCCGGGCCAAGTTTAACTGGCACAACACGGCCCGCAATCCGCCGCTCCGTCGAGACCCGATGGATGCCGACGACCGTGCCCGAAAGACCTAACCGGTCCAGTGCGTCGGAGACCGCGCAGGTATCCAGCGCCTGGAGGCGCACCACCGAAGCGTCGGCTGACGACATAAACGGCCTCTCTCCTCGTAACCCTACTGGAAGCGTACTGCCTAGGAGTCGACTCGCACACACGTTAACCGTTTATTCTCTTCTTGGCAGTATGAACTTTTCACATAGATTATGCGCGGAGCGCAGTTTTTCTTCTTAGAGTATCCTCTACACTACTATCGCAGCCATCGGATCGGAGTCGAACCATGAGAGTCATCGATGCCCACGCACACGTAACCGCGCCGCAGGACCTCTACGCATACAAGGCCGGCCTGCTGGCCCACCGCGGCGCACACGGTCGCGGCAGGATCAACATATCTGACGAGCAGATCATCGCGTCGCTCAACGCACCCACATTCCGCACCGTGTCCCATCTCGAGCAACTGAAGCAGGTCGGGACCGACATGCAGCTCGTCTCGCCACGTCCGTACACGATGATGCACAGTGAGAAGCCAGAAAAACTCGTCCGGTGGTACATCGAGGAGACCAACAACATCATTCACCGGCAGACCCAACTCTTCCCAGACACTTTCCGCGGCGTGGCCGGACTTCCGCAGAACATGGGCGTGAGCCCGGAGAACTCGCTCGGCGAACTAGAGCGCTGTATCAAGGAACTGGGTTTCGTCGGCTGCTTGATCAACCCTGACCCGAATGAGGGACAAGAACCAACGCCACCTGGTCTCGGCGACGAATATTGGTATCCGCTCTATGCGAAGCTGGTTGAGTTAGACGTGCCCGCGCTCGTGCACTCGGCCGGGTGTCGGAGCCCGCGCGAACCGTACTCGCTACACTTCATCAACGAGGAAAGCATCGCGATCGTCTCGCTGCTAAGTTCAACCGTGTTTGACGATTTTCCCGCGCTGAAGCTGGTCGTCTCGCACGGTGGTGGGGCCATCCCGTATCAGATCGGCCGATACCGGGCCATGTGGTCGCGGCGCAAGAGTGTCGCCTTTGAGGATGAACTCCGGAAGCTTTACTTCGACACATGCCTATACACGCAGGAATCGCTGGACCTGCTCTTTAAGTGGGTCACGCCCGAGCGATGCATGTTCGGCTCAGAAAAACCAGGGATCGGCACGGCCAAGGACCCGAAGACAGGTGAGTGGATCGACGACGTGAAGTCAAAGATCGACAAGATCGATTGGCTGACCCAGGCCAATCGAGAACGAATCTTCGAAGGCACGGCCACCGAGGTGTACAAGCTGAAGTTCTAGGTCGAGCACGGCTTCAATCCCGAGGCTCCTAAGCCTGCCCTGCCCAATCTTCACAGGTTGCGGCTCCTAGCGGGGGAGTGGGGAAGCTATCCCGGTCATGTCCGAGTCAAACCTCGAACACACTCCGAACAGGGCCACGGGAGTCGTCTCAACCGACGACCGCAAGACGCTCATCGGCATTGCCGGCGCGATCATCGCGACGGTGGTCGTGTTACTGCTACCAACACCCGCCGACCTACCGCCTGAAGGCCAGCGCCTCGCCGCCATCTTTTTGGCCGCCATTATTCTCTGGGCGACCGAAGCGATCCCTATCGCTGTCACGGCGCTGCTCGTCATCGTGCTGCAGCCACTCTTCCAGGTCGTCGAGCTCAACGCAGCGTTTAAGGCGTTTGTCAGCCCGGTGTTCTTTTTCGTGCTCGCGATGTTCTGCATTGCGGCGGCGGTGACCAACGCCGGCCTCGACCGACGGTTCGCCTACTGGTTGCTCGCACGTGCAGGCACTGACAGTCGGCGGGTGGTCACCGCACTCATCGTTGGAACGGCGGCGACCTCGATGGTCATCTCCGACGTGCCCGCATGCGCCATTTTCATGAGTATTGGTCTCGGTGTTATGTCGAGGTTGAACCTCGAACCTGGTAAGTCAGCGATTGGCAAGGCGATCATGGTCGGCATACCAATCGGATCACTCATCGGTGGCGTGACCACCCCTGCTGGTAGCTCGGTCAATATCCTCGGCCTCCACTTCATCGAAGAATTCGGTAACGTCACTGTTTCGTTCGTCGAGTGGATGGCGATCGGGATACCAATGTCCGTAGGCCTTGTGCCAATTGCATGCTGGGCGATATTACGGAGCTTCCCACCTGAGGTCCCGACGATTGGTGACGCGAGCGTAATAGAGCGTGAGCGAGCGGAACTTGGGCCGATGTCGGTGCCTGAACGGAAAACGGTTTGGTTGCTGTCGATCATGATGGTTCTCTGGATCGCGGGTAGCTGGATCGAGTTTCTCGACGTACTCACCGTTGGCTTAGGCGGCGCTATTGTGATGTTTTTCCCGGGTATGCGACTGCTGACGTGGAAACAGGCCGAGCGCGCGACCGGTTGGGACACCATGCTGATGATCGGCGGGGTGACATCGCTCGGCACCGCCTCGGTCAATACCGGCTTGGCTACCTGGCTCGTGGGCCTAGCGCTCGGGGGGGTCGCCAGCTGGCACATTATCTTTGTGCTCCTTGCCATTAGCGCGTTCACGGTGGTTATTCATCTCGCGCTGCCGATTGGTCCGGTAGTCAATGCGGTCGTTATTCCACCCATCGCGCTGCTCGCCATCAGCGCCGGTGCAAACCCCGCGCTCTATGCTCTTCCTGTTGCATTCACCGCCTCGTGCGCGTTCCTGTTACCACTCGATGCGGTGGCACTCCTGACCTATTCGAGGGGTTATTACCGGATGCACGAGATGCTGACTCCAGGTTTACTGGTCAGTGCGGTCTGGGTCATCTGGATGACAGTGGTCATGCTCGTCGTCGGACCTTTCCTTGGGTTCGTTTAAACAGCCAGGTCGACCGAGGAGTTTCTTATGAAAACACTGTTCGTCTTGACGGCCGTGTGCGCCGCTCTCAACTTCGGTTCGCCGGTGTTTGCGCAGTCGGAGGCCCCCCCACTCCCAGGAATCAGTCTGAGTCTCAACGAGATTAGGGCGCAGATGTTTCACGTCAGTGCCGGGCGACGCCTAAAACCCAAATCGTGGCCGGACGGTAATCGGGTCGCCGTCGCCTTGAGCTTTGACGTCGACAACGCCTCAGCCACCCTCTCGCGCGGCAATCTCAATTCTGAGGTCATCTCGCGCGGCGAGTACGGCGCGGTGGACGGTTTACCGCGCCTCTTGCGGATGCTGGCGCGGCAGGAGGTCCCGGCGTCGTTTTTCATCCCTGCCGTGAGCCACTTATTGCATCCGCAGATGGTGGAGGATATTTCGAGCTATGGGGTCCACGAAATCGGGGTCCACGGCTGGATCCACGAACTACTACCCTTGCTGAACAACGCCACAGAAGAGCAGCGCCTCCTCGACCAGGCGATCGACACGCTCACGGCGGCAGTCGGCAAGCGTCCGGTCGGGTATCGCGCGCCCTCGTGGCAATTCAGCCAGTACACGATGCAGCAGGTCAAGAATGCGGGCTTTCTGTATGACAGCTCGCTTATGGCGAGCGACGATGCCTACGAGATTTTGATCGACGGTGAGCCGAGCGGCATCGTCGAGTTGCCGATCGAGCGGATCCTCGACGACTTCCCATATTTCGGGGGCAACACGAACGGTTCGTTACCCATCCCCGAGCTTATGATCAAGGTCTTCCAGAGCGAGTTCGACGTGGCGTGGGAGGAGGGCGGATTATTTGTTCTCACGATGCATCCTCATATTATGGGCCACCGCTCACGCGTCGCTGCGCTGGAAGGACTGGTTCGGCATATGAAGGTAAAGGGTGGCGTCTGGTTCGCCACGCACGAGCAGGTGGCTCGGTATGTTAAGGACCTTGGAAACTAGCTGAGCGATCCCCGCGGACGATTCTCGGAATTCCGGAATCGTGCAGATACGTGCATGTTGCCGGCGCCAGTTCACCTCCCGTGCTGGTGTCTTCCCTCCGCTTAACCTTCTTCAGGGCCGAGGCTCACGCTGTTACACTTATGGCTTCACATGGTGAACGAACAGCACTCTGACCCGTGTCCGCCGGCTACCGCCGGCCGCGGCGACGCACCTGGCCTGAAATGGGCAAAGGCCCGTCCATTTCACTCCCTGTGGCTCGTGGCTTTAGCCCTCTGTGTCATGTGGTCGGAGGCCGCCGGGGCCACGTCAACGTTTGTGCCAGCGTCGCCGCCCGACGTAGTCGTGCCTCAGGCTACTGGCACGCAATCCGGGCGTGTGGCCTCGAATCAACCGCTAGAGATCGAGACGGCGCTCGACGTGCTCGCGCGCCGTCTGGTGGCTGGTCTTCCTCTGGTTGCCACACGCGACAGATTTTCCATTCGAATCGACGTGATCTCGCTAGAAGGGCGCCAGCGTGTTCCCGACGGGTCGTTGGCTGCAAATCAGGACTTGAGAGATCCTCTAGCGGCGGTCACGGAGACTCAAGACATTCTCGGTGTCTTCATCGAAACGGCGCTCGCGGCGAAACTGCTGTCGACCGGTGTTGTAGCGCTCGTCCCAGACGCCGCAAGCCACGTCACGGGGAGCTACTGGCTGGGAGGGCCGGGCACGATTCTCATCAGAGTGCACCTGGTGAACGACCAGGGCCACACGGTGGCGGCCGCCTCCCAGGCCGTGCAGGCGGTAACCATCGCTGAGCGTTACGTGCGCCATGTCAATCAACTTAGGGCAGACCCAGTGTTCCCGAGCTTGGCGCAAGAGGACCCGTCGCTGGTAGCGGTCAATCCCTCTCCTGCCTTGATTCCGGCTGCTTGGCTCGACAACAACGGGAGGGCGCCCGTCCTGCACGGCCCACCGCCGCCGGTGCCGCCGGCGATGGTCGCCCGGGACGAGCAGGGGCGTGTGACGCTGCGCGCAGTGCGTCTCGAAGAGCCACTCCGCCTCGACGGGCGACTCGACGAGGGCACCTACGCGGCCGTACCCGGGGTCGGCGACTTCGTGCAGCAGGACCCGGACGAAGGCGAGCCGCCGACCCAACCCACGGAAATCTGGGTGTTTTTTGACGACACCACGTTCTATTTTTCCGCTCGCTGCTGGGATAGCGAGCCGGAGCGGATCGTGGCGAAGGAAATGCGCCGGGGGAATGTCGGGGTCGCTCGAGACGACTCGATCACGCTGACTCTCGACACCTTCTACGACCGGCGCAACGGCTACTACTTCGAGACCAACACGCTCGGTGGTCTCTATGACGCGCTCGTGACCGACGAGCGAGCCGAGAATTTTGACTGGGACACAGCCTGGGAGACGAAGTCCGCGCGGTTCGAGGGCGGGTGGACCCTCGAAATGGCCATCCCATTCAAATCGCTGCGCTACTCGCAGGGCGGACCGCAAATCTGGGGGATCAACGTCAGGCGGAAGCTAATTCGTTATGAGGAGATCTCGTTGCTGAGCCCGATCCCGGCGTCGTACGGGCGCGTCGGCATTTGGAAATTTTCGTCGGCCGCCACGCTCGTTGGCCTCGAGACACCTGCCCGGTCGGTCAACCTCGAGTTAAAACCCTACGGCATCTCCACAGTCGCGACCGATTATGCCGCGACGCCGATAACCGGAAACGTTCTCACGGGCGATGCTGGGCTGGACATCAAATACGGGCTGACGAAAGGGTTGACCGCCGACCTCACCTACAACACCGACTTCGCTCAGGTGGAAGTCGACGAGATGCAGGTAAACCTGACGCGATTCGGCCTATTCTTCCCGGAAAAACGTTCATTCTTCCTGGAGGGGCGGGATATCTTCGCATTCGGTGGGGCGGGACCACGATTCTCCGGCCTGCCAGCGGGCGATGCGCCTCTTCTGTTCTTTAGTCGGCAGATCGGCCTGAACGAGGGCAGGGCAATCCCGATACTCGGCGGCGGCCGAGTCACGGGCCGGGCCGGGCCGTATTCGATCGGCCTGCTGAACGTCCGGACGGACAAGGACCCCGAGGGCGTCGTCCAACCAACGAATTTCTCGGTCGTTCGATTGAAACGGGACATCCTCGACCGCAGCACGGTCGGCGTGATCGGCACCCACCGCTCGGAAGCGCTCAACAGTCCAGGGGAGAACTCCGTCTACGGTCTCGATACCCGGCTCGCGTTCTTCTCGAACCTGTTCATTGACGCCTACTACGCGAAGACGCGCACACAGGGTCGAACCGGCAATGACACCAGCTACCGCACAAGGGTCGAGAACGTCGGCGACCGTTACGGATTCGCCCTCGAACATCTCCAGGTCGAACGCAATTTCAATCCTGAGATCGGGTTCATGCGCCGTCAGGATTTCCGTCGCAGCTTTGGTCAAGCCAGCTTCAGCCCGCGGCACCTTGCGAGCGATCTGGTGCGGAAATACACCCTGCAGGCAAGTATCGAATACATCACCTCCGACTCAACTGGCATGCTTGAGACGCGCGAGGCGATCGCCCGATTCGATATTCAGTTCGAGAACGGCGAAAAATGGCGCACTCATTACTCACGCCAGTTCGAATTTCTGACCGAGCCGTTTACGATCGCCGAAGGTGTCGTGATTCCGGTGGGCGGATATCACTTCGAAACCGTGCAATCGCGGTACACGCTCGGCTCGCAACGACTGTTCGCCGGCAACCTCGGTTTCCAGACCGGTACATTCTTCGGCGGTAAACGCTCGGAAGTCAGCTACAGCGGCCGTGTGGCACTGGGCACGCACGTTGGGTTCGAGCCGAGCCTGGCGGTGAACCTTATCGACCTACCCCAGGGTCGCTTTGAGACCCAAATCGGCCGCCTGCGCCTGACCCTAATGATGACGCCTCGGATGTTCGTCGAAGCGTTCTCGCAGTACAGTTCGGCCACGGATTCGGTCGGCACGAACGTACGCTACCGATGGGAATACCAGCCGGGCAGCGACTTGTACGTCGTCTACACGGAGGCCCGTAATACGCTGGTCGGCGGGTTCCCCACGCTCGTCAACCGCGGCTTCGCGATCAAACTCACCCGGCAAATCCGATTCTAGATTCTCTGAACCGCGCGCTATAAAACTCAACGGTCAAAGTAATTCGAAGTGGGCCACCACGCCAATCCGACCAGTGGAAAGTGCGTCCCCTCCGTTATTCTCAGCTCGCCCGGCCGGCCAGGACCGCGGCACGCACGATTCGACTTACGCGTAACGGGTCAACTTTGTTCCCTTCGACTTCACGTCGCGCCACCATCTGAGCCTGCCGTCGTCGGTGTTCCAGCGCGCGATACTTCGGCTCGGGTGGCTGGGCCGACTGCTGGTGCAGGTTGTCGAATAGCTCGTTGGTTCCAGCGTGCACGACAGCCTGTGCCCGCCGGCGTTTCGCCCGCCGCTTCCATTGCATCTGACCGTGATAGCAACGGAAGCAGAGGCTGTGGAAGAGGTCGGTTCCGGCACTGCCCCGGCTGCGGATCATGACCTGACGAACCTGACAGAGCGCACAGCACTGCCGAGCAAAGGGGATGGCCTCCGCGGGTCCTGGCGGCTCTCGGTGACCGAGGCTCCAGTCCTCCAGGCCTTCCAGTTCAAGCTGCCGGGCAGCGGTACCGTTTTGATACGGCACATCCGATCCGACAGAGCGTTGCCGAGAAATCCTGTGAGCAACAATGGCGCCTGCCTGAGTTCCTAGCGTCATGGTTCCCTCCCTCTATTTAGATGCCACTATCACCGGAGGGTGTGACAGGGTAGGTCGCACCTTTTCTTCGTCCGGGGCAAGTGGCTACAATTCAAGGATCTCCGGGTCGTCGGAGCCCTGTTCAAAGGACAGAATCAATGACGGAATCGGCGGAAACCTTCCAATTTCAGGCAGAAACCAAGCAACTACTCGACATCGTGATTCGTTCGCTCTACTCCCAAAAGGAGATCTTCCTGAGGGAGCTTATTTCGAACGCCTCGGATGCCCTGGACCGGATCCGCCTTGAGGCCCTGACGAATCACGACCTCTTGGAAGCTGACGAAACACTCGAGATCCGTTTGGAAACCGACGCAGATGCCCGCACGCTGAGCCTCACGGACAACGGGATCGGGATGACTCGAGCCGAGGTCGCCGAGAACATCGGAACAATCGCCAAGTCGGGAACACGTGAGCTCGTCAAGCGGCTCCAGTCGAGCCAATCGAGTGACGCGGTGCAACTCATCGGCCAGTTCGGCGTTGGCTTCTACTCAGTCTTCATGGTGGCGGATCACGTTACGCTCGTCACACGCCGGGTTGGCGAGGACAAGGCCACGCGGTGGTCGTCGGCTGGGGATGGCACCTACGAACTTGATGAAGACAGCCGTTTTTCGCACGGCACAACAGTCACGCTCCACCTGAAGCCAGTAGATAGTGAGGACGGCATCACCGACTTCACCGATCCCCTAGTGCTGCAGGGCCTAGTCAAACGCTACTCTGATTTCGTCGGCTATCCGATCAGGGCGAGGATGCCCAAGCCCGGCGCGGACACTAAGGCAGCGCCCGAGGAGCGCGTCCTCAACTCGATGCAGCCGATCTGGACACGGCCGGCGAACGAGGTGAAAGACGAAGAGTTCACTGAGTTTTACCGCCACGTCGCGCGTGACTGGGGTGAGCCGGTAGACCGGCTGTCGCTCCGAGCGGAGGGTCGGCTCGAGTATCAGGCGCTACTCTTTTTTCCCAAGCACGCACCGTTCGACCTGTACTTCCGGGATCAGCAGTTCGGTCTGCAGCTTTACGTACGCCGGATCCTGATCATGGACCGCTGCCAGAACTTGCTGCCACCCTACCTTCGCTTCGTCAAGGGCATCATCGACTCGGCAGACCTGCCGCTCAACGTGTCGCGAGAGATGATTCAGCAGGATCGACACATCAGCCAGATGCAGAGCTGGCTCAGTCGCAAAGTGCTGGACCACCTTCAGCACATGCTTGAAACCGACCGCGACAAGTTCCGTACCCTTTGGGGCGAATTTGGCCCGGTGCTAAAGGAGGGGGTCGCCGGAGAAGATGACGTCAAGGACCGGTTGCTGCCATTACTCCTGTTTCAGTCATCGCATGACCCGACTGCGCTGACCACACTCGACGAGTATGTCATCCGGATGAAGCCGGAGCAGACGGAGGTTTATTACCTGACCGGCGAATCCCGAGCGGTCATTGAGCACTCTCCGCATCTCGAAGCGTTCCAAGCAAAGGATTATGAAGTGCTTTATCTGGTGGACCCGGTGGACGAACTCCTCGCTCAGCGCGTGCAGGAGTTCGGCGGTAAGCCGTTCAAGTCGATCGGTAAAGGCACAGTAGAGTTGGGTAGTGAAGACGAGCGAAAGAAGGCCGCGGCCGACTTAAGTGAACAGCGTGAGCATTTCGGGAGCCTTCTGGAGTTTCTGCAGAAGACGCTGGACGAATCGATTAAGGAAGTGCGGCTGTCGACCCGACTCACAACATCGCCGGTCTGCCTGGTCGGCGCTGACAGCGACATGAGCCCCGCCCTCGAACGGATGCTTCGGCAAACCCAAGGTGCCGACGTGGGTGCGCAACAGAAGCGGATCCTTGAGCTCAACCCGAAGCATGCAATCGCCGGCAAGCTGCAAGAGCGCTTTGAGACCGACCAGGGCGACCCGTTGCTCGTTGACTATGCGCATTTGCTGCTCGGCTACGCGCTGCTGGCTGAAGGCTCGACACTACCCGATCCGGCTCGGTTCAACAGGGGGATCGGGGATCTAATGGTGAAGGGACTATGACTACCGGTTTTGGTCACCAACCTCTAGGTTCCGACTTGAGACGAAACCGAGCGCTGATTTCGTCGGGACGGCACCAGGCAGGAGCCCCGTCGCTTGTGCCGTTGCTCTCGGAAACTCCTTGACCATGCCGCGAAGCGCCGAAGTCATCCGCCAGTGGAATGTGTTGCGGGAACTCGAGGCGTCTCGCCGGGCAACAATCAGCGGGCTTGCGCAGAAGATGGACGTGACGACGCGGACGATCCGGCGCGATCTCGAAGCGTTACAGGTCGCTGGCTTTCCGATCTTCGACGAGCTCGTCGACGGTAAACGCTTCTGGAAACTCGACACGAAGCCCTTCAGGAAGCTTGGCGGCGAAGGCGAAACCAGCTTAAGCCTCCCCGAACTCTATGCGCTCTATTTCAGTCGGGTCTTGCTCGAAGGCCTCGCCGGGACGTTGTTCAAGATAAATCTCACCAGCGCCTTCAATAAGTTTGAGGCAGTCCTCACGCCAGGCATACGGACGTTCTTCGAGAAGCTGCCCAACGTGCTTCAAGTAAAGGCCGGGCGTGCCAAGAAGGGCCTAGGCGGCAAGCTCGATAAGACGATCGCTCGTCTGATCGATGCCACGCTGCTACGGCGTCAGGCGACGATGCATTACCACTCGTTGTCCAGCAGGCGGATGAAGGACTACCTGGTCGAGCCCTACCGACTCCTGCACTTCCAGGGCGGACTCTATCTGTTCGCCTACGTGCCGGAGTACAAAGAGATGCGTACATTCGCGGTTGAGCGGATCAAACGCTTGTCGCTGCTTCAGACGACATTTAAGCCGTCGCAGAAACTGTCCCTTGAGCTTTTTGCGCACTCCCTCGGCCTCAATCAAGGACCCCCGCAACGCGTAGAGGTCGAGTTCGCGCCGAAGAGCGCCCCTTACGTGCGCGAGGTCAAGTGGCATGCATCGCAGCGGGCAGTGGACCAGCCCGACGGCTCGCTTCGACTGTCGCTCAACGTCTGCGTCGACCAGCCGCTTCGAAACTGGATCCTTAGCTTTGGCGCGAACGCCCACGTCGTCGCGCCAAAGGGCCTAGCAACTGAGATCGCGGCGGAATTCGTGCGGGCTCGTGCGAGATACGACTCGGGTCCTGGTAAGCACTGAGAAACTTGGGCTCAAAGTGGCTCAAAGTTAACGACCCGAAAAACTGGACACGGTCAAAGAAACAACGTTGCGCTCCCCCTGCCAATCCCGATAGCCTGAGCTGAGTCGTAACGTCTGACTGGAGAATTCATGACACGCTGGTCTCATCTGCTCGCCTTCATCCCGTTCCTGGCGCTCCCGGCACTGGCTCCCGCGCAACAGGCCCCTGCGCCAACGCCCGAGAGCGTCATTGGCTGGGCGCCGTGCGCCGACTACAAGCTCGCAACCTACGAGCAGATCGCCGAGTACTTCCGCGTGCTGGATGAGGCGAGCGACCGGATGCAGCTCGTCGAGATCGGCGAAACCGCCGAAGGTCGCACGCAGCTCATGGCGATCATTTCCTCAGCGAGCAATATGCGGAATCTGGATCGCTACAAGGCGATTTCCCAGCAACTGGCACGGGCGCGTGTGAGTGACGACGAGGCACGGGCGCTGGTTGACGAAGGCAAAGCGATTGTCTGGATCGATTTTGGCCTACATTCAACCGAGGTCGCCCACGGGCAGACCGCGCCGTGGATGGCCTACAAGGCGGTCACGGAAGAGACTGAGGAAATGCGGTTCATCCGCGACAATGTCATCTTCCTGCTCGTCCCTAACATGAATCCCGACGGCACAACGCTGGTGGCGGAATGGTACATGCAGCACGTCGGCACCGAGCACGAGGGTGCACCGCTCCCCGAGCTCTACCAAAAGTATGTCGGCCACGACAACAATCGCGACTGGTTCATGTTCAACCAGCCTGAGAGCCAGAACATCGGTCGGCAGGTCTATCACGAATGGTTTCCGCAAATCGTCTACAACCAACATCAATCTGGACCGTATCCGTCGCGCATCTTCATTCCGCCGTTCGCTGAACCGGTGAATCCGAACATCCCGCCACTCGTTATGCGCGGCATCAACGCCGTCGGGTCGGCCATGGGCCGGCGGTTCGACCAGGAGGGCAAGGCGGGCGTGGTTTCCCGCGTCGGTTTCGATACTTGGTGGAATGGTGGCATGCGCACAGCGCCGTACTTTCACAACATGGTGGGCATTCTCACCGAGACGTCGCACACCTCGCCAGCACCCACCGTCTACGACCCAGCCACTTTCCCGCGCACTTTTTCCAACGGTGAGTTGACGGGCGCGCCGTCGGCCTTCTATCCGAACCCTTACATGGGCGGCGAGTGGCACCTCCGCGACAGTTGCGAATACATGCTGACCGGTTCGATGGCCGTACTCGATATCGGCGCCAAGCGCCGGGCCGAATGGCTCTTCAACATTTATCAAATGGGCCGCGAGGCAATCGCCGACGGCGAGAACGAGACCTATGTCATCTCCGCCGACCAATGGGACCCAGGGACAGCCGCAAAGCTAGTGAACGTGCTTCGTTGGGGCGCCATCGACGTCGAGCAGGCTAACGCGCCGTTCACGCTTGATGGGGTGTCGTATCCGTCCGGAAGCTACGTCGTGCCAAGCGCTCAGTCGTTCCGGCCACACTTGACCGACTTACTCACGCCACAGGTCTACCCCGATAGGCGGGTCTACCCCGGCGGGCCGCCAGACCGGCCCTACGATGTCAGCGGTTGGACGCTGCCTTACCAGATGGGAGTCGACGTCCGGACGCATGCAGGCCTCGGGGCACGCCGCGCTGATCTCGCGCTCGAGCCGGTGGAGTGGGCCTCGCCGCCAAACGGATCAGTTTCCGGGCGGGCGACCGCCGCCTACGCAATCGACCCGAAAGCGAACGACGCCTTCACGGCAGTCAACCGGCTCTTGACCGCTGGCGAGAGTGTTTCACGCATGACTGCTGCGGGAGATGTTGGCGGCCGCACGTGGCCGGCAGGCACTTTTGTGGTCGCTTCGAGCGACGGTACGCATGCCCGCGTCGAGGACGCGGCGCGTTCTTTGGGGTTGCGGATCACCGCACTCGTCGTCGCACCCCCAGTAGAAACAACGCCGCTTAGACAGCCGCGTGTCGGCCTGTACCACGCCTGGGGCGGCAACATGGACGAGGGTTGGACACGCTGGGTGCTCGAACGGTTCGAGTTCGCCTACACGCGACTGCACGACGCCGAAGTGCGCACGGGGAACTTACGCGCTGCCTACGACGTGATCGTCCTGCCCGACGCAACCTACACGAGTATGCTGCACGGGTTATCCGCCGACCGGATGCCGGTTGAGTACACCGGCGGTATGACCATTCGCGGCGTCGCCAACCTCTACGATTTCGTCGTAGAGGGCGGAACGCTCGTCGCGATGGATTCAGCAACTGAATTGCCCCTCGAAATCTTCAATCTGCCACTTCGTGAGGTCACCTCCGGACAATCCGATGAAAATTTCTTTATTCCGGGAACGCTGTTGCGGCTTGAGGTCGACCCTGAGCATCCGCTTGGCTACGGCATGCCTGAGAAATCTACGGCGTTCTTCTCGCGCAGTCCAGCGTTCGCGCTCGGACGGCCGGTCAGTCGCCGCGATCGCCAGTCGGGCATCACTCCTGAGCCACCCTCATCCGTCAGGGCCGTGGTGACCTATCCGACGGAGGATCTCCTACAGAGTGGCTGGTTGCTAGGCGAACAGGTCATCGCCGGGCGCGCGGCGGTCGTGGAAGCTGATGTTGAGGCGGGCCGTGTTGTCCTGCTCGGCTTCCGGACCCAGCATCGTGGTCAGTCGCACGGCACGTTCAAATTGCTCTTCAATGCGCTCTACCGCGGCGGCATGTAGGCCACACCAGGGTTCGCGAACGCGGATTTCGTCTTGCCTTTACACACTGGCCTTGCAGAACGCCTGAAGACCCGCGACCAGAAACCGCCAGCGAAGAATCACTCGACCCGTCTCGCACCCTCACGATTGACCGGCCCCACGTAGGCCTCGGACTCGAGCCCGGCAGCATCGTGAAACGCCGCCTGCATGGCATCGGCGATCGCCTGAGCGTCATCATCACTCCCAGCGAACGCGAACATCGACGGACCCGACCCCGAGATCGAGCATCCGAGCGCCGCCTTCGACAGCGCCGCGGTCTTGACTTCGGCCAGTCCGGGAATCAGATGCGCACGGACCGGCTCTACAAGCCGGTCCCGGACGCTGCGGCCGAATTGCGCAAGATCGCCGCGATGGAGCGCGTCAACGAGCGCTGCGATGTTACCGAGGTTTGCGACGGCGTCGTCGAGCGCGTACGACCGGCTAGCGATAAGTCGGCGCGCCACCACGGTTGACACCTCGCAATGTGGATGGACGACGACCACGCGTAACTCCGTTGGCACCGGGAGGTCAATCAGTTCAAGCGGGTCGCAGCTACGCACGAGTACGATGCCACCAAGCAGGCTCGGCGCGACGTTGTCGGCATGCGGTGTGCCGGACGCAGCGCACTCGCCGACGAGCGCGCTCGCGACCAGGTCGTGACGCGACAGCGGTGCAGCGAACAGTTCGTTGACCGCGACGGCACCAGCAACGGCACTTGCACCTGAACTGCCGAGGCCGCTGGCCAGCGGCATCTGCTTGTGAAGCCACAGTCGGGCACCGCGGTGGGGCGGTGCCCCGACCTCAAGACCGTCAAGCCGCCGCAGGACGTCGGCCGCGGCAATGCCGGCCACGTTCCTGGTGGGATCGCGCGTCAGTGCACCACCATCGCCCGTCACCTCCACGATTTCAATGCCTGGCGTCACGCTCGGCTCAGCTTCGACCATGTCACCAAGTTTCGGCAGAGCGAGCCCAAGCACATCGAACCCTGGCCCGAGATTCGATGCGCTGGACGGAGCGAACACGCGTATGCGATCAGTCATCGTGAACCAGAGTAACAAATCGCTTGGCTCGTCTCGCCAAGAATTTGACCCTCACCAGAAGCTACCCAGCAACGTTCCGTGAGGCTGCGTCGTCGGTTGGGTTGTGCTCGGTGCAGGCATGAAAAGTTTTTCGTCTGTTGAGACCTCTTCGTTTTTTGGCGCAAGATCCAGAGCGTGTCAACCGACTTAAGTCATTGACTTATAATGAGTTAGCAATTGTCTAACACGGCATATCCGAACGACCCAGAGTGGCGCGGGCTCGCAGCTATTGGCAGGCTCGCTAGCTTTCCATGGAAAGGTCAGTCTAGAATGGCTGGCTCCAACGATTCGAAGAGGTTGAAGTAATTCCGTACTCGAGGAGGATCTTATGTCGCTCTCGCGTCGCGCGTTCTTTCGCAACCTAGGAGTCGACCGCACCGACTCGCTTTCTCGCGACTTCTTAACATCCCGCGGGCGTGAGGCGCTCGAAATGTGGCGGAATGGCTTGAGTTTCGAAGACGATGAAGCGCGGATGCAGATGCCCGCCGACGCCGTCCTTATCTCCAGCAATGAGAATCCCCTGGGTCCAGGACCGGCGGCCTATCAAGCTTTGCTTGACGGCCTCGACCAGCAAGCTGGCCGTTACCCGACCAATTTCCGGCCCAGTCATCGCGAACTGATGCAGACGATCGCGGACAAGTACGACGCTCGGCCCGAAAACGTCACGCTGGGAACCGGGTCGGGTGAGATTCTTGAGAACGCGGCGAAGGCGTTTACCAGTCCCGACCGGGCACTCGTTACGGCCGACCCATCCTACTTGCAGGCACGCCGCGTGGCCGAGCGGGCGGGTCATCCAGTGCGCACGGTCTCACTTGACGCGAACCTGCGGCTCGACCCAGAAAGTATCGCGCGCGAGGCCAACGGCGCTGGACTGGTCTTTCTGTGCAACCCGAACAACCCGAGCTCGACCGTCATGCCAGCGAGCGACGTCGAGGCCCTCGTGGCCGAAGTCCGCCGGTCGTCACCGGACACGCACATCCTCATCGACGAGGCCTACGAGGATTACGTGACCGACCCAGCACACCAGACCGCAATCCCGCTGGCGCTGCGCACGCCTAACGTGTTCGTGGCCCGGACGTTTTCAAAGGCCTACGGCATGGCTGGCCTCCGGCTCGGCTATGGAATTGGCCACGCCGACACGATCGCCGTGCTGGCACAATGGACGCACGTGTTCAACTCGAACAATCTAGCTAATGCGGCTGCCGTCGCCTCGCTCAACGACCCGCAGCATCTTGAGCAAGAGAGCGCGCGCAATAAGGCCGCGCGGGACTACACGATTGGGGTGTTGAGCGCACTCGGCTGCCAAGCTGCTGACTCGCAAACAAACTTCCTCTTTGTGAACGTCGGTCGCCCCGCAGCCGAATTCCGCGATGCGTGCCGCGAGCACGGGGTCATGGTGGGCCGGGACTTCCCGCCGATGGAAAAGACTCACGCCCGCATTTCGATTGGCACAATGGACGAAATGCGCCGAGCCGCTGAGGTCTTCAGGCAGGTGCTAGCGTAGGGCACGGTCACGCTAGCGAGACAACGGTGACTAAATATTCTCAGCCCGGCCGACCGATGAAACCGGGAACGCTTATCAGTAATTGAGGAGGACTTCATGTCGTTTTCGCGACGCGCATTTGTAAAGACTCTCGGGGTCGGAGGGGCAGCAGCGCTCTCCGGCGCGTACATCCCGAGGGCGTACGACCTGCCTTCGTTTTGGACTCCGGCCTTGCTTGCGCAGGAAGGGCCAATACTGCTGCACAACAACGAAAACCCGCTGGGGCCCGGCGAGAAAGTGCTCAACGCGATCCGGGAGCATATCGCCCCGGATGGTGCGCCGGTCGGCCGCTATCCGTTCGCACTGATGCGCGACCTCGTGGATGCGATCGCGCAGCGGTTCGACGTGCAGCCAGGCAACATCATTCTTGGCACCGGTTCGACGCAGGTGCTCCGGACAGCGGTCCAACGCTACACGAGTCCAACCAGGGCGCTCGTGACAGCGACACCGACGTATGAAGAGTGTACGCAGTATGCCCAACTCCTCGGTCATGCCGTTGTCGAAATTGGTCTCAACGACCGGCTTATGCTCGACCTGGACGAAATGGCGGAAGCCGCCAAGGGCGCCGGCTTGGTCTTTCTGAACAACCCGAACAACCCGACGGCAACGGTGTATCCAGCCGATGCAGTCAATGGATGCATCGACAAGATACTGACGGCGTCACCGGACACGCGAATCCTGGTGGACGAGGCGTATCACGACTACGTGACCGACCCACGCCACGAGACGCAAATCCCGCATGCTGTCCGGAACAATCGGATCTTGGCTGCGCGTACCTTTTCGAAGGCGCATGGCATGGCTGGCCTGCGGACAGGCTACGGCATCGCCCACGAGGACATGATCAACGAGTTGCGGGAATGGCACAGCGGCAACACGATCAACACGCCGGGGATCATCGGCGGCACGGTCTCGATCCTCGACACGCAGCGACTCGAAGAGGAGGCTGCCCGCAACACTGAAGCACGCCAATACACGATCGATTGGTTCAAGAATGCGGGTTTCGAAGCGACCGATTCGCAGTGCAACTTCATCTTCGTCAAGACGGGGATGAACGCGCAGGAATTCCGTGACGGTACCGCTGAGAATAATGTGCTGGTCGGCCGGAACTTCCCACCGTATCAGGAAGAGTGGGCGCGAATCTCCATCGGCACGCTTGAACAGATGCAGCAGGCAACTGAGGTATTTGCCAAGGTTCTTCGCGTCAACGCCACAGCAGCCGCGTAATCGTTCCAAACGACCCGGCGTATCGTGCCTGATACGCCGGGTCGTTTTGTTTTTGCTCCTCGTCACACAGGATGGGTGGCCCCGTTCGGCGCGTGGCGCTCGCCCGTGTAGACGTCCCAGAACCCTCCATGGCTGAGCTACCCACAGCCGCACTCAAGCGCTCGATGACTTTGTTGCCGACGACCGCACTGGTCGTCGGCACGATTATCGGCGCAACGATCTTCGTGCAACCATCGGAAATCACCGCGCTGGTCCCGTCGATCGGCGGCGTCGCGGCTATCTGGCTCGCAGCCGGCATCCTCACAATCTTAGGAGCGCTGGTCTCCGCCGAACTGGCCTCGGCCTTCCCCCGGACGGGCGGGGTCTTTGTCTTCCTCAACGAAACGTATTCCCCGGTGATGGGGTTTCTGTGGGGGTGGGCGATGTTCTGGAGCATGCACTCCGGCATCCTCGCCGCCATCGCCGTCGTCTTTGCACGCTACGTTGCGTTCTTCGTGCCCCTTGACGCTGTTGGCACCAAACTGGTGGCCGCCGGAGCGATCCTCGTGCTCTCGGCGATTAACTATCGCGGCATCGAACACGGCAGCCGATTGCAGACCGCCTTCACGGTCGGCAAGGTCGCCGCAATCGTGCTGATGATCGCCGTCGGGCTGGCAGTGGCGCCAGGGAATTCGGCCGAGACCGCACAGACCGCGGCGCCAGTCGTCACCGGTGCAGCCACTGAGGTTTCGTTCACCACCATTGTCAAAGCACTGATCGCTGGGCTGTTTGCGTTCGGCGGATGGCACATGGTGACTTATGCCGCAGGCGAAACTATTAACCCGACGCGGACGATCCCGCGCGCGTTACTGGGCGGTATGGTCATCGTCACGGTCTGTTACATTGCGTTGAACGCGGTCTACATGTATGTCCTGCCGCTCGATGTCGTGATCTCGTCACCGCGGGTGGCGGCCGATGCAGCTAAAAAGCTGGTTGGCGACGGCGGCGCGGCGTTTATGTCGGGGTTGGTCATCTTCTCGACGTTTGGCGCTTTGAACGGCATTATTCTGGCCGGCCCGCGCGTGTATTACGCGATGGCGCATGATGGCCTGCTGTTCCGCTGGGCCGGCCGCACGCACCCGACGTTCCGGACACCGCATCTGGCGATTGTGCTGCAAGGGATTTGGGCGTCGCTCCTGGTATTCACTGGCACCTACAGGGATCTCTACTCTCGTGTCATTTACGTCGAATGGATCTTCTTTGGGCTTATGGCGGTCGGCCTGTTTATCCTGCGCCGGCGCCCCAACTATGCGCCGGCCTACCGCGTCGGTGGCTATACCGTCATCGCCGGAATTTTTGCCCTAGCGTCCGCGGTCATCGTGCTGAATCGTCTTATCACCGAACCGTTCGAGGCTCTGTCTGGCCTCGCGATCGTGTTGCTCGGCGTGCCGGTTTACTATTTCTGGCTGGCGCGCCCGAAAGGAACCTAGACCGTTCGTGGCTATCATCGATTTTCACAACCATTTCTATCCGCCGAGCTACCTCACCGCCGTCCGCAACGGCAAGAGCACGCTGAAACATACGACCGACGACGACGGGAATCCGGTGCTGTACTACCCCGGCGACTACAACGTTGTCGTGCCGGGGCATCGCGACGTCGATTTCCGCGACCAGGTGATGGCCGAGCACGGCATCAGCACCCAGGTCCTGACGTTCACGTCTCCTGGCACCCACGTCGAAGCACCAGCGACGGCAGTCACACTGGCAAAGCAAATCAATGACGACTTCGCCGAGATCAAGGCATCGAAACCACGGTTCACCGCGCTCGCGACACTCCCGCTGAACGACCCGCGGGCGTCAACGGCGGAGCTTGACCGGGCGATGACGCAGCTCGGATTCAAAGGCGTCATGCTCTTCAGCAACGTCAACGGCACGGCACTGAGTGACGAATGCTACTGGCCGATGTACGAGAAGGCGAACGAGCTGGGCGCCGTGTTGTACATCCATCCCATCCACCCGGTGGGCGTCGAGGCGATGACCGAGTACTGGCTCATGCCACTCCTCGGCTTCGTCTTCGACACGACCTTAGCCGCAGCGAAGATCGTCTTTAGTGGTGTAGCCGAGCGATTTCCGCGTATCACCTGGGTGCTCGCGCACCTCGGCGGCACAGTGCCCTACCTGGCCGAACGGCTCGACCGTGGCTTCTACGCGTTCGAGGACTGCCGGCGACACATCGACCGGCCACCCAGTGAGTATCTCAAGCGCTTCTACTACGACACGGTGAACTTCGACCCGAAGGCGCTCCAGTGCGCCATCAATTTCACTGACATCAGCCACGTGCTCGCCGGCAGTGACTACCCTCACAAGATCGGCAGTCTGCGCCAGATGCTCGACAGCATCAACGGTCTGCCGATCTCCGACCAGGACCGGGCCGATATTCTGGGTAACAACACCGCGAAGCTGC
Source organism: Acidobacteria bacterium UBA823 (assembly GCA_002296225.1). Classification (GTDB taxonomy): domain Bacteria; phylum Acidobacteriota; class Vicinamibacteria; order Vicinamibacterales; family UBA823; genus UBA823. Next base: position 19,008 of record DBHR01000019.1, on the reverse strand, counting down.
TCGGGCTCTGAAGCGAGACAGGAAGTCAACGCGTGCGGGACACCGGCAACCGACCAGGCCTCACGGGAGCGGGTCTCGCCACAAGACGCGGCGACTAGCGCTCACCCGACGGCTGCGACAGTCTGACGATAAACTCGTAGACGCGCTCGATCTGTTCGTCGGTAACTTCTTCCTCGGCCTGGCCCGGCATTTCGCCGATCCCTTCGCGCACGACGCGAATGAAATCGGGGAAGTCGCGCGCCATCGGAACCAGCGAGGGACCGTCGCCGCCACGGGCGCTCGGCCCGTGACACATGACACAGCCAGCTTCGGAGAACGTGCGCTTCCCTCGGTCGACGTCGTCCTGTGCCGCAATCGGCCAAGCGCCCATCTGGATGAGTAGTGTCAAGGCGGGCACGCCACAGCTCAGGGCGAGCACGCGGCGCATCAGTAGGTCTCGGCCTTGAGTCGAAATGTCGTGTCCAACTCAGGGTCGGTCTCACGGCCCGTGACACGTCGTGCGACGTAGTCACCAAGCATGATGCCGTGTTTGTAGCCGTGCCCTGACCCCCCGCCAACAATCCAGACGTTCCCCATGTCGGGATGACGGTCCACGATGAAATGTGCGTCGACCGAAGTCTCGTACTGGCAGACGCGAGACTCAAGGACCGGCTGATCTGCGAGCGCGGGAAATGCCTCACTGACGAAGGCGCGCGCCCGACGAATCTCCTCTGGCGTGACCACGCGCTCGTCTGTGTCAGGGTCGAATGGGACATTGTCAAACGAAGTTGCCACTTTGAATCCGCGGCCCTCAATGCTCGGAAAGCCGTAAACGCCACGCACCGACCAGCTCGGGCAGTTTGGGTAGGTGAAGCGGGCGTCGGCAGCAGGCACGCCATACCAGAACGTCACCCGGCGGGGCGTGATGAGCCGGTCCCTCATCGGCTCGGGCAGCACCTTCGGCAGCCACGGCCCGCATGCAAAGACGAACGTCCCGGCGCTGATTGTTTGGCCGTTCGACAATACGAGGTCCTGCAGCGTGTTCCCCGCGCGTCGACCAGGCGCGGCCTTGGCCAGCATGAACCGGCCGCCTTTGCGCTCAAACGCTTGCGCGACCGCCAGGCAGCCCTTCTTGGCCATCAGGACACCGGTGCTCGGGACAGAGAACCCAAAAGCCATACCGGTGTGGTTGAACTGCGGATACCGCCGTACTAAATCGTCGTGTTCGACCACTTCGTTCTCAACGCCGTAGCGATCGAGCACCGTCTTGGTGGCGCGCTGGGAGCGCGTCCACTCGCGCGCCAAGATGAGTTGGCCAGTCCGGTAGAAGAGCGGCTGTCCGCCCCATTCGGCTTGTCGCGCGTTCCACCGGTTGAACGCCTCTATCACCCAGCGCGTGTAAATCTCACGCTCGCCGTACCCGGCGCGGATCTGCCGGGTCTCGCCACCGGAGGCGGCCCGCGCGTTTCCCGGACCGTAGGCATCGATCAAGGCGACTGACAACCCCATTTCCCGCAGATAGAGTGCGGTCCATCCGCCGAACGCCCCCGCACCGATGACGGCCACGTCGGCGGTATCACCGGCCGCCTGCGCGCGCTCAGCACCCGACGGTGCGGCGCGGAGGGACCGGGTTCGGGTGACGGCCAGCGCGCCCGCCTGTGCCCCTGCCATCTGAAGGAACTTGCGTCGATTCACTGTTGCCATCGTGCCCTCGCTGTTCCGAGTGAGCGGTTCGTGGGCCTAGTGTACCCGGCTTCGGCGCCCAGGAGAGTGCTGTCGCTGGGCGCTGGGAACAGTCGCGCGCGGTGTTCGTGCAAGGAACGAAAGACCAGAGACAGCAAGTCGGACGCCCGTTTCACTCTGACTCCGTATCCGACTCCACCCTCACCGCTTCTTTCAGGTCTTCGACACCAAACTCCAGGTGCGCGTAAACGACCTCCCCGCCCACCATGGTCATCAAGACCGTCATCTGCTCGATCTGCTCGGGCGGGCAGGTCATGATGTCGTCCGACAGGACGACGAGATCGGCCAGCTTGCCTGGTTCGATCGACCCCTTCACGTTTTCCTCAAACGTGAGGTGTGCGTTTCCCATCGTGCTGGCGCGTAGCGCCTCCTCGCGGGTGATCCGCTGGTCTTCCCCAAACACACCGCTGTTCATGGTGTTGCGCGTCACGAAGTGGTAGATCGTCCAGAGCGGCGGGTAGGGCACGACCGCCGAGTCGGTCCCGGCCGCCACCGGTAGCGCTTCGTCGAGATACCGCCGCACTGGCGTCGTCCACGCGGCCCGTTCGGCGCCCCAGTACTTCACGAGGCTCGGCCCGGCCAGGTAGAGATGATTCTGGGCTGAGATCACGAGGTCCACTTCGCGCATCCGCGCGAAGTGGTCGTCCCGCGGAATGAACCCATGTTCGATCGACCACCGCTTGCCCGTCAGCGGCGCTTCCGCGTGCGCAGCTTCGAAACCGTCAAGTACGAGATCGATCGCCGCATCGCCGACGGCATGCGCGGCCACCCGCCACCCACGCTGATTGAGCAGGCGGGCAATGCCGATGAACGCCGCATCGGACATCGTCCGGAGTCCGTAGTAGGTGCCGTCCTGATCGAATGGCTGAGCGTAAGGCTCACGCATCCATCCACCCTCAAACCCGCCGTCCACACCAAGTTTGATTCCACCGATGCGCAGACGCTGATCCCCTTCGTCGGGCTGTACGCCCCACGCCTCGAGTTCCGCGTCGACGGCTACCGCATCGGCCGTTTGCGTCGGGCGCAACAGGAAGTTGACCCGCATCGTTAGTTCGCCACGGCGCTGCATCTCCTGCAATAGGCGGTACTGCTCGATCGACGCCCCTGGGTGACGCACGCTAGTCAAGCCGGCGCTGTGCAGCTTCGCGTAGTCAGCACGCTGTGACGCAATCCGCTCGTCGAGCGATCGCTCGGGCGGTGAGGGCAAGGTCACATACCGCTTCGCCGTATCCACGAGCTCACCGTTGAGCGAGCCGTCTGGATACCGAGTGATGCGGCCGCCTTCGGGGACCGGCGTCAACTCGTCGATCTCCCACTTGCGCAATGCGACAGTGTTCAGAATGTACTCGTGGCCGCCACGGACGACGACGACCGGATGATCGGGCGCCGCCATGTCGAGGTCGCGTCTCAGCGGCAACTCGTGCTCGGCTAGTTGCGCTTCGTGCCAATCGCTGTTCGTGACAATCAGTTCGCCGGTGTCAGTTTCCAGGGCGCGCGCCGCGATCGCTGCCTTCACATCGGCGAGGCTCCGCGCCTGAGAAAGATCGACGCCCGGGCCACCGCCACCGTTGTGCAAATGGCCGTCCGCCAATCCCGGCACGACCGTGTAGCCATTGAGGTCAATCAGGCGCGTCGCCGGACCGGCCAGCGCGCGGATGTCGTCATTAGTCCCGACGGCGACGAATCGCCCGGCGGTGATCGCCACCGCATCAGCCGAACTGAACGAAGCGTCGACCGTGATCACATTGCCGTTGTGGAGGATCGTGTCGGGTGCTATGTCCGGGTCGGGTGCCCTCCCGCAGGCGCCGACCACCGCGAGCAGGATGAGCACAGCAAGCTGTCGCATCGGATTCCTCGCTTTCCAATCGGGTCAACCAGAAAGACTGACTGTACTCATAACATTTCGAAAAATCTGTTTTGAACCTGATTCGGTCGGCCGAGGGGTCTCCACGCAGGCGCGCTACGCCGTTTCGTCGCTCGGCAGATTGACCGGAGTCTCGTCAACAGCAGTGATATAGACTGGCAACTTACGTCCTTTCCACCTTGAGATGGAGCTCGCATCATGCTGAATCGCCCACTGTTTTGGCTCGTCGTTCTCGTGCTCGTGTCCGCCGTCGTGACCATGGCGCAACAGTCGGACTCTGCCACTCGCCGCATTCCCCAGTTCGAGAACGGCCACGTCAAAGTCTGGAAAAGCATCATCCTGCCCAATCAGCCTCTCAGCATGCACCGCCATGAACATTCCCGTGCACTCATCGCATTGACTGACGGGAACCTCGACATCGTGCAGAACTCCGGCGAGCGGGAAACTGTGCACTGGGAGGCCGGACAGGCGTACTGGCTCACACACGACGAGCCCGGCACATTGCACGCTGACGTGAACAACTCGGACCAACCGATCGAAGTCATCGTTGTCGAACTGAAAAACGACCGGTAACCTACCGACGGTCGGGACCCGCAAGCCAGTTTGATACAGTGGCCGCGTGGCTCGAACGCGTGCGCGAGGCGTGGCTGCCGGACTGGTGGTGCTCGTGTCGGCCGCCGCATGGTGGCAGCTGACACGACCCAGTGATACAACGACGGTCAGCGGTGCCCTCCGTGGCGCGAATCTACTGCTCGTCACGGTCGATACACTGCGCGCCGACCGGGTCGGAACGCTCGGCCTGACTCCGAACCTCGACGCCCTTGGGGAACGCGGCTTCCGATTCTCACACGCCTACGCCCACGCACCCGTCACATTACCCTCGCATGCATCGATCATGACGGGCCTCACCCCGCCCGCCCATGGCGTGCGCGACAACGGGTCCTACCACCTAGCCGACGCGCGCACCACGCTGGCCGAAATCCTTAGGGCGGCCGGATATCGGACTGGCGCCTTCCTCGGCGCGTTCGTCCTCGATTCACGGTTCGGCCTGGACCAAGGATTTGAGGAGTATGACGATCGATTCGACGCCATCGCGCCATCGCTCGCTGCGGATTTCGTGCAGCGCCGGGCCGACGAGGTCCTTCGTCGAGCCGGCGATTGGATCGTCACACGGCACGACACGGCTGCACCCTCAGGCGAAACGCCGCCGTGGTTCGCCTGGGCACACCTGTTCGACCCCCACGAGCCCTACGACGCACCGGAGCGACGCGTGTCCGACCCCTACGACAACGAGGTGGCCTTTACCGACGCGGTCCTCGGGCGCTTTTTCACGCGACTGCGGAAGGCTGGCGCACTCGATGACACGCTGACCATCGTCACGGGGGACCACGGTGAAGGACGGGGCGAACACGGCGAGGTGACGCACACCTTGTTCGCCTATGACACGACACTGCGTGTCCCGCTGATTCTCGCGGGCCCCGGCATTCCGTCAGCTGTGCGTGACGTGCCGGTTTCGCACGTCGATGTCCTGCCGACCGTGCTCGACCTGCTTGGGCAGGAGCTCACGTCTAGCGTAGACGGACGATCGCTTAGGGTGGAATTGGACGTCGACCGGGCGGTTCCGCCGGTTTACTTCGAAGCGCTCACCGCAAATCTGACGCGTAACTGGGCGCCGCTGACGGGCATCATCGCGGACGGGTGGAAGTTCATCGACCTGCCAATTCCTGAGTTATACGACCTAGCCGCAGACCCAGGAGAAACCACCAATCTTTTCGAGCGAGAGACCGCGCGAGCCCGCCGGATGGCAGCGGCGCTCGTCCCGCTCAGGACGCGGGACGCGCTCGAACCGGCCCGCGTCCCGATGACTGACGAGGTTGAAGCCCGCCTCCGGTCGCTTGGTTACACGGTGGGTCGGGCAGGGCGTCCTAGTCCCGACCGAGCCTACACCGAGGCGGACGACCCCAAGACCCAACTCGACGTACATCTCGCGTGGCGCGAGGTGCTCAAGCGACTCGCCACCGTCCTGATAGGGCCGGGAGGCCACGAAGGCGGCCTCGATATTCTCGACGCGCAGATCCAGCAATACCCCCGCTTCGCACCGGCGTATACCTCGGCAGCAACGCTCTTAATTGACCTCGGCCGGCCAGCTGAGGCCGTTGAGATACTAGACGCGGCTACCGCTCTAGGGCTGGACAACGACGCAATCCGTGAGCGCCTCAGCCTGGCACTCTTGCATGCGGGCGAGCCCGCACGCGCGGCCGGGATTCTCGAGGCGCTCGTCACGGGCGAGGCGCCGTGGGCGGACGACCTCAACAGGCTGGGCGGCGCGTATGCCGCGCTCGGCCGAAGTGACGCCGCGCGCACACAATTCCAGCGCGCCCTTGACATTGAGGCCACGGCTGAAATCTGGAAGAATCTCGGCGTAATCGAGGTCCAGGACGGCAATATCGCAGAAGGGGTCCTCGCCTTCGAAGAGGCCACGCGCGCTGACTCGGGTTACGCGCCTGCCTGGCGCCTGCTCGGCGCCGCGCGCAGACCAACCGACATCGCTGGTGCAATCGCCGCATGGCGCCAGGCAGTCAACCTCACGCCGACTGATGTTGACGCTGTGCTCGACCTGACGGCCCTCATCGCGGAATCCAGCAGTCCGCAGGACGCGCGCCCCTACCTTGAGCGCTACCTCCTGACTGCACGTGCCGGCGAAGACTCAGGAGGCATCGAGCAAGTGAGGCGGCGGCTCGCAGAACTAGACACTCGCTGAGCCATGTTTGTTCTCGGAAGACCCCTGCTTCTTGCCATCTGAACGACGGCGATGAGAAACGAGAAGGGCACTGATTATCAAACACGAACAATCTGCGAAAATTCCGTTTGTCGTGTAGTAAGTTGCTTATTTTCAATGATTTAAATAACGTCTAACGAAATCCACATTTATGGATTAACTGGTCTAGGCAGAGGCTAAAACAGGGCATAATTGACCATGATCCAACAGATTGAATTGGACTTCTGATTTTTGGGTAGTGAGCCGGTCAAAGAGCAATCTTCCCGCTTTTTTGGCCTATATTTCTGTGATTCCTAATTGGCCTGACTTTTGCTTGTATAACTGGTGTGGTTGTGGCTGAATTTTCTTGCGTTCGCATCAAAAAGCAGCCTACAATCGCTCGTTTTTACGAAATGTGGAATAAAAAAGCGCTTAAATTGTCCACTGCAGGAAGTTCGTTGTTTGTTTTGAGGAGGGGAACCGTTATGAAGAGAACGTCGCTACTGATCGCGATGAGTGCGCTCCTGCTGTTTGGCGGGGCCACTGATGCGATGAGTCAGCAGTTTACGGGCTCGGTGCGTGGCACCGTGTCTGACGCGCAGGGGATTATCCCCGGCGTGACCGTGACCCTGACTAACCAGGGTACGACGGTCGCCCGTGATGTGACCACAAACGAAATTGGTGAGTATCAGTTCGTGGCCGTCATTCCGGGAACTTACTCAGTCCGCACCTCGCTGCCCGGGTATAAAACCTACGAGCAGCAGGGCCTTACGGTCAGCACCCAAGAATTCATGGTGGTTGACTTGCTACTGGAAGTCGGCACGGTGGAAGAGGAAATCACCGTGACGGCGGACGCACCGCTCATCGAGACGTCCACCGCTTCGGTTGGCGACTCGCTTGACCGGGAGATCCTCGAGACGTTGCCGGCCCCGGGCCGTAACGCCTTCTTGATCGCGGTCACGATTCCGACCGTTACCCCGATTGGCGACCCGCAGTTCAACCGCCAGCAGGACCAGTCGAACGCCTCGCGTATTTCGCTAGGTGGCGGCGCCATCCGCAACAACAACTACCTGCTGGACGGGGTTCCAATCACTGAGCTAAACAATCGCGCGGTGTTGAATCCGACGATTGAGTCGCTCTCCGACGTCAAGGTACAGGTTCACACCTACGACGCCGAAATGGGTCGGACCGGTGGCGGTGTGTTCAACACCACAGGTCGGGTCGGCACCAACGAGTTCCACGGCAGCGGCTTCTACCAGACCCGACCGGTCTGGGGGCAGACGCTCAACTTCTTCACCAAGAAGAGTGGTGGGACCAAGACCAGCTCCGGCATGGATAACGCCTACTACAAGCTGTATGGTGGTGGCGTTGGCGGCCCGCTCGCGCGGAACCGCACCTTCTGGTGGTTTGCGAGTGAGGGCTACCGTTCCTTCACCCAGCGGCACCAGCAGCAGATTTGGCCTGGTGTCAACCAGCGCACGGGCGACTTCTCCAAGTCGACCATCAGTGGCACCGCGACGCGTCTCTGGAACCCCTGGTGTCGTGGACTCTCTACCGCGACCACCAAGTGCCCGGCGACCGGCTCAGGCTCGATTGCTACGCCTGAGTTCACCAACGCCGACATGTCCGGTCACGCGGCATTGAGCCCGGTGGCGTTAGCCATTACGGCACTCTGGCCGACCAAGACGATCAGCGGCAAGGACTACAGCGCGAGCCAGGAAGATGGCACGCAGAACGTAGCCGACAACTCGCAAACGATCGACAAGGCGGACATGTACACGTTCAAGATGGAGCACAAGTTCAGCGACGACTGGTCGCTGTCCGGGATGTATCTCTACAACTCGACGGACGAACCGTCGTACTCCTACATCCTCCCTGGCACCGCAAAGAGCGACTACTTCTCGTCCAGTGGTGCCTGGTATCTTGAGCGGCGTCCGCACGTGCTGGTGATGAACAACACGAACATCCTGAACGACACCACCGTGCTCACGACCCGCTACGGTTGGACTCGTTGGCTCGACAACACGACGCCTGGCACCTACGCGCCTGGCGCCGCGGGACTGGGCTTCGACTCCTCCTTCACGAGCGCGCTCGAGTCCGAGCTGGGACAGCACATGATCCCCGGCATCTCCTTGGGCGGCAACGTGAACTACTTCGACGTTGGCAAGAGCGGCGGCTCGTTAGGGCGTGTGTGGAAATCGCCATACGCGATCAACGTAGCGCTCTCGAAGCTGTCCGGCCAACACAGCATCAAGATCGGTGGCGACCTCCGGGAGATGGGCATTCATACGCCGACCCGGTATCGCATGGCGGGAAGCTTCTCCTTTAACGAGAAGTTCACGCAGAATGACGGTGTCGGTGGAGACCCGTTCGCGAGCTTCCTCATGGGCGCTCCGGCTTCCGGGGGTGTGGATGCCAACCGTGGCCTCCTAGACCTCTATCTTCGCTACTGGGCCCTGTATATCCAGGATGACTGGCGTGTGAACTCGCGCGTCACGCTCAATGCTGGTGTCCGGCTCGACCACGAAGACGGGATGCGGGAGAAGGCGGACAAGTTCACCTACCGGTTGAACAAGACCGTCGTCAACCCGATCGGCGACGAACTCAACACCAACGGCATTACGGTTAAAAATGCGTTGGGCCGAGAGGTTCTGGGCGGCTTGGAGTTCGCGGGCGTCAACGGTGTCCCGCGGGAGCACGGCGACATGGAGAATTTCCGTCTGTCACCGCGACTCGGAATGACCGTCGCGATCAACGACGGGACCGTGCTCAGAGCTGGCTACGGGTTGTTCTACGCACCGTGGAACTTCTCGAACAGTAGCCAAGGCCAGATTGGGTTCACGCGGAACACCTCGATGACGCAGTCTGACTCCGCGACTGAGATCCCAACGACGGCGCTCGACAATCCGTTTCCAAGCGGGTTGCAGACGCCAGTGGGTGCCACGCTCGGCTTGTTGACGGGTATTGGCGGTAGCGTTTCCTACGTGGATGACACGAAGGACTCCGGTATCGTGCACCAGTACTCGATCGACATGCAGCGCGAACTCACCAATGACATGGCGGTGACGTTTGGCTACACCGGCGCGACCGCGCGTGATATTGGCTTCTGCGGTTCGAACAGTGGCTGCAGCATCAATATCAACCAGGTTCGCCCGTCTGTCGCCAAGAGCGAGTTCCCGTCAGGCACTGGCTGGGACGCGGACTCAATGCGTGCCTCTACTGCCAACCCGTTCTATGGAGCGGCGAGTGCAGGCGAGTACAAGACTGCTGCGACCATCCCGATGTATCGGTTGCTGCAGGCGTTCCCGCAGTTCAAGAACGTCAATGTGCTCGAGATGAACGCAGGTGGCCGGCGTCAGTACCACGCGCTTATCTTCAAACTTGATAAGCGGACCGGAAACAGCGCCTGGGGCGGTCGGTTCAGCTACACCCTCAGCAACACGAAGGACAACCAGTGGGGGCAGAGCACCAGCTTTGCTAGCCGAACCGCAACTCCGCAGAACGCGTTCGACATGGTGAAGGGCGAGTATGCATCGAGCATCTTCGAGTCCCCGCACCGGGTCATCCTGGCTCCCATCCTCAGGATCCCTGGGCCGGCCGAAGGTTCTGCCGCATATCCGATCTTCGGTGGTTGGACAGCGTCCGCGGTGGTTCAGCTCGTCAGCGGCGCACCGCTGAACGCAGTGATGAGCAGCAGTAACTCCTCAACCAACTGCGCCAACGCGTGCGGCCGGCAGCGGCCGAACAAGATCGGCGACCCGAATACTGCGGGTGACGATCTCAGTCGTGTCGCATACACCGGAAACACCGACGCTCGCTGGTTCAAATCAGCTGCGTTCTCCAGCCCTGGTAAGGGCTCGCTTGGAGGCGCGCCGCGTACGATCACGGCCGCGCGGTATCAGTTCCGGAAGAACATCGACATGGTCATCGCCAAGGACACTGAAGTTGGTGGCGGCGCTGTCGCGCAGGTCCGGTTCGAGATCCTGAATTTGACCAACACGGCCAAGTTCGGGGGAGTTAGCTCGAACTCGATCGGCAGCTCGACCTTTGGCCGCGTGACGCAGCAGGTCGGGTTCATGCGCATCTGGCAGCTCAGCTTCCGTCTGACCTACTAGGACGGCAACTGAACTGTTCGACGGACGACAGGAGGCGGCCCACGGGCCGCCTCCTTTTTTTTTGGATTCTGCCGAACGCTTCCCTGCACTCGCGGCGCCGCACCACGGCGACCACGTGCGCTTGACAGGCCTGCTATTCTCGACGATTGTGACCAGAGGAATACTGTCCGGGAAACGACGATGAGAGGTCATCCCACATCGGTCGTAGCAACGGTGATGCTCGTGGCCGGCATTCTCTTGCTCCCTCGCGTCACCACGCCTGCGCAACAACCGCAGCAACGGCTCCTGGCCGAACGGCAGCGGCTGGACCAGACCCTGTGGCAGGCCGAAGAGCAAGCGCAGCACTACGAGCGGCGCTTCGTCCAGCTTTGGGACGCGTTGCTCCGGAGTGACGACAAATACGAAACCCTCGCACGGTTCCCACTCGCCACGTTCGTGCTCGGCCAGGCCGAGGCACGCGAGTCGCTGGACCTCGGCATCACGCGAACCTCATTTGGACCTGCTCGCCGGGAATTGTCATCCGCAGACTGGAAGGCGCTCCTCGACCGGTTCGCGCGGGAAGGCTACGAGATCGACCAGACCGAGTGGCACCACAGCCGTTTTGTCCCGGGTGAGGGGACACAACCCCCGCGCTCTGAAGTGTCAGCCACCATCCACGCCGCCCGCGAGGAACCGCCGCACCGCATCATTCTGCGGGCGACACTGGACGTCACGTGGTCGCCGCGGGTTGACGCGCAGGACGTGCCGATCCCCAACCGCATCGCCGTGTCCCAGCTGACCCTGCTGGAACGGCGCAGCGCGGCGGCGTTCCAAAAGGTCTTCGAGGTCGCGCGCACCGCGACACGCTTTCCGTTGGAGCCGCTCCTCGTCTACGACCTTGATGGCGACGGCCTGTCGGAGATCATCCTGGGCGGCTGGAACAAGGTCATCTGGAACCGGGGTGCTGGCCAGTTCGAAACACCTGAGCCCTTCCTCGAAGACGGGGACCGCCTCTTCGCCGACGCAGCCATCCTCGCGGACTTCACGAACGACGGCCATGTCGATTTTGTCGGCGTTGACCTCGCGCGGTATCCGCTCCTGTTCGAAGGCAACGCTGAAGGACGATTCACGAAAGTCGGGCGCCGGATTGTCGACGCCACGTTCGAACAGCCGAAGGCTTTCACGGCCGGCGACGTCGACGGCGATGGCGACCTTGACCTCTTCATCGCCAACTACAAGACCGCCTACGAAGGCGGGCAGATGCCGACGCCGTATTACGATGCCAATGATGGGCACCCCGCCTACCTACTCCGGAACGACGGCAACGGCACCTTTACCGACATGACCGACGCCGCCGGATTAAACACCAAGCGTTTCCGCCGGACCTACAGTAGCTCATTCGTCGACCTCGAGGACGACGGCGACCAGGACCTGCTGGTGGTCAGTGACTTCGCCGGCTTCGACATGTATCTCAACGACGGCCATGGACGATTCACCGACGTCAGTGACCAGTTCGGGGAACACCGACATCTGTTCGGCATGTCGCACACGTTTGGCGATTACGACCTCGACGGAGCCCTGGATTTTTTCGTCATCGGGATGAGCTCGACGACCGCGCGGCGCCTGGACAGTCTGGGCATCGGGCCCGCGGACAAGCCCGAGCACAACGCCCGGCGCGCCGCCATGGGCTACGGAAACCGTATGTTTCTCCGCCGAGGCGACGGCTACGAGCTCGCGCCCTTCAACGAGCAGGTAGCCCGTAGCGGATGGTCCTGGGGCACGTCAACGTTCGATTTCGACAACGATGGCGACCGCGACATCTTCGTGGCCAACGGCCATCTGAGCGGCGGCAGTACCGCAGATTACTGTACGACCTTCTGGCGCCATGACATCTATACCGACGACTCGCAGGACAACGCCGCGCGTGAAAACATGTTCCAGTTCGTAATGTCACCGCTGCAGGAGACGGAAATCTCTTGGAACGGGTATGAGCACAAGGTGCTGTGGATGAACGAGGGCGGCGCCAAATTTACCAACGTGGCTTATCTCCTTGGCGTCGCCTTCGAGTACGACGGCCGGGCCGTGGTGACCGACGACCTTGATGCCGATGGTCACGTTGACCTCCTCGTCATTGAGTACAAGTCTGGTGGCGGTACGGGTGACAACAACGACCATCGATTGCACGTCTACCAGAATCGCCTGGCCGAGGCCGGCAACTGGATCGGTGTCCGGTTGCAGGATGCCGCCAACGGGTTCTGGGCGGTGGGCGCGACCGTGACACTCGAACACTCCGCGGGAAGACAGGTCGGGCGGATCGTCACCGGGGACTCATACTCTGCCCAGCACGCGGCAACTGTGCACTTCGGCCTTGGCCAAGCGACGGCGGTTGACGCCATCGAGGTGCGATGGGCCAATGGGATGCACCGCCGGGTCGAACGGCCGGCCGTGAATCAATACATCACCGTGACTCCGCCGCAGTAAAGCGGAACCGACGACCGTCCGGCGTGAGGAACACCATGACCCACTCTGCAAACATCGGGCGCGTGGCTGCGATGAGCGGCGGCGTTCTGCTAGTCGTCGCTCTCGCGACGGCACAGTCTGCGTCACAGACCTTCCCGCCGGCGCCCGTCGGCGCCCAGCCGTTCCTCGCCGCGCGTGCACAACTGGACCAGACCGTCTGGAGCCCAGAGGTTCTGGCCCAGCACTACGAGCAACGGTTCGTCCAGCTATGGGATGAATTGCTGCAAGGCGACGACCATTACAACGCGCTGGGCAGTTTTCCCTTCTCAACGCTCAGCTTCGGCGGCTTGACTGGCCGAGAGTCGCTCGACCTCGGCATCCAGCGCACGACCTACAGCGGCGCGAGCCACAACCTTTCTCCCGATGACTGGAGAGCAGTGCTCGACCAGTTTCAGAGCGAAGGCTACGAAATCGAACAGACGGAATGGCATCACAGCAGCTTCGAACCCCCCGAGGCCGGCCGAGCTGCCCATTCCGAGGTGTCGGCGGTTATTCACGCCGTACGCGAAAATCCGCCGCATCGGGTGATTGTCCAAGCCACACTCGCTGTCACCTGGTCCCCGCGGGTCGACGCGCAGGACGTGCCGATTCCCGATGACATTGAGGTCGCAAACCTCGAAATACTGGAGCGCTACGCCCCACCGGCGTTTCAGAAAGTGTTTCAGGTGGCAAGTACGGACACGTCGCGTCTCTTACAGCCGCTTCTGGTCCAGGACCTCAACGGAGACGGTCGGTCGGAGATCATCTTGGCTGGACGGAACCTTGTCTTCTGGAACCGCGGCTCAGGGCAGTTCGAATCGACGCCGTTTCTGAGTAACGACCACGCGTTCGCTGATGCGGCCATCCTCGCCGACTTCACCGGTGACGGGCACCTCGACTTCGTAGCCGTGGACACCAGCCTGTATCCGCTGCTGTTCGAAGGCGACTCGAGCGGTCAGTTCACGACGCCAGGTCGACGGCTCGCCGACGCGCAGTTCGAACAACCGAAGGTGTTCACAGCGAGCGACATCGACGCAGACGGAGACCTAGACCTCTTCATCGCTAACTACAAGAACTCGTACGACGATGGGCAGATGGCGTCGCCCTATTACGACGCCAACGACGGTCACCCCGCATATCTCTTCCGTAACGAGGGTGACGGCACCTTCATCGACGTGACGGAGGCGGCGGGGCTGAGCGCAAAGCGATTCCGTCGCACCTACAGCAGCTCGTTCGTGGACCTCGACAACGACAACGACATGGACTTGATTGTCGTGAGCGACTTCGCCGGCCTCGACCTCTATCTAAACGACGGGACCGGACAGTTCACCGATGTCACCGAAGACCTTGGACGCAATCGGCATCTGTTCGGCATGTCGCACACATTCGGCGATTACGACCTCGATGGGAATCTTGACCTCTACGTTACCGGTATGGGCTCCACGACGGCACGGCGTCTCGAAGGCATGGGACTCGGACCAGAGGACAAACCGGAACAAAACGATTTGCGATCCACGATGGGCTACGGCAACCGGATGTTCGTGCGTCAGGGCAACAAATTCGGTGTCGCGGCCTTCAATGATCAGATCGCCCAGAGCGGATGGTCGTGGGGCACTTCGTCATTTGATTTCGACAATGACGGCGATCAGGACATCTTCGTGGCGAACGGCCACATCAGCGGGAAGAGCATTCAGGACTACTGCACGGTCTTCTGGCGCCACGACATCTACACCGATGACTCGCAAGAGAATGCCGGCCGCGACGACATGTTCCAATTCGTGATGTCACCACTGCAGGAAACGGAGATCTCCTGGAACGGCTACGAGCACAAGGTCCTCTGGATGAACGGCGGCGGCACGCGCTTCACGAATGTCGCGTACCTGCTGGGGGTGGCCTTTGAATATGATGCCCGAGCCGTCGTGACGGACGACCTCGATGGTGACGGCCACGTGGACCTTCTCGTGGTCGAGTTTAAGTGGGAAACTAACGACCACACGCTGCACGTATACCAGAACCGCCTCCCCGAGGCCGGAAATTGGATTGGCGTGCGCCTCCGTGAAGGTGGCCCAGGACTGTCGACAATCGGCGCGACAGTGACCATAGTGACCGAGACAGGCTCACAGTTCAGACGGTTCGTGACCGGTGACTCTTTCTCGGCACAGCACTCGGCCACCGCCCATTTTGGGCTCGGCGCCCAAACCGAGGTCGAGACGATCGAGGTACGCTGGCCGAACGGCACGACCCGCCGGATCGACCGGCCTGCGATCAACCAGTATTTCACCGTAAAGCCGCCCCTGGGCACGAACTAAGCTCTCCGCGTGTCCTAAGCGTTGGCCTCCTCAGCCCTAAGCATCCGCACGGCTTCGACAGACAACAGGGACCGGTCCACGAGTCGCCTCATTGCGCCACACGCACGAGCGGTGATACAACCTGCCCGCCGACCGTGTTGTCAGCGGCCGAGGTAGGAGGGCACATGCGGATCATCCGGTTCGTCGACGGAGCAGGACAAGAGCGCTTTGGTGCTCAGGTGGACAACACAACCGCCCGCGTCTTCGAGGGCACACCGTTCGACGGCGGCACGGTCACGGACCGCACCGAGACCATCGGTACACTGCTCGCACCCTGCCTCCCACCCACCATTTTCGCAATCGGCCTCAACTATCGCCGTCACGCTGAGGAAGTCAAGGCTGGGATTCCCGAATACCCGGTGATCTTCCTCAAGGCGCCAGGGTCGCTCCAGCATCCTGGCGCGCCGATCCGGCTGCCACGGGTCGAACCCACCGAGGTTGACTACGAGGCTGAGTTAACGGTCGTGATTGGACGAACCGCAAAAAACGTCTCCCGAAACGATGCGCTGGCGCACGTGTTGGGCTACACCTGCGCGAACGATATCTCGGGACGCCGTTGGCAGATCCGGCGGGGCGGCACGCAGTGGTGCCGCGGCAAGAGCTTCGACACATTTTGCCCGCTCGGCCCGGCCATCGTGACAAAAGATGAGATCCCCGACCCGCACGCGCTCAGGCTGCGTACGATCGTCAACGACGAGGTGCTTCAGGACTGGACGACCGACGACATGATCTTCGACGTCCCGAGTCTGGTGAGCTTCGTCAGCGAGGGCACAACGCTACTCCCCGGCACGGTCATCCTCACCGGCACACCGCACGGGGTCGGCTTCATGCGCCGGCCGAAGCGTTTCCTGCAAGCCGGCGACCGCGTCGCGATCGAGATCGAGAAGATCGGTCGATTAGAGAATCCGGTTGAGAATGAGGCATGAGGGACGCCGTCCTCTTCAGAGATACCGACCCGTTCATGCGGGCGCGCTTTGTCCCATTGATGGGTGGTTCAACGGACGGGTGCCACGAGATGCTAGTGCCGGCAGGGAATAACAACGGTGAGTGCCGACAAGTCGAACTGCTAAAGAAATCAAAAAGTCGGTTCTTGAGGTTGGCGCCAACCAATGTCGCAGGCAGGTAAATTCTTGGGGCGACGAGATGGTCTCAGGCCCCAGGCGAGGAGAGAAAGCGGCGCCTGAAATTGCCGATGCGCACGCCTTGACCGTTGGTCTTACCGGGCCACCAAACGTTGCAGCAGCACGTCTAGCTGCGCTTGATACTCATCGCGGCGAGCAACATCGCCGGTCTGGCCATAGTGCTCAATGAGCTGTTCATAGGCTGGCACGAAGAACGGATTGTGCTCGAGCGCCGTGGCCCAGTACGAGACGCTCTCCGCCGGATGCCCGGTTATCTTGTGGAACAGTCCGATGTTGAAGTGTGCCTCAGCGTTGGTTGGATTGACCTCAAGTTCACGCTCGAAGTACGGAAGGGCCAGTTGGTCCCGCCCCAGCGTCATCAGCGCAATGCCGAGATTATTGTTCGCCTTGGGCGTCGTCGGGTCAATCGCCAGCGCCGCTCGATATTCTGCTGCCGCCCGCCCTGGCTGGTCGAGCTCCTCGAGGATCCGTCCGACGTTCACGTGCGCAATCGGGGCATAGGCCGTGCCGCGCGTGGCGCTGACCCAGAAAGTGAGCGGGTCGCGAAAATTCTGTAGGTGCCCTCGTGTGAGCCCTCCGAACACTACAACCAGAGCCATGAGGACGAGACGGGGTCCGCTCCAGCGCCACCAGGTGCCGGCAGGGGCGGGCAGTTGCGATAGTCCGAGCGCCAGCCCTAGAAGTGGCACGTATGTCCTATGCTCGTACGCTGGCAAGTCTGGTACCACCAGCGGCGGCACTAGGAACAAGACGAACCAGGACAGCACGGCCACCGTTCGGCGCGTCGGTAGCCGCCGGAAGGTCACGGCGAGAACGCCAAGGGCCAACACGCCAAGCCCTAACGCGCGCGCATCCACAGACGGCATCACATTGAGATTGACCGGAAAGACGACTTTGCCGAAATACACCAACAGTTGCGGGAGATTGCGCGCCGCCGTCACCAACGATTCGGTCGGCGTCGCGGAACCCTCGCCTCCAGCCAGCGCGAGCTGGCGCATCACTACCCAAAACACGGCTACGCCGAAATAGCCCCAAAGCAGCCACCGCAGCTCCCGGTAGAATCGTAACCGGTCGTACCAGAGCCAGACGAGCAACCCGTACGCCAGCAGCAATACCACGCCGGTCTCCTTGGTGAAGAGAGCGAGGGCGAACGCCGCAAGGTGGAGCCACGGCCCCCAGGACCGGTTGCCGCGCAAGCACGCGTCGAGACCA
This sequence comes from Acidobacteria bacterium UBA823, assembly GCA_002296225.1. GTDB lineage: Bacteria > Acidobacteriota > Vicinamibacteria > Vicinamibacterales > UBA823 > UBA823. Next base: position 1,369 of record DBHR01000019.1, on the reverse strand, counting down.
ATCAGCGACAGTAGGGCAAAGAGAGCCAACAAAGAGTCGTTGCGGCCGACGATCCAGCCAACTGTCTGGACCGTGAGTGGATGTACGGCGAACAGGAGCGCGGCCCCGAAAGCGGCGGAGCCACTCGCACCGAGGCGCACGGCCAGACCGAAGAGCAGTAAGACGACCGTCACGTGGAGAAATACGTTGGTGGCGTGGTAGACCTCCTGGCCCTCACCCTCGAGCTGTGCATCAGCCATGAACGACAGCACCACGAGCGGACGGTAGTAGGTCTCGAGGGCACTCAGCTCACCGTCAACCTCAAAGTAACTCCGAGTGAAGACACGCGGGGCATTGGCAAGCTCTGACAGAAACGTCTGGTTGCCAGTAAGGAGGTCCTCGTCGTCCGCCCGGACGAATCCAAAGTCCACGGTCTGGCCAAACAGCAGTACGCACGCCAGTACTAGCGCAGCACCAAACGCCAGATGCTTCCAGACCAGGAGCGGCTGCATCAGGCCCTGTCGTAAAAAGCCAGCGCGTCGAGTATGTTTGGGCGCGTTCAACGGTTGTGGCGTGCGGCGTCCGACAATCATGATGCTTGCTCGTTTCTCGGAGAGCCTATCATCGGGGGCGGGTTCCGTCAGCCAACTCGCCGGCAGTCACGGGGACCACGGTGCTTCAGGAAACTGGCAGATCGGCCGCGCCGCCGCCAGCCAGTGCCCGGCACGACACGTTGGCACTCGGCTCAAGTTGGGAAGAACTGGAACTAGTGACCACTGCACACCGAGCAGTGGAGGAGGTCAACGCCAACGGCCGAAACTGCGCTCTCGCGTGAGGCTCGAACCGACCGTCCTCAAAGCATGCCGAGCTGCAGCTTCGCCGCGTCTGACATCCGGTCGGGTGTCCACGTGGGCTCCCAAACCACCTCGACGCTGACGTCCGTCACACCCTCGACAGCGGCAACCTTCGTCTTCACCTCACCAGGCAAAATCTGTGCTGCCGGACAGTTCGGGGCCGTCAACGTCATCGTGACGCGCACGGCGTGGCTGGCATCTACCACGACGTCGTAGATCAATCCGAGTTCGCAGATGTTCACCGGGATCTCGGGGTCGAACACGGTCGACAGCGTCTCAAGGATCCGGGGCTTCAACCTGAGCGTCGCCACTGGGTCACTCGTGATCGCCTTGGCAGCGATCGCCGGAACATCCGCTGACGGAGTTCCGCCGGAAACCTCCTGGGCTGCGCCAGATTGAAGCTTGGGAGCGGCCGGTGTGGAATCAACATTCCGCTTGAGATTATCCATCGCTACTCCGTCGTGGCGACCTCGCCGTCTTCTTCGACCGCCGCGCGCAACGTGTGCCACGCCAGCACCGCACACTTGACGCGGGCC